>NZ_JBFTRG010000004.1:0-460959 GCF_056399425.1 Variovorax sp. 01N429 | reverse complement strand
CAAGGGCATGGACATCTCAGGGTTCTCACAGCTTCAACTCAACGCGATCGCGAGACAATTGAACGAGAGGCCGCGCAAGACGCTCGGTTTCCATACACCGGCTGAGATGTTCAGCGAATGTGTTGCATCGACCGGTTGAATCCGCAGCCGATCTGAGCCCTTGAGCTCAAGGGCTACCTAGGAGTACGGTCGCGCCGTCTAGTGGCAGCAATCACCGAGCGCGATAGCTCGGACAGTCGTGCAAATCCTCGCGGCCGGTGTTGCTCTCGCCGTAGGGCTTGACGCGGCGCAACATCGCTCGACGCACTTGGAGTCCGCTCGCAGGCGGCCATCAGTGGAGGTTGTGGCGAAGCGCACACTTTCGAGTGAAGATTTTTCTGCGGCTCCAGGCGGCACCTTAAGATCCGCGCGCGAGTCGGATGCCCCGCCAGATGGGAGAACCACTTGATGCACAGACCAGCGGCAAGCTCTTCGGCCGCGACATGGCGAAGGTGGCCCGGCGGGCTCTTGGTCCAATCGCTGAACCCGACAAACCAGCCTGTTCCGTTCGAACTCAGGCGTCCGGCGCCTTGCTTACAGCGGAGCGCCGAACTCTGTATTGCCCGAGTGCGGGCGCGACAAGTAGTCAGCAATCCAGAGACGTGCTTTGAGCGCCAAACGGCTGTGGGCATCCTGCTTGGATGCTGCAACGCCGGTCAGGGCCAATCGGCATATCCGCTCGCCATCACGGCAAACGTCGGCAAAGTAGTGAACCGTTTCGCCTTGGTCCTCGGAATCGATGGTCATCGTCCAATCGGCGGGCGCCAACGGGCCTCCCGGGTCGGACCCGTCAGGGTGGAGATTCATACTTCCTCACTCTCTTTCTAACGCCCGATGTTGTTGCCGGGGAGTTGGCGCCAATGCTTGGTCTTGGTCTTGGTCTTGGCCGCATGCAGCCTGCTGCCTGGCACCCCATGCCGCATTGAAACCGGGCTCGTCGTTCGCGAACACGTCTGAGAGGCTCCCCGGCCCTGTGTATCTCATGGCGGCGTATAGGTTCATGGCTTCGAGTGCGCTGCCTCTTTCCACACAGCGAGGGCCGACTGTAGCCGGACGCGGCGTCCCCATTGCGAGTGGACCAACCGACTGTCCGCCGAAAACTCGTCTCTCGGATGGTGGGTGATGCCCAGCTTCTCAGTTCAACTGCCTGTTGGGGCCGGGCGCCCCGGCGGCGTGGGCGTTCGCAAGGTCAGCGATGTAGTCGCGCGCCTGCTGGAATTCGATTGCCTTGTCGAAGTACGCAAGGGCGCCGGCATCGATGTGGCTCTTGCGCATGGAGGCCCAGCCGAGGTGGGAAAGCACGACCACCTCGATGTCCGGATGGTGCTGCCTGACGTGACGCAATAGATCGATTCCGCGGTCGTTTCCGCGCAACTTTGCGTCCACCACGACAAGGTCCGGAGGGTTCGAAGCGATGGATGCCAGCGCGCTGGCCACGTCCCCCGCATAGCCGATGACCGTGACCCCCGGTGCTGCCTGCAGCAGCGCGCCGAAGCTCTTCTGAATTGCCACGGAGCCGTCAACCAGCAGCACTTTCACCTCTTCACCTCGCGTTTTCCCGCTGCAGGTCATGTTGCCCGGCACGTCCGAGCTCCCGGGTTCGAGATCGGGCATAGGACAGCAGCTCGGTCGAGACGCCCCTTTTCGCCCACGCTCGGCGTATGGCGAGCTTGTGAACGAAGGCCGACGTGCCCGGAAGGACCTCGGGCCAAAAATAGGCATCCTCCAACTCGAACTTCATGACACCAGCCAAGCTGTCGCCTTGACGGGCAACATGAAAGAGCCCTTTGCTCACGTCCCGAAAAACGCGTTCTTGACCAACTTCGCCTGCTGACCAAAGAGCTCTACCGTCGCCGGCGAGCCACTCGGCTGCCTCTTGCAGGACGGACGCAATCATTGGCGCGTCGGAGAGCAGAGCTTCCTGGATGTTCATGGGCAAGCGTTCATTGAGCAACCCGCTGGGCCTCGACCGTCTCGTCAACAGCGAGAAGACGCGCGACCCCGTGGCTCAGACCTGGCACCGGGCGTCGCTCTGTCTGCCAGTGCCGCTTCAGCCTTGTGGTCAGCCATGTTGCGGATCACGTCCATGAACGCCAGCACAGCCGTGCTGGGGGGCTCGCCTTGCGGCGTAATCAGGCCGAAGTCGGGCATGCGGTTGGGGAGCTCGACCGCGATGCGCGTCAGCAGCCCGCGCCGTACATACTTGTCCACCAGCGCGGCAGGTTGCAGCGACAGCATGGTCGTGCTCTGCATCAGCTCCAGCGCGAACAGAAACGACGGCGTCTCGATGATGCCCGAGGTGAGCGACAGGCCTGTGCCACTGAAGATGTCATCCGACACCTTGCGCAGCGCAGTGGATGTCGGATAAAGAATCCACGGCCAGTTCGACAGTTCCCTCAGCCCGGGGGCATGCTGTCCGCACAGCGGATGGTGCACGCCTGCGGTGACCTGCAATCTTTCACCGCTCAGGTTTTCGTAGTGGAACTGGTCGCGCTGAGATTCGTCGATGAAACGGCCGATCATCACATCGATCTTGCGCTCGGCCAGCCACACGATCAGCTGGTCGCTGCTCTGTTCCAGCACCTTCACCACCAGCAGCGGCCGCAGGCGCTGTAGCTCGGCCACCGCGGCAATCAGCAGATGGGCCGCCGCACCCGAGATGGCGCCGATCGACAAATGGCCGTGCCCACCCTGTTTCAAGGTGCTGAACTCGTCCAGGAACTTGCGGTGGCCGTCCAGTGCCGAGTGCGCATAACGCAAGGTGAAGAGTCCCAGCTCATTCGGTTGCATGCCGCGCGGCAGGCGATCGAACAAGCGCGCTTCCAGCATTTCCTCGATGTCCATCAACACCTTGGTGGCTGCCGGCTGCGTGATGTACATCTGCTCGGCAGTCAGGCGCAAATTGCGCGTCTTTCCCAGGATGTCGAGGAACTGGAGATGCCGGAAACGCAGACGCGAGACTTGCGCCAGGATGAGGGATCTCCCCGAGGTTTTGCCTGAAGTCATCAGCATTTGGAATGGATGCTAGCGAAAAAGTCAGTGGACCGGCAGGGGGCCGTCACCTAGCCTACGGGTCCATCAAGTACGGCTCCGCAGAGAGCCGGCGCGTCGCGGCAAGGTCGCTGCACCCTGCATATTCCCATTCCGGAGACATCATGAAAATCAGATCATTAGGCTTGGCGACTGCGCTGCCGGCCGCATTGACCCGCCCCGCTTCGGCGTCGGAATCATTGAAAGGTTGGGTCATGTTCAGCAGACTTGGCTTGAAGAGCATCTTGATTGCTCTGCCAATCGGACTTCTGATTGCGAATGGCGCCTTGGCAGCTGAGCGGCCTGCGAACCCTGCCGATTGGCCGGCGCTGAAAGACGTATACAAGAACTACTTCCTGATCGGCAGCACCAATCTCAGCGCACGCAACTTTGGCGTCGACGTGGTTCCGGGTGAAAACTCGGTCGCCGCCATGACCGTGAAACATTTCAACTCCGTGACGCCCGGCAACGCGATGAAGCCGGAATTCTGGAATGGCGGGATCAGCAATCCAAACCCGGATTTCCTCACCAATTTGACTTCGGGCATCAACGCTGACATCGCCGCGGCCAATTCGCGGGACGTGAAGGTCAATGGGCACGTGCTGCTCTGGCACAACCAGTCGGCCCAATGGCCCGCCCCCAATGTCCTGACCTCGACTGGCGGATGGGAAACTCCCTGGGACTACGCAACGGCAAAGACGAATCTGGAGTATTACGTCCGGACCGTTGCCGGCCATTTCGATCGGGAACCCTTCAAGGTCTACGCCTGGGACGTCGTCAACGAAGCTTTCAAAGACAACCCGGACAACCCTGCCGACTGGAGGAACGCCCTCCGAACCGGTTACAGCCCCGAGGAGCGGCCATCTCGATGGGCCCAGGCCTACTCCAAAGGTGGGAAAAGCTGGGACTACCTGTATGACGCCTTCTACTACGCACGCCAAAACACGACGGCGATCCTGAACTACAACGACTTCAACGACAACGAGCGAGCCTCCAAGGCCACCGCGATCGCTGCGATGGTCAAGGAATTCAATGAACGGTACGCGGCTGAATCGGCCGTACGCAAGGGCCGAATACTTCTGGATGCCAAGGGAAACCCCAGGCCGCTGGTCGACGTCATCGGTACACAGGGGCACTGGGACATGAGGCTCAATCTGGACGCCTTCGAGAGGACCCTCAAGACCTATCTGGAAACCGGAGCGAATGTCGATCTGACCGAACTGGATCTCGCGCCAGCTCTGGGTCTGGACAAAGGCGAACGGATTCAGAATGGTCCTGAAATGGACGCCCTGTTCATGGAGCAGGGCATCCAGTACGCGAAACTTTTCAGCCTGCTCAAGGAGTACGCCGCCGGACCGGGAGGAAGTCACCCCGAGTACAAAGGGGGCGTGCACCGGGTTACCTGGTGGGGGATGACGGACCCGGGCTATCACACCAACGGGTATCCGTGGTCGGCCGTCGGTAAACCAAAGGAGGCGTACTGGGCCACGACAAACCCGGAGCAGTACCTCATCGATGCGGGCTTGCCGGCGCACGGGGTGACCGCGACCTTCAGCTATGGCGGAGAAACTTTCAAAGCCAGGACCTGGGGCGGCAAGAACGCTCACGCGATGCTTGACATCAACGTGCCGGTCGAAACGAAGAACGTCGTCTTCACCGCTGGCAACGTCTCCCTGCCCGCGGGGTTTGCCGTTGAGAGCATGAAATTCAACCCGCCCGACTGCGCCGTGATTCCCGGGAGCCCCTGCCATGTGACGGTGACCGCGAGGGGTCCCGCACCGGCAACTTCCCCTGTGGAGAACACGGCGACGTTCGTACTGTCCTTTGGCAAGATGACCGTCGGATGGATGGACGCCGCCAACGCGCTGGGAGCACCCCTGTCCTATGCGGAAGTTCGCTTCAGTGACGGCGTGACCCATTTCAAACAGTACAAGACCTCCTATGGGAGCGACGGCATGGCGAGAGCGTCCGGCGTCACGGAAACGAAGGCTGTGCCCAAACATGGCCACAGTACGCTCATCCTGTCACCACGAGACCCGGTTGCCAACCCGTTTGGATTGCGGTTGCAAAAGCATGCGGGGACGGAGAAAGCCTGGCGACTCGTCACGAGATTGGAGCCCGGGAGGACGTACATGGTCGTGTCTGGGGAGTCGACTCTCAACGGACAGACGCAGGCCGCTGCTTTGACCAACAGAAGCAAGCCCGCGACGACGGCTTCACCGGAATCGCTATCGCGCACGCCTGTCATCGTCCGTGGCAACACCCTTGTGCCATTGCGCAATTTGAATGCGCCCGCGAGTGAACCCGCTCTGGCTCAGGACAACCTCAAGTTCGTCTTCGAGGAGGCGAAGAGCCCTGCCGCAGGACCGTACGCGGCTCAGGAAGGGCACACGATGCAGAGCTTCATCCATGGCACCAATGCCTACCCGCATGTCGTGTTCAGAGGCAACGGAGCGAATGGCACCGTCGTGGCGGGTAAGCATTCGCTGATCACGCGGCAGACGAATGGCCAAGAGGGTTCGCAGATCGCTGATAGAGCGCTTGATCAGGCGGTATGGTTCAACACGCCCATCGACCCGAAGACCGGCGAGATGAAGATGTTCCTGTATACCGACAGGGGCGGAGCCAAGCAACACTATGTTCTGAAGGAAGTGGCCGATGGCGAGACGCCGAACAGGGACGCCGGGAACGCCATCAGTCAGCGGCAGGCGTCCGTTGGCGGGTTCGTCGCCATGCAGGCGGAGAGTCCCAAGGAGGGGACGAGTGTCAAGCTCTACGCCTACGACATCGAGCCCTACGCGCCGGGCAATGCGACGCTGCCGACGATGACGGAGCCCCCCCTGCCCCCGACGACGGAGCCGCCGCAGCCGGCGATGTCGATTGCCTTCCCATTCAGCAGAAGCGTGCCTTAGCGGGTCTCCGTGAACTTCCGCTACCTAGTGCGGAGCAGGCGACCTTCTGCTGCGCCCGATGCAGCACCGAGGCTAAACGTGCGAGCTACATAGCCCACCTTCAACTACTTTCAAACGACTATGAGCTCCAACAACTACCCCAAGCTGCCTCACACGCTCCGATACCGAGTCGACGATACCCATGCAGGACACTTCCAGCTTGTGGACGCAAAAGGCACGGTCTGGGCCGGGGAGGTCCCTTGCGCGGCAGCCGCGCTAGTACTAGCCGCGGCACCAGGGCTACTTCGGGGGTACGAAATCCTTCTTGGGGTAGCGCACGAATGCTTTCGGCTGCGCTGGAACCTTGGATTCAATGACCCCGACTTCGAAGAGTTCCTTGAAGACGAGGGCGACCTTGAGAGACGATTCCCCGGGGCACCCGCGTATGCAAAGTGGCTCCGAGAACGCTCGGACCGCGCCAGCGCGCTCCTCCTACCGGACGGAAGCTGTCCGGTCGAGCGATACGTTGAGGCGCAGGCCGACTTGTTTGCACTGTCCGAAGATTGACGTGACGTCGCCGTACGTGGCCGGTGTCAGGCGACACGACAAAACTGCCCCCGCATTCCCGACGGGCGCGCGATGGCGAGAGCCCGCAGTTCATGATGCTGCTCAATCGGCCCTAAAGCGTGACTTCGCATCTTTGTTCCTCTACACCGCCGACAGTTAGCAACTTTGTTATTCGCTTCGCAACCTTGTTCTGAGCGACCACCCGCCTTGTCCGTACGGGCTTCGGCGTTGAAAAAGTGCGTCAATAATCCGAACTCTGTAACAAGGAGTTCGTCCGTGAAATTGAGGTTCCCTTCGACAGCATGCGCCGTAGCCGCAGCGATTTCCATATTGGCCGCAGGCTGCGCGATGCAGCCCAAGAAGACTGCCGAGTCGTCCGACTCCGCCGCTGCTGCTGCCTCCCCCGCACCTGCGCCGGCCCCCGCGCCCGTCGCGACTGCGCCGTCAAAGCCCGACGCTTCGGCATCCAGAAGCACTCGCAAGGGCCCCGCGCCAATGACGTACGACGACATCAGAAAGGCCGCTCGCGCCGCCGGCAGTGACAAGGCGGCCGCGCGACGCCTTGCAGGAAAGACCGTCACCTTGGAGCTGGCGAAAAGCACGGACACCGATCGTGTGTCCGGCACGGCTTTCACCGTGCAAGGTTCGGACGACTGGTACTTCTTCTGCAGGAACATGCCGGCCGGCTTCCAGGGCGGCGAAGTCACTGCCAAGATCTTGAAGTACGCGTACCGCTCCGGGCCGGACATCATTGCCGTGGATCTCGATCGCTGCGTGCCCGAAGCCGGAGCCCCCGTGATTGCTGCAGCGCCGGCACCCGCCGCGGTTGCGGCGGCACCCGCTCCCGCCCCGGCTCCGGCAGCCGCGGCGAAGGGAGCGCGCCCCGGCATGGACGCGCAAGGCAACGTGATCGACTCGTCGAAGATCGAATCCGGCAGCGGTCGCACCGTCAAGGGCATCAACGACTACGAAGGAGAGATCACCGGCAATCCGGCCAAGAACTCGAAGTTCACGCAGTTGCAGATCGGAATGTCCGTGCGCCAGGCCATGGACATCGCCGGCCCTCCGACCGACCAGGGCGCCTACATGACGGGCAAGGCCTGGATCCCGTTCTACTTCGGGGGCGATCGGCATCGGTTCGAGCTGACCTACAAAGGCCAGGGCCGCTTGATCTTTGCCGGCGGTGGCATGGGAGATTTTTCGAGCGGGAACCTGATCTGGATCATTCATAACTCGAACGAAAGCGGCTACCGCTGAGTTGCTCCTTCGGGCATTCCCGATCCCAAACGGCGCGGCACGGCCTCATGCTGCACATTGCGCGTCGCCTGGGAAGAGCCCGCTTCGCGACAACAAGCAGGAGGGGAACCGCATGGCCAATGCACTGACCGACCGCACGATGTTTGCTGGCGTGCTCGCGCAGCTCGTTCGAAACAGGTGCGCGTCCGGTGCCAACCGCACATCGCGGACGGGCCTTCAGGCCACCATACCGGTCAGCGAGCGTCCCGCGGTCCGTCGCGGTGTCGAGGCGTTGATTGAGGCCGGGGTGTTGGCGATCCACGGCGAAGACATCGGGCTGACGCCGGATGGCTCGCAATTCCTCGCGCACGTCCAACGAGCCCAAGGCCGGAAGTCGGACCTCGAGCGCCATCAGGAAGACGCCGCCGCCCTGCAGCGCGTTCTGGAGGCGGTCGAGCACGACGAAAGGTTCGAGCCTTACAGCATGGAGGATGTTCGCACTCTCCCGGCGCGGCTTGAAAACTACCGCTCGCACCGGACACGGGCGGGCTTTTCCATGAGTCGATGGGCTATCGCCATGGTCGTTCTGGTGCTGGCGATCATCGCCCTCTATCTCGCCAGGCGCTGAGTCTGTGAGACTGGCGCCCAGAAAAAAGCCCCCTCACATTACTGTGCGGGGGCTAAATCCATCGAAGGACGATGGAGGAGACAACTGGGTGTCTTGCGTCAATAAAGTCCGTCGATCTTCTTGGTGGTGACGTAGCCGGAAACTACGACGGCCGCCACGGCGGCAAGACAGGTAAGTGCGGTAAACATTCGGAACTCCAAAAATGAGTGCGTTGACGCGATTATAGGGAAAACCCTAGTTCGCTGCCAGAGCCACTTCGGTCACTTCAAAGACGCGCCGAGTACGTTCCTACAATGGTCGCCCCATCCCTCGCCTATCGGAGTCATTGATGATCGTCGAGCGCATCTGGACCGGTAATGCCTACCGCAACTACAACTATCTGATCGCGTGCCCGGAAAGCGGCGAAGCACTGGCAATCGATCCGCTGGACCATGAAAAATGCCTGTCCACCGCGAAGGCAAAGGGCTGGCAGATCACGCAGATCCTCAACACGCACGAGCACCACGATCACACCGGAGGCAATGCAGCCGTGGTTGCGGCCACGGGCGCCAAGGTGATCGCGCACCACCGGGCCGGCAGCCGCATCACGGGTGTGGACCGCGGCGTTCAGGCCGGCGACGTGATCAAGGTTGGCAAGACCGTCGAACTCGAGTGCATGGACACGCCCGGCCACACGATGTGCCACATCTGTCTGCGCTCTCACACGGATCAGCCGGCGCTGTTTTCAGGAGATACGCTGTTCAATGCCGGTGCGGGCAACTGCCACAACGGTGGCAACCCGGAGGCGCTCTACAGCACCTTCGTCGACCAACTGGCGAGGCTGCCTGCCGACACGCGCGTGTATCCGGGCCATGACTACATCGAGAACAACCTGCGATTCACGCTTGCCCGCGAGCCGGACAATGCAGCGGCCAAGTCGCTGCTGCCCGAAGTCGCCGGGCACGATCCGGCAACGGCGCGTGTCACGACGCTGGGCGAGGAGAAGCAGTTCAACACCTTCATGCGCCTCGCCAGCCCCAGCGTCATTGCCGCTTTGCGAGAGCAATTTCCGGATTTGCCCGAGCAGCCCGATGCCAAGACGGTGTTCGTGAAGCTGCGCGCGTTGCGCGACAAATGGTGAAGCGGACGGGGTGAAGCACACGGCCAGCGCTTACCCCCTCGCGCGACTCGGGTCTGGCGGAGTCGACGGCAGAAGATAGGGAAAACCCTTATATTTTGGCGTCCATCCAAGGTACCGCCATGACATTGCTTCACCGTGCACTCACCGCACTTCAACGTCGCTTTCAGCTTCAGCGCGAAATCGACGAGAGCTATCTCGCCGGATCCGTCGACATCTATGACCTGGAGCGCCGCATGCGTCAACTCGACCATCGCCATCGCGACAGCCAGCAGCCGTTTCATCTCCGCCACTCGAACTGAAGGGCTCAAGCCCTCTTGGTCTTAGCCGGCCACGTGCGGCAAATACCGCACCGACAGCACGCCGTCGATCGATCCGATGTCGGCCAGCACTGACTCGCTCACTGCGCTGTCCACGTCGACCAGCGTATAGGCCATGTCGCCACGCGACTTGTTCACCATGTTGTGAATATTGAGTCCGGCGCGCGCCATGGCTGTGGAGATCTGCCCCAGCATGTTGGGCACGTTGGCGTTTGATATCGCCACACGATCAGGTGATTCGCGCGCCATGCTCACGCTCGGGAAATTCACCGCATTCGCGATGTTGCCGTTCTCGAGGAAATCGCAGAGCTGATCGGCGACCATGATGGCGCAGTTCTCTTCGGCTTCGCGGGTGCATGCGCCCAGGTGCGGCAAGCACACAACCCGCTTGTGGTGGTGCAGCACCGCACTTGGAAAGTCGCACACGTAAGTCGCCAGGTGCCCGGCCTCGAGCGACGCCAGCACCGCTTCGTTGCCGACCACGCCGTCGCGCGAAAAATTCAGCAGCACGGTCCCGGGCCGCATCAGGCCAAGGTTGTCGGCGTTCACCAGATTGCGCGTCGACTCCATCAGCGGCACATGCAATGTCACGAAGTGCGCGTTGCGCAGCACCTCCGATACGCTGCCGGCGCGTTTGACCTGCGACGGCAGGCTCCATGCCGCGTCAACCGTGATCTCCGGATCGAAGCCGAGGACGTTCATCCCCAGCCTGATCGCGGCGTCTGCGACCAGGCATCCCACCTTCCCCAGACCGACGATGCCCAGCGTATGGCCGGCCAGCTCATAACCGGCAAACGCGCTCTTGCCGTGCTCGACGGTCCGATCGAGATCGGCCCGACTCGCATCCAGCTGGTCGACGAAGCGCAACGCGCCCGACAAGTGGCGCGCCGCCATCAGCATGCCAGCCAGCACCAGTTCCTTCACCGCATTGGCATTGGCACCCGGCGCATTGAACACTGGCACGCCACGCGCACTCATTTCCTTGACCGGAATGTTGTTCGTGCCGGCTCCGGCGCGTGCGATGGCGCGCACACTGGTGGGGATCTCCATCGCGTGCATGTCGGCTGAGCGGACCAGCACCGCGTCGGGCGCCGCCAAGTCCGCGCTCACCCTGTAGCGCGACTCCGGCAAGCGTGCCAGCCCTTTCGCCGAGATCTGGTTGAGCACCAGGATCCTCAGGCGCTCAGCCATGGCTTGCCTCGAACTCCTTCATGTAGGCCACCAGCGCGGACACGCCTTCGATCGGCATCGCGTTGTAGATCGACGCCCGCATGCCGCCGACTGAGCGATGCCCCTTGAGCTGCACCATGCCGCGTGCTTCGGCCCCCTTCAGGAAAGCGCCGTCCAGCGACTCGTCGCGCAACTTGAAGGGCACGTTCATCAGCGAACGGTCTTCGCGCGCCACCGGGTTGTAGAAGAAGGACGTGGTCTCGAGATAGTCGTAGAGCACCGCCGCCTTTTTGCGGTTGTGCGTCTCCATGGCCGTCAGGCCGCCTTGCGCCTTGATCCAGTTGAACATCAGGCCCGCGATATAGATCGCATACGTCGGCGGCGTGTTGAACATCGAGTCGTTGTCCGACTGGATCTTGTAGTCGAAGGCCGAAGGCGTGATCGGCAGCGCCTGGCCGATGAGGTCGTCGCGCACGATCACAAGTGTGACGCCGGCCGGACCGACGTTCTTCTGCGCGCCTCCATAGATCAGCCCGTAGCGGCTGACGTCGACCGGGCGCGACATGAAGTTGCTCGACATGTCCGCCACCAGCGGCACTTCGCCAGTGTCGGGCGTCCAGTGGTACTCGACCCCGCCGATGGTCTCGTTCGAGCAGATATGGACGTAGGCGGCGTCGCGGTCGAGTTTCCAGCTCTCCCGCGGAGGCACGCTGGTGTAGCCGCCCGCCTCGCTGCTGGCGGCCACATTGACCTTGCCGTACTTCTTCGCTTCCTTGATCGACTTCTTCGACCATTCGCCCGTGTCGATGTAGTCAGCGCTTGCACGACCGCGCAGCATGTTCATGGGCACGATGGCGTTCTCGCCGATCGCGCCGCCCTGCATGAAGAGCACCTTGTAGTTCGAAGGCACTTCCAGGAGCTCGCGCAGCAGCCTTTCAGCCTCCGCGTGGATCGCGATGAATTCCTTGCCGCGGTGGCTCATCTCCATCACCGACATCCCGCTGCCGTGCCAGTCGAGCATCTCGTCGGCCGCTTGGCGCAACACCGATTCGGGCAGCGTCGCGGGACCGGCGCTGAAGTTGAAGACACGGGTCATCGGGCGATCTCCAGGAAGGAAGCAGCGTGCAGGACGGTAGCGCATCGCCGCACCTTCCACAAGAGTCCACGGGCCGGCCTGCCGGCCCGCCCGGCTTGCGCGCAGGATCAGTTCAGCTGCGCCTTGTCCAACCCGAAAGCCTTGTCGGCGGAACCAGGGACATTCCTGAACCCGATGCTCAGCCGGTTCCACCCGTTGATTTCCATGACCACGAAGCTCAGGTCTGACAGTTCCTTTTCCGAGAACTGCGTCCGAACGCTGTCGAAGATGTCGTCCGGCACGCCGTGCTCCGGCAGGCGCGTCAGCACCTCGGTCCATGCCAGCGCGGCGCGCTCACGCGCTGAGAACAGCGCCGACTCACGCCAGATGGGCAGATGATGAATGCGCAGTTCGCGCTCTCCGTGCAAGCGGGCTTCCTTGACGTGCATGTCGAGGCAGAAGCCACAGCCGTTGATCTGCGAGGCACGGATGTGCACGAGGTCGCGGATCGACTGTTCGACCGCACAGTCTTTCAGCTGACTGCTGAACTCCTGGAACTTCTTGACCAGCTCAGGGGACTGCTGCCAGGGATTGATGCGTTGGCTCATGATTGCTCCGATGGGTGAGGCATCGCGCATGCACGCCGTTCGATGATGCGAGCCTCGGGTGATGAAATTGGCGTCCACCCCCTGAAGACGTTCGAGCCCCGCGCCTTGTGACATCAACGCGCCAAAAGCGTTGCCAGCCGCGCCAGCTTGTCAGGGTTGCGCTGCACGTGGATGCGCACGATGCGCTTGCCGTCGGTCTCGTAGGTCTGCACGGATTCCAGTTCGCCGCCGATGAAGCGCAGGAGCCCCAGCTCGCCGTTGACCCGCGCCAGCTCGACGCGCTGGCCCTCTCCGAAACGTCGCTGCACGGCAAAGTACAACTGCGCGATCCGCTGGCCTCCCACGACCGGCCTGCCGAAGCTCGGCACCTTGCCGCCGCCGTCTCCGATGAGCTCTGCGTCTTCCGACAGCATCGATTTCAGCGTCGCGAGGTTGCCCCCCGTCGCCGCCGCCGCGAAGTCGCGCAGCAGGCGCTCATGCATGTCCGGTGAAACATCGTAGCGGGGCCGCTCGTCGCGGATCTGCGCCTTCGCGCGATGCACCAGTTGGCGGCAGGCCGCTTCGCTCTTGCCGATCATGCGCGAGAGATCGGCGTAGTCGGCGTCGAACACCTCCCGAAGCAAGAAGGCCGCCCGGCCTTCCGGCGAGAGCCGCTCCAGCAGCATCAGAAAGGCCACCGACACCTCGTCCGCGCGTTCGAGCAACTGGTCGGGCGTCGGGGGCGAGTCGGTCAGCACCGGCTCGGGCAGCCAGATCCCGACATAGTGCTCCCGCCGCGACTTGGCGGTGCGAAGGCGATCGATCGACAGCCGCGTGGTGACGGTGACCAGCCAAGCCTCGGCGCTGTCGAGCTCCGTGTGATCGGCTTCATGCCAGCGCAGCCAGGCATCCTGAACCACCTCTTCGGCCTCGGCCACGGAGCCGAGCATGCGGTAGGCGATGCCCTGGAGGCGGGCGCGAAGTTGGTCGAAAGTGCGGGTCGGATCGTCCATATTTCCTCAATACGTTGGCCAGGGCGATTTTGTGACAAGGCCGGCTTTGTTGAATTCGCTTCGCCGCTAGACTCCACGCGGTGTGCGCCGCCCGCGCATCGATTCAGGAGTCAAAGGAGTCAAACGCCCCATGGCAGAGCCCCGTTCCCGACCACTGACTGTGCATGCACCGCGCGCGGTAACGGCGATGCGCGAGCCATTCGAGCGGCTGGTGCGCAGCGGGCTGGCTTTCAACGCGCTGCGCACCGAGGCGGAGGTGCATGCGCTGCTGGTGGACGAGGCGGCCGATCTCAGCGGCGCTCAGCGCGTGCTGCTGGTACTGGAGGCGGGGGCGGGACCGAACGTTGCCGGCTCGATCCTTCCCGGAGGCGAAGATCCGGCCGGGCTGCTCGATGCCATCCGCCCTTGGCTGACGGAAGCCGTCCACGGGAATTCTGCGAGCCTGCGGCATGGGCCGGACGGTGCCGAACCGAAGGCGCAGCGCTCGTGCGTGATCGCTCCGCTGATGGCGCAGCACACGCCAATGGGCTATCTCTACACCGATGTCGAAGGCACGGCCGGCCGCTTCGATGAGGCGGACCGCGATCGGATCGCCCTCCTCGCGCAACAGGCGGCCGCGGCACTCGCCGCCATCCGCGAGCGCGAGAGCCTTCAACATCAACTGACAGAGCGAACGGCCGAGCTCGCGCAACGCGCCGGCGAACTGACCTTCGTGAACAGCATCCAGCGGGGCATGGTGGCCCGCATGGAATTCCTCGCGGTCATCCGGATGGTGGGCGACAAGCTGCGAGAGATGTTCGACTCCGGCAACGTGGCCATCATGTGGTGGGACGACCGGACCAACTACGTCCAGGCGCTGTACCGCTATGAGCACAATCGCCCGCTCCCGCTGCTGCCGGCACGGCCGCTGAAGCCTGACGAAACCGTGGCGACCATCCTGCACGAGCGCAAGGTTCGCGTGGCAAACACGCGTGAGGAGCAGGTTCAGGCCGGCCTGCGGCCGACGCCTGGCACCGATTGGGCCCATTCGGTCGTCGGCGTGCCGATCATCGGAAGCGACCGCGTTCTCGGCGTGATCGGCCTGCAGAACCATGAGCGCGAATATGCTTTCGGCCGCAGCGAGATCCAGCTCCTCGAAACAGTGGCGGCGAGCATGGGCATCGCGCTGGAAAACGCCCGTCTCTTTGATGAAACCCAGGAAGCGCTCCATCGACAGACCGCGATGGCCGAAGTGCTTCAGGTCATCGGCAGCTCGATGGAAGACGCGCAGCCTGTCTTCGAGAAGATCCTGGAGAGCTGCGAACACCTGTTTTCCGGTCACCAGTTGGGGATCTCGCTGCTCGGGGACGACGGCCTGGTGCACCTGGGCGCCCACCGGGGCTCCGCGCGCGAGGCATTGGAGCGCCACTATCCGCGGCCGGTCCTTACGGAAGCCATGGGCTCTCCGATGGTGGGCGTCGAAGTCTTTCATCTTCCGGACGTGCTCGCCGACCCGAAGGCCCCGGTCTTCATGCGCGAAGTGGCCGAACAGATGGGCAACTACGCGATCATCGTCGCCCCCTTGATCTGGGAGGGCCGGAATATCGGCTCAATCCACGTCAATCGCCAGCCGCCGGGCCCCTTCAGCGAGAAAGAAATCAAGCTGCTGAAGACCTTTGCGGACCAGGCCGTGATTGCGATCCAGAATGCGGCATTGTTCAAGCAGACCCAGGAGGCGCGCGCGGCGGCCGAGGCTGCGAACGAAGCCAAGAGTGCCTTCCTCGCGACGATGAGCCATGAGATCCGCACGCCGATGAATGCCGTGATCGGCATGAGCGGCCTGCTGCTCGAAACGAAGCTGGACGCGGACCAGCAGGACTACGTCGCGACGATTCGCGATTCGGGCGATGCACTGCTGACGATCATCAATGAGATCCTCGACTACTCGAAGATCGAGGCCGGCCGCATGGACATCGAGTCGCATCCGTTCGACCTGCGCGATTGCGTGGAATCAGCGCTCGACCTGGTAAGCTCGCGCGCGACCGAGAAGAACCTCGATACAGCCTACGTCTTCGAGGGCGACGTGCCCGCCGCAGTGAGCGGCGACCTGGCGCGCCTGCGGCAGATCCTGCTGAACTTGCTGAGCAACGCGGTGAAGTTCACCCATGCCGGTGAGGTGGTGTTGACAGTCAGTGCGCAGCCAGCGCCCTCGGGCAAGGTGACCCTGACCTTTGCAGTGCGCGATACCGGCATCGGCCTCACTCCAGAGGGCATGGGACGGCTGTTCAAGTCCTTCTCGCAGGCGGACTCCAGCACGACGCGCAAGTACGGCGGCACCGGCCTTGGCCTGGCGATCAGCAAGCGTCTGGCCGAACTCATGGGCGGGCGCATGTGGGCCGAAAGCGCCGGCATGGGCAGCGGCTCGACCTTCTTCTTCACCATCGAAGTACCGACGGCACAACTGCCGCCGACTCGGAGCCGCGATTTCTCGGGCGTGCAGGCAGAGCTGCGCGGCAAGCGATTGCTCGTGGTCGACGACAACGCGACAAACCGCCGCGTGCTTTCATTGCAGGCGGGCCATTGGGGCATGGAGACACGCGAAACGGATTCTCCCGCCGAGGCCCTGCACTGGCTGCAGGAAGGCAAGCCTTTCGATCTCGCGATCCTCGACATGCACATGCCGGACATGGACGGAGTCGAGTTGGCGCGGCGGATCCGAACCCTTCACGCCACCTTGCCGCTGGTGCTCTTCAGTTCGGTGGGCCGTCGCGAGGTAGGTGATGCCGAATCAATGTTCAGGGCCTTCCTGGCCAAGCCGATTCGCCAATCCCATCTGTTTGATACCTTGGTCAGCCTGCTCGCGCATGACACTGCCGCAAGGCCACCGGCAATCGCCAAGGCCAAGGCACAGATCGATCCCTCCATGGCGGAGCGGCATCCACTGCGCATCCTGCTTGCCGAGGACAACGCGGTGAACCAGAAGCTTGCGATGCGCCTGCTGCAGCAGATGGGCTACAGGGCAGACCTCGCTTCCAACGGCATCGAGGCTGTGGAGTCGGTGCAGCGCCAAACCTACGACGTCGTGCTGATGGACGTGCAGATGCCCGAACTCGATGGGCTGGATGCGACGCGCCAGATCTGCGCGCTGCTGGAGCCCGGGCAACGACCGCGCATCGTGGCCATGACGGCCAATGCGATGCAAGGCGATCGCGAGATGTGCATGGAGGCAGGCATGGACGACTACCTGACAAAGCCGATCCGCGTCGATCGGCTCATTGAAGCATTGAACAGCGTACCGACGCGCAGGGAACGATGACATGAGCGATGCAACCATCGATCTTGGGACTTTCAACGAACTGAAGGAAACCGCGGGGGCCGACTTCATCGAGGAGCTGGTTCAGACGTTCCTGGAAGAAGCCCCGGCCATGCTCCAGGAACTGCGCGATTCGCTGGCCGCCGAAGACGCCAATACGTTTCGGCGAGCAGCCCATTCGCTCAAGTCGAACAGCATGACCTTCGGCGCGCTCAGGCTCGGCGGAATGTCGCGCGAGCTGGAGTTGAATGGATTCGCAGCGAGCGCGAGTCCGAACACCCTGGACGCGCTGGAACAGGAGTACGCGCGCGTCGCCACGACACTCGCGGAGTTGAGCCATGGTTGACCTGCGCCATGCGCCCGCCCGGCTTCTGGTGGTGGACGACAACAAGGTCAACCGCCTGCTGCTGACTCGCAGCCTCGAACAGCACGGGCATGGGGTCGACTGCGCCGAGAACGGGCGCGTCGCACTCGAACTGCTGCGCCGTCAGTCCTTCGATCTGCTGCTGCTGGACATCGAGATGCCCGAGATGGACGGCTTTCAGGTGCTGGAGCAACTGACTGCCGACCCCAAGCTGCGTGACATTCCCGTGATCGTGACCTCCTCGCTCGAAGGCTTGGCGAACATCGTGCGTTGCATCGAGCTCGGTGCCGAGGACTACCTGCACAAGCCGATCAATCCGGTGTTGCTGAAGGCCCGCATCAGCGCCAGCCTGGAGAAGAAGCGCCTGCGCGACCAGCAGAAGGAAATGGTGCGCCGCTTCGCGACCTCCGAAGTTGCGCAGGACTTGCAGCAATCGGGCTTTGCGTTGGGGGGGCGGCGCGTGCAGGGGACGGTGATGTTCTGCGACATCCGCGGGTTCACGTCGCTGGTCGAATCACAGCCGCCCGAAGAGACGATCGAACTGCTCAATACCTACTACACGCTGATGTTCGACGCCATCAATGGCCACGGCGGCGTGGTCAACCAGATGATCGGCGACGGCTTGATGGCGATCTTCGGTGCGCCGCTGCCGCTGCCCGACCACGGCGAGGCCGCGGTGCTTGCGGCCCTGGACATGATCGAGATGATCGAGTTGTTGAACGTCGACCGAATCGCAACGCCGAAGCCCGCGATCCGCATCGGCATCGGCATTGCGACAGGCGAGATGGTGGCGGGCTACACCGGCACGCAGCAGCGCGCGACCTACACCTGCATCGGCGACACCGTCAATCTTGCCGCGCGCCTGGAAGAGCACACCAAAATCGCGAAGCGGCCGATCCTGATCGATCCGACGACGAGCGCCGCGATCAATGGACGCATCGATTTCGAGCACCTCGGGCCGGCGACGTTTCGCGGCAAGGCAGCGCCGGTGGAGGTGTATGCAGTGGGCACCGCACAGCCGATGGCGTGACGTTGCCGTGTTGTAGGCCGTTCGCCTCGGTGCGGATGGGTAGATTCCTACGACGACGCAAGCAACGTTAGCGCATGAACCTCTAGGAACATTGAAGCTGCACTCCGCAGCCAACACACCAAGAGGGGACATCATGCTCATGCAATGCGCGTTCAAGTCGTCGACAGCGACACTCGGCCGGCTCGGGCTTTTTGCCGTGGCGGGCACGCTCGCCGCGTGCGGTGGCGGGGGTCACGGCGGGGGCGGGTTTTTTCCCATCACGCCGCCTGGGCAGTCCAAGCTCGTTTGTGACGACACCATGAAGACGCGCTTCACGCCGGACAGCCTGACGCAGGTTCTTCTGGTGAAGCCGTTCAAGGCGGGCGATCCGCTCTTGCTCTCTGGGGCATCGACCGCAACGACACCGACGGCAACGAGCGATGTGTGTGTGGTCAAGCTGCTTGTCGGCCCTGGCAATCCGGGGCCGGCGGGTGCGCCTTCGACTTCGTCCGGAATCGGCATCGAGATCTGGTTGCCGAGTGAAGGCAAGTGGAATCATCGAATCCACGTCAAGGGCGGCGGCGGCTGGGCCGGCGGCGTGCAGGCTTCGACGACGGCACTGGCCGGCACCACCGGCGGCTCGTCCGGCTCACCCGCGACGACCGCCATGGTCGAGGGTGCCGTATCCGCAAGCACCGACACCGGGCATGCCAACACAGCGAATGGCGGCTCCTTCGCGATGAATCCCGACGGAACGATCAACACAGTGTTGTGGAGCGACTTCTCCGAGCGGGCCATTCACGAAATGGCGGTGAAGACCAAGGCGCTGACGCAGGCCTACTACGGCACTGCGGCCAAGTACGCGTACTGGGACGGCTTCTCGACCGGCGGTCGCCAGGGCCATAAAGAGGCACAGGCCAATCCGAAGGACTTCGACGGCATCCTGGCCGGCGCGCCGGCGATCAACTGGTCGAAGTTCATCACATCCGAGCTGTATCCGCAGATCGTCTATCAGCGCGACCTGGGTGGCGTTCCGCTCACGACAGCGCAGATTGCATTGCTCGGCAATGCCGCCATCAATGCATGCGACGTCGTCGGCAACCAGCATCTGGGCTACGTCCCCGATCCCTCGCAGTGCCGCTACGATCCGACGCAGGACGCGAGCGTGATCTGCGCATCGAGCGGAGGCGGCGCGCCAGCTGACAGCTGCGTCACGCAACAACAGGCCGTCGCCATGAACAAGATCTGGTACGGCCAGACGGCTGACGGTTCCGTGCCCTCGCCTTCGACCGACAACGGCTTCGCGCTTGAACCGCAGGGCAGCCAGCGCTGGTATGGCCTCACGCGAGGCACCAACGTCTCAGGGCTTGCAGGCCCGACGCCCTTCACCATCGCATCCGACATGGTGGCCCTCGAGCTGCAGAACCCGACGATTGCGTCGACCAACTTCGTCAACGCGACGGGCAATGGCGCTGACGGTTGGAAGGGCTTGTCGTACATCGACTTGTCCAATGCATACGACCGCGGCGTGGCACTCCAGCCCCAGTTCGCCAACATCAACACCGACGACAACAATCTCGCCGAATTCGCGGCGCGGGGCGGCAAGATGCTGGTCTATCACGGGCTGTCGGACACGCTCATTCCGCCGCAGGGCACGCTCAACTACTACAACAGGTTGACCACGAAGATGGGCGGCGACACGATCGTCAAGAACTT
Organism: Variovorax sp. 01N429; assembly: GCF_056399425.1. Taxonomy (NCBI): domain Bacteria; kingdom Pseudomonadati; phylum Pseudomonadota; class Betaproteobacteria; order Burkholderiales; family Comamonadaceae; genus Variovorax; species Variovorax sp. 01N429. Next base: position 440,905 of record NZ_JBFTRG010000004.1, on the reverse strand, counting down.
CTACAGGCTCTTCCTCGTTCCGGGCATGGCGCACGGTTTCACAAATGGCACGACCAACCCTGCCGCGAATCCGCCGCTTCCAACTCTCGACCAGCTGTATCTCGCGCTGACGGCGTGGGTGGAACAGGGTCAGCCGCCAAGCAGGCTCGACATCACCTCGCAGGTGACCACGGGCGGCGCGAAGACGACTTCACGGCCGATCTGCATGTATCCGACCAAGGCCAACTTCGTGGGCACCGATCCGAGTGCGGCAAGTTCGTACAACTGTTCCTGAAGTTGTCTTGAACCTGTGTTGAACTGAAATAGGAGACTGGCGGGGTCCGTCTGAAAATGCTAGTGTCCCGATCGGCTTCGGCAGCAGCCGAATGGGAGCCGACATGACAGCAACACCCCGCATTCGTCCCGCGAAGTTCGTTCACGTGGTTTACCGGACCTATCGCTTCGACGAGATGATCCGCTGGTACCAGACCGTGTTTGACGCCACGGTCCGGCATCGCAACCCGGCGATTGCCTTCGTCACCTACGACGATGAGCATCACCGCGTCGCCTTCATCAACCTGTCGGTGTTCGAGCCCGATGGACCCCGACGCCGGCAGGATCTTGTCGGCGTCGACCATGTGGCCTACACCTACGGTTCATTGCGTGAGCTTGCGGAGAACTACGCCCAACTGAAGGAGCTCGGCATCCTGCCGTACTGGTGCCTGCATCACGGCATCACGGTGTCGATGTATTACGGGGACCCTGACGGCAACCGAATGGAGTTTCAGGTCGACGCCTACGCGACCAACGAAGAGGCCACCGAATTCATGGAAGGTCCGGGGTTTGCGCAGAACCCGATCGGCGTGGAATTCGATCCCGATGAAATGCTCGCCCGCCTGCGCGCCGGCGAGCCGGAGTCGGCTTTCCTGCATCGCACGGTGCATCTGCCGGTGGCGCCATTGCGCCATCCGGTGGTTGCGGATTGAGCGATGAATTCATTGGCCGAGTGACAGCTTGCCAATGCTGGCCTGACGAAGCGGATGCTGCTCCCACTTGCAGCCTACGGACCCACCTTCGTGGTCGTGAGCTCCGCGCTCCTTTACTTGTCGCGGGGCGCGATCCTGCGGCCGCGCTCTCATGGCTTCTATCGCTTCTTTGCATGGGAGTGCATCCTCGGGCTGATCTGGATCAACTTGCCCGTCTGGGGTGATGCGCCGCTCACCCCGGGCAAGTTGGTGGCGCAGGCGCTTTTCATGACCTCCGTGTTGCTGCCGCTTCACGCCTTCGTTCTCTTGAGGCGTCTCGGCACGCCGAGCGAGACGCGCAGGGACAAAGCCCTGCTTGGATTCGAGAAGACGACGACGCTGGTCACCGCCGGTGCATTCCGATTCATTCGCCACCCGATGTACACCGCGCTGATCTGCCTGGCGTGGGGCATCTTCCTGCAGCAATTCACCTGGCCCGGTCTCGGGCTGGCGCTGATGGCGACGGCGCTTCTTGTCGTCACCGCCTTCCGCGAAGAGAAGGAATGCCTCGCGCATTTCGGCGCGGCCTACCAGGACTACATGCGACGCACGCGCCGCTTCGTGCCCTTCGTCCTGTAGCTTTCTTGTAGGCAGCCGAACGGATCCGGCGCATCCGGCCCGCAACATGCGCCGCCCGTTTTCTCGCCTTTACGAAACTTCACCTGCTATCAATGGCATAGCTGAAAGTCCAGGCAGGGCAAGGGTTTCCCCACGGGCATGGGATCTTTGCGTTGCCCTCGCCTGCTCGCGAGAATAACATTCATTCTCATTTGTGAGTCTAGAATCGGCGCCTCAAATGATCGCCACATCCCCCGACAACCGTCGCCGCGCCTATTGGCTCAAGACCCTGCATGAATGGCATTGGGTCAGTTCGGCGGTCTGTCTCATTGGGATGATCTTGTTTGCGGTCACAGGCTTCACGCTCAACCACGCGGCAAGCATCGAGGCAAAACCCAGCATCACAAGCCATGCGGGCACCATCGATTCGGCATTGCGCGAAACACTCGTGCAGCAAGCCGCCGCCGTCAAGGCGCAGAAGGCGCAAAAAGGCAAAGCCGAATTGCCCGAGGAGCTTCAGGCTTGGGTGCGGCGGCAATGGTCGATCGACACTTCGGGCCGCGAAGCCGAATGGTCGGACGAAGAAATCTATCTCTCCCTGCCGCGTCCGGGCGGCGATGCCTGGCTAAGACTCAGCCTCGCCGACGGCCAAGCCGAATACGAGCGCACGGACCGCGGCTGGCTCTCCTACTTGAACGACCTGCACAAGGGCCGCAACACGGGTACGGCCTGGAGTTGGTTCATCGACATCTTCGCCGCGGCGGCGCTGGTGTTCTCGGTCACTGGTTTGTTCATCCTCAAGATGCATGCGGGCAATCGGCCCTTGACATGGCCGATGGTCGGCATGGGCCTGGTGATCCCGATGCTGCTCGCATTGCTGTTCATTCATTGATTTCAGGAGAAAGATTCAGTGCAAGTTCGATATTCGATTGCCCTTGCCGCTCTGCTCGGCGCCCCGGCGTTCGCGGCGGGCCTCTCGCTCAACATCGAAGTCCCGCGGCTCAACGTCGCCGAATACCACCGGCCCTATGTCGCAGCGTGGATCGAGCGTCCCGACCAATCCGTCGCGACCACCCTGGCCGTCTGGTACGACGTCAAGAACAAGGGCAACGCCGAGGGCGAAGGCACCAAGTGGCTCAAGGACATGCGCCAGTGGTGGCGCCGCACGGGACGCGAATTGCAGATGCCGGTCGACGGCGTGAGCAGCGCGACGCGGCCGGCCGGCAAGCATCAACTCAACTTCACAGAGGGGTCCGTCGCATTGCCCAAGCTCGCACCTGGCGCATACAAGCTCTACGTCGAAGCGGCGCGCGAAGTGGGCGGACGCGAGATCGTGAGCATCCCCTTCCAGTGGCCGCCACAGGGCGACTTGCCCGCCGCAAAAGGCAATAGCGAGTTGGGCGAGGTCAAGCTCGAACTCCGGCCCTGAACGTCAATTCATCATCAACGGGATTCACCATGAAGACTGCTATCCGTACTGCGGCCATTGCGCTTGCTCTTTCCGCCGGCGCAGCCGCCGTCCAGGCACACAACGTGTGGTTGCTGCCGTCGAGCACGGTTCTGTCGAAAGGAGACTGGATCACGGTTGATGCGGCCGTCTCGAACGATCTGTTCTTCTTCAATCACAACCCGCTCGGACTGGACAATCTCGCCATCACGGCGCCGGATGGCAGCAAGGTGGCGGCGGAGAACATGCACAAGGGCAAGCTGCGAAGCGTGTTCGACCTGAACCTCGCGCAGCCCGGCACCTACCGCATTGCGGTGCTCAATGAAGGCGTCTTCGCGCGCTGGAAGGACAAGTCCACCGGCCAGGCCAAGCGCGCCCGGGGCACGCCGGAGAACATCGCCGGCCAGATTCCGGCCGACGCGCAGGAGGTCGAGGTCACGCAATCGGCAGGACGCATTGAGACCTTCGTGACCGTGGGCAAGCCCAGCACGCTGAAGCCGATCGGCAAGGGGCTCGAGCTCGTGGCGGCCTATCCGACGGATCTGGTCAAGGGCGAGAAGGCGACCTTCGTGCTGCACATCGACGGTCAACCCGCGAAAGACGTCGAGGTCAACGTGACGCCCGGCAATACGCGCTATCGCGACAAGGTCGATGAAGTTGCGATCAAGACCGATGCCAAGGGGCAGTTCGCCGTGACGTGGCCGCAGGCGGGCATGTATTGGCTCGAAGCGGCCACCAAGGACGGCAAGACCTCGGTACCGCAAGCGAAAGAGCGGCGTCTGACTTACGCCGCAACCCTGGAAGTGATGCCCTGAGCGCATCGGAGACTCCTTCGGAGAAGCCGGCGGCAGAGCGCATTTCGTTCGCCACGTGGCGCGCGGGCGGCTATGCGAATGCGGGCGCACCGCGACGGGCGGACCCTTCCAGCCTTCAGACCTTGGCTGGTCGAAGCATGGGCACGATGTGGTCCGTGCGCTTCGACAATCCCGCCATGATCCCGCTTGCTGCCATTCAGGCGAGCGTGGAAGCTGCCTTGCAGCGCGTGATTGCGCAGATGAGCACTTGGGAGATCGATTCGGAGATCAGCCGCTTCAATCGCGCCCCCGAGGGCAGCCGTCACGTCATTGGAGCGGAATTCGCCGAGGTGCTTGCATGTGCGATGCACTGGGCATCCGCGAGTGACGGAGCCCTCGATCCGACGATCGGGCCGCTCGTCGCCCTCTGGGGATTCGGCTCGCAAGCATCGTTGTCGACGGCTTTGCCTGATGCATCGCACATTGCCGCGGCGCGAGCGCGCGTCGGATGGCAACGCATGATGTTCGATACAGCTCGCCCATCGATCGTGCAGCCTGGGGATTGCGCGCTCGACCTCTCCGGGATCGCGAAGGGGTTCGCAGTCGATCACGTCACTGCCGCTTTGCATGGCATAGGCCTTCGCGATTTTCTGGTCGAGATCGGAGGGGAGCTTCGGGCGGCCGGGCGGCGGCCGGGCGGCGAGCCATGGCAGGTGGTCATCGAATCGACGGTCGGAATGACTCGGAGGATTGCGCTGTCCGACATGGCGATCGCCACGACCGGGGACCGCTGGCACGTGCACGATCGCCATGGGCGACAGTGGTCGCACACGATCGATCCGCGTTCGGGCGAACCTTCGTGCAACACAGTGGCATCTGTTTCGGTGCTGCATTCGCAGTGCATGCAGGCGGATGCACTGGCGACGGTGCTTGCCGTTCTGGGGCCTGACGATGGGTTCGCTTTTGCGCGGGAACACAAGCTCCCCGCATTGTTCGTGCTGCGTGACCCCACAGGTCATGTCGAACGAACCAACGAATTCTGGCCAGGCGGAGCGAGCGCCGCATGAGCGAACCCACCCTGCGAGCACTTGCCGCGTGCGCGATCGTGCTCGCCTACGCGACTTTGTGCCTTGCCGTGTATGGGCGGCAGCGCCGGGCGCGCACCGTCGATGCGCGAACAGCTTCGGCATTTGCGGGCGCTGATGCCGGCGAAGCGGCACTCGTGCTTTTCGCAACCCAGACCGGCCATGCCGAAACGCTGGCGTGGCAAACGGCGCGATGGCTTCATGAAAGCGGGACGCCGGCGCGCCTGATGCCCCTCGACAAGGCCGACGTCAACGTCCTGCGCAATGCACGGCGAGCGTTCTTCATCGCGAGTACCTATGGCGAAGGCGACCCGCCCGACGGTGCCAGTGTGTTCGCCGAGCAGGTGATCGGGTCTTCAGCCCAGTTTCCTTCTCTGCGCTACGCGGTCCTTGCGCTGGGGGATCGCCAGTACGCCAACTTCTGCGCGTTCGGGCGCATGCTCGACGAGTGGTTGCACGCACGGGGTGCGACTCGGCATTTCGACAGGATCGAAGTCGACAACGCAGATCCGGACACCATCGCCGCGTGGAAAGCGCGGTGCAGCGGCGTTGAAGAGGTTGCGGTGCAGCCCGCAACGCCGCCGGGTCAGCCGACTCGCTGGCGCCTCGCCGCACGCACGCTCTTGAACCCGGGCAGCGCGGGCGCCCCTGTGTTCGAGCTGGGTTTTTCACCGTTGGCCCCATCCGAAGCCACATGGGAATCAGGCGACATTGCACAACTCACGCTTGCAAAGGACCCTGGCCGTCCTCGTGATTACTCCATCGCATCCATTCCGGCGGACGGTGCATTGCAACTCCTGGTTCGCCAGGAGCGGCATCCCGACGGCACCCTGGGCGCGGGTTCTGGGCTATTGACTTCGACCCTTGCCATCGGTGACACGCTGGAATTCCGAATCCGGCCGCACCGCAATTTCAGGCTCGCCGAGAACCGGGAGCGCCCTCTCATCCTAATCGGCAATGGGACGGGCCTGGCCGGTCTTCGCAGTCATCTGCGCGCGAGGGCGGCAATCGGTCAGAAAGACAACTGGCTGATCTTCGGCGAGCGCAACGCGAAGCACGACTTTCTCTGCCAGGAAGAGATCGAGGGATGGCGCGGCGACGGCGTACTGAGGCGCCTCGACATGGCTTTTTCACGCGATCAGGACCAGCGGGTCTACGTGCAGCACCTGTTGCTTCAGGCTCATGACGATGTGCGCGAATGCGTCGGGCGCGGGGCCGCCATCTACGTCTGCGGGAGCATGCAGGGAATGGCTTCCGGCGTGGATGCGGCCCTGCGTCAGATTCTCGGGGCGGATCAAGTGAGCGAACTCGCCGGCACGAATCGCTACAGACGCGACGTCTATTGACCACGCAAAGTTGCTCCGCCGCAACAGCATGCACCGCAATCTGGCGATTTGTTTCACAAAGATGAACAGCGAGTTAATTTGCGGTTGAGAGTCATTATCATTTAGGACGAACTCGCCTCTACCGCGATTCGACTCACCCAGCCAATCCAGACGCCTAGAAGGCGCCCTCGTGGACCCGCCAGTGAAGTTCTCAATTCCTTCCTTTCCGGAGAACATTCATGGCCTACATCAAGAGCCGCAAGCATGCTGTCGCACGCGCCCTGCCCCCCCTGGGCAGCGCTACGGCCGCCACACTTTTTGCACTGGCACTGCCCGTCTCGGCGCAGACCCCGACGAACACTCTCAAGGAAGTTCGCGTCGTCGCCGACACTCCCGCGACTGAACTGAAGGTCGACAATTCGGCCAGCCCCAAGTTCACGGCGCCGCTCGTCGACACGCCGCAGACGGTCCAGATCATTCCGCAGGTGCTGATGCGGGAGCAAGGCGCCACGACACTGTCTGAAGCCCTGCGCAACACGCCGGGGGCCGGCGCTTTCTATCTCGGAGAGAACGGCAACACCACCACTGGCGATGCCATCTACATGCGCGGCTTCGATGCTTCGAGCAGCATCTTCATCGACGGCATTCGCGACCTCGGTTCGATCACGCGCGACGTGTTCAACATCGAACAGGTCGAGGTCGTGAAGGGGCCATCGGGCACCGACGTGGGACGCACCTCCCCCACCGGCTACATCAACATGATCTCCAAGCAGCCGAACATGGAAGACGCCTTCCTGGGTTCCGTCGGATTTGGCAGCGGCAGCTATAAGCGGGGCACCATCGACTGGAACAAGGTCATCACCAACACTGACGGCTCTGGTGCGGCGTTTCGCCTGAATGCCGTCATGGACGACTCCGGCGTAGCCGGCCGCGACGAGATCACCACCAAGCGCTGGGGCATTGCACCGTCGATCGCGATCGGGCTGAACACGCCGACGCGCTTCTACTTCAACTATCTGCACATGGACCAGAGCGGCGTTCCTGATGGCGGTGTGCCGACCATCGGCCTGCCGGGCTACACGAGTCCCGATCCGAAGCGTGGGTTCCTGAGCTTCGCCTCGCCTGTGGATCCGTCGAATTTCTACGGCACGACTTCGGACTTCAACAACGTGACGGCCGACATGTTCACGGCGCGCGTCGAACACAACATCACGCCTGACGTCATATTGCGCAACACCACGCGCTACGGCAAGACCTCCCAGGACTACATGCTGACGTCGTTCATGGGTTCGTCCGCGAACCTCCTGACGCCGGTCGTTGCCAACCCGAACACCTGGAGCATCGCGCGGAGCAATCCCACCAACAAGGACCAGACGAACGAGCTGTTCACCAACCAGACCAACGTCTCCGCGAAGTTCAACACGGGATCCGTCGGCCACACGATGAACGCTGGCCTGGAGTTGATCCGAGAAGAGCAGACCAGCTTGGGATTCTTCGGCCCCAATGTCACTCCCGCCGCTGGCGCACCCTTCAACACCGGCGCCTGGCCCGCGGCCAACCTCTACAACCCCAACCCGAATGTCGTCGGCTTTCGCCGGACCTACAGCGGCGCGGACAGCGTGGGCTCCACGGATACGGTGGGCCTGTATGTGTTCGACACCGTCAAGCTGAGCGAGCGTTGGCAGTTGACCGGCGGCGTGCGTTACGACCACTACAACACCGACTATCGCGCCTCGACGCTGTCGACCGCCACCACTTTCCCGAAGCTGCCGGTCGGCACTCTGGTGCCCACGTCGCTGTCGACCTCCGACGACTTGTGGTCGGGCAAGCTGGGCGTCGTCTACAAGCCGGCGGAAAACGGAAGCATCTACGCGGCATGGGGCACCTCGGCACAGCCGCCGGGCGGGGCCAACTTTGCGCTGGCCGCGGGCGGCACGGGCAACAGTGCGTCGCGCATCGACTTCCAGCCGCAGGAAGGCACGACCTACGAGGTCGGCACCAAGTGGGACGTGCTGAACAACAAGCTCGCGCTGACTGCGGCGCTCTACCGTACCGAGATCAAGAACGAGGTCGTGCAGGACCCGACTTCGCTGCAGTACTACCAGACCGGCAAGAAGCGCGTGCAGGGCATCGAACTCGGCGCGGCAGGAGCCATCACTGACGCATGGGGCGTCAGCGCCGGCTTCACGACCATGGACACCAGCGTGCTGAGCGGCCCCGCCATCACGGCCAGCGGCGAGAACGTGCTGACCTACACGCCCAAGAACGCGTTCACCCTCTGGACCAGCTACCAGCTGCCTTTCGGGCTGACGATCGGCGGTGGCGCACGCTACAACGGCAAGCTCAGCCGCGGCACCGATGGCGCCATCGGCACGCCGGCGTATGCCGATGCCTATTGGGTGGTCGATGCAATGGCTTCCTACCGCATCAACAAGAATGTCGAGCTCCAGCTGAACGTCTACAACCTGTTCGACCAGGAATACGTGGCAGCCATTAACAAGAGCGGCTATCGCTACACGCCGGGCATTCCGCGGTCGGCACGCATCACGGCCAACTTCGCGTTCTGACGCGCATCGAGATCGACGAGTTCGCGCCGAGCCGGATGCGACACTCGGCCCCTGCTTTGCGGCAGGGGCTTTTTTCATTGTGAGGAGTGTGCGAAATGATGCTGCATGTACCCGACGTTCTGAGCGCAGAGCAGGTTCGAGAGATCCGCGCCGCACTCGACGCAGCCGATTGGGTGGACGGGCGCGAATCCGTCGGCGCGCAAGGCGCCCGCGTGAAGCGCAACCGCCAGTTGCCCGAGCAATCGCCCGTGGGCCGCGAATTGGGCAAGACCATCCTCTCTGCGCTGGCCGGCAATCAGCTCTTCTTTTCTGCCGCGCTGCCGCTTCGCTTCGTGCCGCCGATGTTCAATCGCTACGAAGGCGGCGAGCACTATGGACTGCACGTCGACGGATCGGTGCGAACGGTGCCCGGCACTGGCCAGCCGCTGCGTACCGATCTTTCCTGCACGCTGTTCCTCTGCGATCCGGAGGACTACGAAGGCGGCGAACTCGAGGTGGTCGACACCTACGGAACGCATGAAGTCAAGCTTCCTGCCGGGGACCTGATCCTCTATCCCTCCACGAGCCTTCATCGTGTCCATCCTGTCACGCGGGGCGAGCGCATCTGCTCGTTCTTCTGGCTCCAGAGCATGATCCGCGACGATCGACAAAGAGGCATGCTGTTCGAACTCGATCAAGTGATCCAGAAGCTGCGGGCGAGAGTGGGCGAGTGCGAGGAGACTGTGGCGCTCACGGGGCAGTATCACAACCTGCTGCGGATGTGGTCCGAGGTGTGAGGTTCTGCTGAAGGCATCGGTTGTGCGGAACCGCGCACGCGGCCGACCGGGTGCAAATTTGTCAAGCACTTCGTACAGCGCTTGAGCCTTCGCTCGACAGCTACTATCCTTTCGAACACTTCAAGCCGGCCGCCGCATGACGGGCAAGGCCGGGAACGGGGGAAAGGTGATCTTGTGGGTGGTCTTGTGACGCTGGATTTCGCAATCGCCTACTGCGGCCCTGCGCCGGTCCCTTCGGACCTTTGGACGCGCTGGAATACGGATCCACTGCTGCTGGCAGCGCTCATCGCGTTGTCAGTGGCCGTTGCCCGAGGCAAATCGTCCGACGCGCGTGCGGGCTGGAGTGCGCTCGCGCTGATGTTCATTGTCTTCGTGTCTCCACTCTGCGCGTTGTCATCGGCATTGTTCTCGGCGCGGGTGTTCCACCACATGCTGCTCGTCACTGTCGTTGCGCCGCTGCTGGCGCGGGCCTTTCCGCTGCCACGCGCGGGTACTCCGCCGCTGGCGATGCTCGTCGCTGCCCACACCATCGTGCTGTGGCTCTGGCACGCACCCGGGCCCTATGCATGGGGGCTTGCCAGCGTGCCGTCCTATTGGCTGATGCAGGTTTCGCTGCTCGGCACCGGGTGGCTGCTGTGGCGCGGCGTGTTTTCGGCATCGACTCCGACGGGCCCCGCGCTGATGGCACTGGTCGCCACCATCGCGCAAATGGGTCTTCTCGGCGCGCTGATCGTCTTCGCCTCGGTGCCCCTCTACCCGGTACACATCGCAAGCGCAGTGTCCTGGGGGTTCACTCCGATCGCCGACCAGCAGCTTGCGGGGCTGTTGATGTGGGTCCCCGCGATGCTGCCCTATCTGGGCGTGGGGCTCTGGCTCGCATGGTCCAGCCTTCGACCGAGCGAGCCCGCCCTGTGACGACGTTCCTCAAGTTCGCTCATCTTGCGGCGATCGCGGTCTGGTCGGGCGGACTGATCGTCCTGCCCTTCCTCTTCTGGCAGCGCAAAGCTCTGACGGCGAGCGGAGACCTCGACCGCCTGCACCGCATCACGCGCCTGGTGTATGTGGAGATGACTTCGCCCGCCGCGTTCATTGCTATCGGCACTGGCACGGCGCTGATCTTCCTGCAGGCGACCTTCGTCGAATGGTTCACCATCAAGATGGTGCTGGTCAGTCTCATGGCGATGCTGCACGTGGTGGCCGGGCTGGTCATGCACCAGTTGTTCATGCCCAGGGGCCATTTCGGCCGCTTCTCATTCGTGGCGCTCACCGTCGCCTATGTCGTGCTGATCGCCGCCATCCTCTGGGTCGTGCTGGCCAAGCCTCACATCGACTCGAACATGTTCGCCGCGCACCTGTTCGAGCCCGGCGGCCTTTCACGGCTGTGGCATCAGTCCTTCGGCGACACCAGGATGCCGATGCCATGATCGAACACCAGCTTGCCGCCATGCCAGCCGGCGAAGCCGACCATGACCGAGGCGATTGCCGACAGCACGAGACCGTGCGGCAAGACCGATGCGGGATCGGTCAATCGCAGTCCCCAGCTTGCGCCTGCGATGGCAACCAAGGTCATCGCAGCGATGGCGTGCGACCAGCTTGCCTCGTGCAGCCGAATTCCGCGGACAAGCAGAAGCTCACCGGTGCCGACGATGCTCGCGCCCACGCCGCTCCAGAACGCCATGCCCGACGCCCAGATGCCCGCGCGCAGCCAGAAGGCATCGGCGGACCACCAGTAGAAGACGTCGACACCGAGTGTCGCGACGATGAACGCCACCGGAAAATGCACCAGCATCACGTGGATCGGGTGCCCGATCACCGCGACGGCAGAGCCGACATCGAGCCGCTGCAGTTCAAGCAGGACTTCGCTCTGCGAAGAAGCAGCCCTGTCGGCAGTCTTGCCGAGAACTCCGTCGCTAACTCCGTCGCTATGGCTCGCCATGCTTCTTCTCCTTTGCATCGGACGCCGACGCAGTCAATGGGCGGCCATCGTAGCGTCTTGCGCGCGGTGCTCCAAGCCGGATCGTTGGCGGCGTTGTCCGCGTTGTCTGGTTGCACCGGGCCGTTGTCGGCGCTCGATCCCTCCGGACCGGCTGCCGCTTCGATCGCGACGCTCTGGTGGGTGATGCTGATCGGCTCGGCCGTTCTCTTCCTTCTCGTCATCGGGATCTTCATCCAGGTGTTCAGGCGTCCGGGCTGGGGCTCCGGCGTCTCTCCGATGCGGTGGATCGTCCTCGGCGGACTCGTGCTGCCCGCTTGCGTCCTGCTGCCGTTGCTGGCTTATGGGCTCGTGACCGGCGAACGCTTGCTGCCCCTGCCCGGCAGCGCGCCGCAGCAGCGCATCGAGGCGGTGGCGGCGCAATGGGCCTGGACGTTTCGCTATCCGGAGCACGGCGGCGCCGAGACACGCAACGTCCTGCTTCTGCCTGCCGGCCAACCCGTCGACATGGCGGTGACGAGCAAAGACGTGATCCACGCCTTCTGGGTTCCGCGCTTCGCGGGCAAGATCGACGCGGTGCCGGGCCGGACCAACAGGCTGCGCATCCAGGCCGACCACCCCGGCCGCTACGAAGGAACCTGCGACGAGTTCTGCGGGCTGGGCCACGCCGGCATGCGGTTCGTCGTCATCGTCCATCGACCGGAGGACTTCTCCGCGGCCCTGACACAGGCGCTCGAAGCACCGGAGGCGAAGAAATGAGTGGACCCGTCAGTTCGCAACCCGAAGGTGCACACGCACTCCGGCTGCACCGCCAGTTGAACCGGATATGGGCCACAGGTCCTGGCTGGCAGCGGCTTGCCGCCGTGAACCACTCGGTCATCGGCAAACGGATGTTCCTCACGTCCTTCACGTTCTTCCTCATCGCGGGCGTGCTGGGCATGCTGACGCGCGTGCAGTTGGCGACGCCGCATTCGGGCTTCCTCGACCCCGAGACCTACAACCAGGTCTTCACGGTCCACGGATCGATGATGCTGTTCCTGTTTGCCATTCCGATGGTGGAGAGCTTCGCGGTCTACCTGACGCCGAAGATCCTCGGCACGCGCGATTTCGCATTTCCGCGGCTGACCGCCTACGGCTATTGGTGCTATCTCTTCGGCGCGTCGATCATCACGGTGTCACTGGTGCTGGGCATCGCGCCCAATGGCGGATGGTTCATGTACACGCCGCTCAGTTCAAACGTCTATTCGCCGGGCGTCAATGCGGACATCTGGCTGCTCGGCATCACCTTCGTGGAGATCTCCGCGCTGTCGCTCGCGGTGGAGATCACAGTCTCGATCCTGAAGATGCGCGCACCGGGCATGTCGCTCGACCGCATGCCGATTTTCGGCTGGTACATCCTTGTGACGGCGCTGATGATGATCGTCGCCTTCCCGCCGCTCATCCTCGGTTCGATCCTGCTCGAACTCGAGCGCGCCTTCGGTATGCCCTTCTTCGACCCCACGCGCGGCGGCGACTCACTGCTTTGGCAGCACCTGTTCTGGCTGTTCGGCCATCCGGACGTCTACATCATCTTCCTGCCGATGGCCGGTGTGCTGTCGACGATGATCCCGGTCTTTGCCAACCGGCAGTTGGTCGGATATCGCGCGATCGTGGTCGCCATCATCGCGCTGGCATTCCTGAGCTTCGGCATCTGGGTGCATCACATGTTCACCGTGGGCATTCCGCATCTCGCGCTCGCCTTCTTCTCGGCCGGCTCCGCCATCGTCGCCGTACCCACCGCCGTGCAGGTCTTCGCGTGGCTCGCGACGCTGTCGCACGGCAAGCCGCGCTGGGGCGTGCCGATGCTCTACATCTTCGGCTTCTTCTTCATCTTCGCGATGGGCGGGTTGACCGGCGTGATGCTCGCGATGGTGCCCTTCGACTGGCAGGCGCATGACACTTACTTCGTCGTCGCGCACATGCACTACGTGGTGGCAGGAGCGCTCGCGTTTCCGATGATGGCCGCGATCTACTACTGGCTGCCTCTGGTCACCGGGCGCACGGCCGTGCATCGATTGGCCGTGCCCGCGTTCTGGCTGATCTTCATCGGCTTCAACATGACCTTCTTCCTGATGCACCTGACGGGCCTGCTCGGCATGCCGCGGCGCGTCTATACCTACCGCGGCGACGAAGGCTGGAACTGGCTGAACCTGTTGTCATCCGTCGGGGGGTTCGTGATGACGATCGGCTTCGGCCTGCTCCTTATCGATCTTGTCGTGCAGTTGCGCTTCGGACGCCGCGTGCGGCGAGACCCCTGGAAGGCAGCGACTTTCGAATGGGCCATGGCGCTGCCGCCGGCGTCGTATGCGTTCGCCTCAATTCCGCACGCGGGTCCACAGACCGACAGCGTGCCAAGGGGCGAGCTAGCCTTGTCGCTGGCGCGCGGCGAGGGCTACCTCGGCTTTGCGCGCAACGGATGGCAAGAGACGCTGGGTGTCCACATCACCAGCGGCAAGCCGGATCAGGTGATCGTCCTGCCCAATCCCACCTACCTGCCGCTGGTCACGGCGATCGTCACCGGCGGCGTGGTCCTGGGCTTCCTGTTCAAGGCTTACTGGCTGTCGCTCGTGTTGGCGCTCGTCACCTTCGGACTGTTCGTCCATGCGGGCAGTCGCGCGGGGCTGTCGCGCGACCACGGGCCGTTGCCAGTCGGGCTCGGCGTCGAAGTGCCGCCGCACACCGAGGTCGCCAGCACGCCGTCCTACCTCGCGATGATCTGCGCCCTCTTCGCGAACGGCACGCTGTTCACATCGCTCATTTTTGGCACCTTCTATCTCTGGCTGGCGGGCGGGGACTGGCAGAAGATGACGCCGCCGACACCCAGCTGGAGTCTTGCATTCGGCGCCATCGTGTCGCTTGTCATTGCGGCAGTCTCGACACGCGGCTCGCTCAAAGTGGTGGCCGCCAGCGGCAAGGCATCAGCCTGGATGGGCCTCACCGCGATTGCGCTGATCGCTGCCGTTGCAGCCATCGTGCAGATGATCCTGGGCGTGACTCCGAGCCCGCGAGAGCATGCGCTCGGGGCGACGGCATCGGTGCTCCTGGGCTACGTCGCCTTTCATGCCGGCGCCGGACTGCTGTTTCTCTTCAGCAACTTCCAGCGTGTGCGCAATGGCTACATTTCGCAGCGCCGTTCGAGCGACCTGCGTCTGACGCAACTCTGGGTTGGCTACACGCTGGTCACGGGCATCATCGCGGTGGGACTCGTGCTTGCCTTGCCCTCACTGGTGACCGTACTCGGGGCCCGCCCATGAACGCCGCCACCAGCGCGATCGTGCCGCCCCGACGCATCTGGTGGCTTGCGGGCGGCTTCGGTGTGTGGTGTCTTGCGCTGTCGGTACTCTATGCGCTTCATGCGGTCGGATGTGCCTTCGGCTGGCCGACAGCCGTGCTCCGCTGGAGCCTCGTCATCGTGTTCATCGCGCACCTGCTCGTCATCGGCTGGATGTGGCTGAAGTTCGCCAGGCAGACACCGAATGCAGACGCTGGCAAGACTGGTAGCTTCCTGCACGACGTGATCGTGTGGTCGACCATCGTGGCCTTTGCCAGCGCAGTGCTCGCGCTGGGGCCGCCGCTGCTTCTCAGGACATGCATTTGATCTGACGCGTCGACACATGACGAACCGCGATCTCCTGCGAAAGGCCGTCTGGGCAGTCATCTACCTGCTGTTCATCCTCGCGCCCATGCTCGCGCTGCTGACCGGCACCCTGCCACCGAGCCGCAATTTCTGGACCGAGTTCTCGGTGGGGCTCGGCTACACCGGCCTCGCAATGATGGGACTTCAGTTCGGGCTCACCGCGCGCTTCAGGTATGTCACCGATCCCTGGGGCGAAGATGTCATCTACCACTTTCACCGGCGCATCTCGCTCATCGCCGTGGCGCTCGTGGTGGCGCATCCACTCATCCTGATCGCCACCGGCTCCGACAAGCTCGCGCCGCCCGAGACGCTGGCCGATGTGCCCATGGGCGCCGTCTTCGCGGTGCTTTCGCTCGGCTCGGTCGTCACGCTCGTGGTCATGGCGCTGTGGCGTGTGCGCCTGAAGATCAGCTACGAGCTTTGGCACATCACGCACATCCTGCTTGCCCTGCTGGCCATCGGTGGCGGATTGCTCCACATGGTGGGCTGGGGCTTCTATCTGATCGACCCCATGAAGCGCGCCCTCTGGATCGGCATGACGCTCTTCTGGATTGCCCTGCTGGCCTACGTGCGCATCTTGAAGCCGCTCTTCATGCTGCGGCGGCCCTATCGCGTGTCGGAAGTTCGCCAGGAACGCGGCGATACGACAACCCTCGTGATGCGGCCCGAGGGGCATGCGGGCTTTCGCTTCAGACCGGGCCAGTTCGGTTGGTTGACGCTATGGGGCAGCCCTTTCAAGATCACCGGCCATCCGTTTTCCTTCTCGTCGAGCGCCGAAGCCGCGGATGGACGCGTCGAGATGACCATCCGCAAGCTCGGGGATTTCACGAACGAAATCCCCAAGGTGCCGGTTGGCACGCGCGTCTATCTGGACGGTCCCTACGGCGCATTCACCACAGGCAACCCGGCCGACATGCACGTGCTCATCGCTGGGGGCATCGGCATCACGCCGATGATGAGCATCATCCGCACCTTCGCGGATCGCGGGGACAAGCGGCCGCTGATCCTGATCTATGGCAGCAAGGATTGGGAGTCGGTGACCTTCCGGGAAGAACTGGACGTGCTGGCGAAGCGGGTCGACCTGACGTTGGTCCACGTGCTCTCGAACCCGCCTGAAGGTTGGACGGGTGAAAAAGGCCGCATCACGGTGGAGGTGTTCAAGCGCCACCTCCCGCCGAACTACGCGGCTCACGAGTATTTCATCTGCGGACCCGATGTGATGCTCGACGCGATCGAAGCGGCGCTGGGGGAGATGAAGGTGCCGCTGGCCAAGTACCACTCTGAACGGTATAGCTTTGTGTAGTAGTAGCTGTAGGGACTCATTGAAGTTTTCAGTCCCTCATCCTGACCTTCAGGTGGGAGATCTCCAGCCTGTCATCGGGACTGCCTTGATCAGCCGCGTCTCCTGCGCCGTGATCAGGTGCTCAGACGCTTTCAAATAGGCAGGGAAGTCTGGGTGCGCATCGCGCGCCTGGCAGCGCCGTTCGTAGTCGGCCAGGTCGTCATAGCCCCAAAGATGCACGAACTGGTTGAGCGGGCCGACATGGCTCACGTAGAAGCCCAGCGGCGTACCCAGCGTCTCCATCAGGAACGGCAGAGCCATCCGGTTGAAGACCTCGAGGAATTCCGGCATCTTGCGCAGCCGGATCGTGTAGATGCGCTGATCGACCAACGGCTTAGGCGGGTATGACATCGGCTTGACTTTCGGTCGTGGGAGTCATGTTGGTCGTTGAAGAAAGCGCCGCCTCCAGCCCGGCCAAGTGGCGCCCGGTGATGTAGCCGAAGGTCATGATCGGCCCCAGCGTGATACCGGCGCCCGGGTAGTTGCCACCCATCACGCTGGCGCGGTCGTTACCCACCGCGTAGAGGCCCACGATCGGCTGGCGCTGCGCATCGAGCACGCGCCCCACCACGTCGGTGGCGATGCCATCGAAGGTGCCCAGGTCGCCCATCACCACGCGCAGCGCGTAATAGGGACCCCGGCCGATCGGCGCCACACAGGGATTCGGCTTGTTGTCCGGGTCCGCGAGGTAGCGGTTGAAAGAGGTCGTGCCGCGGCCGAACTGGCGATCTTCACCGTGCACCGCGCCTTCGTTGTACTCGCGCACCGTCCGCTCAAGCCCGGCCGGGTCGATGCCGGCCTTCTGGGCCAACTCGCGCACCGTGGCGCCTTTGAGCAGATAGCCGTTGCGCACCAGCGGCCCGAGCGGCATCGGCGCCGGCTTGGCATAGCCCATGCCGTACTTGCCAATCGTGGCCTGGTCGCAGACCAGCCACATGCCGGTGTCTGCGCCCTGCCCTGACGCGACCATCGCCGCGCCCACGTCGTGGTACGAGTTCGATTCGTTGGTGAAGCGCCTGCCGTTCGTCAGCACGCCGATGATGCCGGGCTTGTAGCGGTCCAGCAGATGCGGAAAGGCGCCGTACTCACCGTTGCCCAGCGGCACCTTCGATGTCGGCATCCAGGCGGCCGGCGAGCTGAAGCGAATCTCCACGCGCCCGCCCACCTTCTCGGCCATGCGTGCACCGTCGCCGGTATTGCCCCGGGGCACCGGTGAGAAATGCTCGCCACCTGCGCGCACGTGCGGGTAGGCCTGGGCGATGCGCTGCAGGTCATGCGAGAAACCGCCGCCGGCCAACACCACGCCCTTGCGAGCGACGATGCGCTGCAAGCCTTCTGGCCCCTTCACCAGTGCACCGATGACGCGACCGTTTTCGATGATCAGTTCCTGCGCCGGCGTGCTCGTGCGAATCGGAATCTTCAGGTCGAGCGCCGATTTCGCCAGCCGCGCCGCCAATGCATTGCCGCTCGTCACATTGATACCGCGCCGATAGAGCACCAGTTCCTTCACATGGTTGAGCAGGCGCTTGACGACGTACTGGAACGAAGCAAAGGACTTGCTGAAGCGGAAGAAATGCTTGAGATCCGCGTTGGCGGAGTTGAACATCATCCCGATGAAGGTGATGGTCGCGAGCGGCTGGCGCAGCCGAGCCATATCCGGCCCCAGCGCGCGGATGTCGTAAGGCGCAGCAAGGATGGAACGTCCGATGTCCACGCCGCCGGCCGCGTCGGGATGGTAGTCGGGGTAGAGCGTGGGGATGAATCGCACCTCCGTCTCACTTTCGAAGAACTCCACCATCTCGGGGCCCCTGTCGATGAAAGCCTCGACCGCCGGAGCGTCGTACCAGCGCCCCGTTTCGGCCTTCATGTAGCGAATGACGGCCTCGCGCGTATCGGCGTAGCCGGCCTTCTTCGCATGCGGCGACAGCGGAATCCACAGCACGCCGCCGGAAAAGGCAGTGGTGCCGCCGAACACCGGCTCCTTCTCGACGACGATGACATCCAGGCCGTTCTTCGTGGCAGTGATGGCGGTCGAGAGGCCACCGGCGCCCGAGCCGATCACCAGCACGTCACATTCCGTCGTGGGTAGTTCATTCATTTTCATGCGAGGGTCTCCTGCGCTGCGGCACCGCGGCGAAGCTGGTCGAAGTAGTGGCTCATTTCGGCTTCCGCCGCGTCGGGGTCGCGCTCGCGCATGTGCGCGAGGATCTTCCGGCGCACCGGCACGAGCTCAGGACGGGCCCGAAGTGTGGAATCGGTCTGCAGCACATGCCGCAGCAGCGTCGTGAGCGTCTCCGCCACGACCACCAGCACGTCGTTGTGCGCGGCCTTGGTAACCAAGCGGAAGAACTCGATGCTGGCCTCGGCGCGATGCGCTGCATCCTGATAGTTTTCGATCTCGGCGATGTTGCTCTCGATGGCGTCGAAGTCCTCCGTCGCGCCGTTCTGGCATGCCAGGCGCAGCAGCATGCAATTGATCAGCCGCCGCGCCTGGTCGAGGTGGAGCGAATCGAGCTGTCCGCTCGCGGCCAACTCACGCAGCGACTGCGCCAGCATCATGTAGGCGCCCTTGTAGAACACCAGCGAGGCTTCCTGCCGGCCGTGGTCGAACTTCGCCACCTGGCCGAGGAAGAGCGCGTGGTCGCCGGCGAGGTGCTCGGCGAACTTGTCGCATTCGAAGGTGGCCACGCTGCCGGCGATCACCGGCAGCCCGCGGTGGCCCGACGTCCATGCCACGCCATCGAACTTGTCGACGACGGCACCACTGGCGAAGCGCGCCGACAGCTCCTTCTGGTCCTCCGCCAGCACATTGATCGCGAAGGCACCGCTCTGACGGAAGTCCTCCAGGCTCTTGCTGGCCAGTCGCAGGCCCCAGGACACCAGCGGCGGCTCCAGCGACACCGAGCTGAAAGAGTTGCAGGTGAGTCCGATCGGTTTTCCATCGGAGCCAGTGGTGGTGATGATGGCGACGCCAGTCGGGAAGCTGCCGAGCGCGCTGCGGAAGGCCCGCACGTCGAAGGCGTTCTGCGTGTCGGCGGACGCGAGGTTCGGGTTCGTCACGGGTTTGTTCCAGAAGTTGAATGGTTAGACCATTATAGATATACTGGCCTACCATTTCAACCAAGGGGACCCACCCAATGACTCGTCGAGTTGCCATCATTGGCACCAGCGCGATCCCGGTCGGCCGCCACCAGACCAAGGCGGAAGAGCCGCTGCAGGTGCTGGAGCAGGAGATCATGACCAAGCTGGTGGTCGAGGCAGTCGCGGACGCCGGCGTCGAGAAGAAGGACATCGGCAGTCTGGTGCTGACGCTGCCCAGGCCCTACACGCTGCAGAAGTACTTCTCCACTTTCCTGGTCAGCCATCTGCGCCTGCAATGCACCGGCAGCGTGCTGGAGGTGATGGGCAACGGCATGACTGGCGCTGTCTGCTTCGACCGGGCCTGCGACGAGATCCTGCTCGGCCGCACCGAGGTCGCGCTCGCGCTGGGCATCAACATGGAGGCGGCCACGCCGGCCTCCGAGCACGCGATGAGCAGCATGCGCACCACGGGCGACGTGGACTTCCATGCCTCGGGCGGCTTCATCCCCATCAGCTGGTACGCCATGGATGCCATGCGCTACATGCACGAATACGGCGCCACGCGCGAGCAGCTGGGTGCGGTCGCTGTCAAGAACCGCTGGCATGCCTCGATGAACCCGCTGGCGCAATACCGCAAGCCGATCACCCTGCCGGAGGTGCTGGAGCAGCGACCGATCGTGGAGCCGCTGGGCCTCTATGACGTGCCGGGCCGCAGCGACGGCGCGGCCTGCCTCGTGCTGGCGTCCGAGGAGGTCGCGAAGTCGCTCGGCCGCCCCTATGCACTGGTGCGCGGGCGCGGCTTCTGCCATGACGGCTCGCACCAGATCAACGAGGTGCCGAACGACATGACCGAGCTGATCGCCGCAAAGCAGGCGGCCGCCACGGCGTACGCGCAGGCAGGGCTCTCCGCGAAGGACATCAACGTGGCCGAGTTCTATGCGCCCTGCACCATCGTCGAGGTGCTGGTGAGCGAGGCGGTGGGCTTCTTCCGGCGCGGCGAAGGCGCACCTGCCGCCGCCGACGGCAGCACAAAGCTCGGCGGGCAGATTCCGATCTCGACCTCTGGCGGCCTGACCTCGCGCGGCCATCCGGCGTACGTCACATCGCTCTACAACTACTGCGAGATGGCCGACCAGCTGCGTGGCCGCGCCGGCGAACGCCAGGTCGCGGGTGCACGCCTGGGCCTGACTACCGGCGAACTCGGCAACTACAACGCCGCCCTTGTCCACGTGATGGAGGCCCAACGATGACGCTCGAGATGATTCCCGTCGCACGTGCGCGCGCCTATCCGCCGCGCGTGTCGGCCTTCACGCAGACCTTCTGGGAAGGCCTTCGCGACGGCCGCTGGCAAAGCACCTGCTGCGAGGCCTGCGGCAAGTTCACCTTCCCGCCCAAGCCGGTGTGCCCGCATTGCTGGTCGCCGCGGATGCTGTGGAAAGAGCTCGGACAGCGCGGCATGCTCTATTCATGGACACGTATCCATGCCGCACCCAAGGTGTTCGTGGACGAAGCGCCCTATGCCGTGTGCGTGGTCGACCTCGACATCGGCCTGCGCATCGCCACCCGTCTCGTCGAGCGGGATGGCAAGCCGTTCGAGTGCGGCATACCGGTCGAACTCGTCGTCCTTCAGTACGAGGACGGGCCGCTGCTCGCCTCGCGTCCGCTCTAGTAAAGGATTCACCCCGTGTTCTACGAATTCCGCACCTATACCTGCGCTCCGGGCAAGTTGCCCGCAGTCCTCAAGCGCTTCGAGACGACCACCCTCGGACTGTTCGAGAAATACAGCATCCGCCGCGTGACGCCGGTCTTCACCGTTGCCGTCGGCGAAGACAACATGCAGGTCAAGTACATGCTCCAGTGGGAATCGCACGAGGAGCGCGACCGCGCATGGGCGGCTTTCCGCGCCGATCCCGCTTGGCACAAGGCCCTGGCCGAGTCTGACAAGGACGGCCCGGCGGTCGTCAGGATCGCCAATGAACTGCTCGCGGCGGCGTTTCCGCTGGCCGGTTGAACGGGGCGAGGGGCTAGAATCCGCGCCGTGAGCCACGCAGACCTCCGCACGAAAGAAGCCTTCGAATCCTCCCTTGGATTCGAGCCCATCGCACCCTCGCGCGCGTTCGAAGAGATCGCGGCGCAGATCCGCGACCTGGTGGCCACCGGCCGGCTCAAGCCCGGCGACCGCCTCCCCGCCGAACGCGATCTCTCCGCAAAATTCAAGGTCAGCCGCAACACGCTTCGCGAGGCGCTGCGTGCCCTCGAACTGAGCGGAATGATCGAGCTGCGCAAGGGCGCCGCCGGCGGCGCCTTCGTGCTTCCGGGCAACTCCGGCGTGGTCGTCAACGGCCTGCGGGACCTCTATCACCTCGGCGCCATCAAGCCCGCGCATCTCACCGAGGCGCGCGTCTGGCTGAGCGAGATCGTGGTGCGGGTGGCCTGCGAGCGCCTGACCGAAGACGATCTGAAGGCGCTCGAACTCAACGTGGCACAGGCCACCAAGGCCGACAAGGCCGGCAACTTCGAGGAGCGCGCGGACTTGCATCGCGAGTTCCACAACCTGTTGGCCGCAGCCACCCGCAACCCCATCATCGAGATCACGATGGAAGGTGTGATGGAAGTGATGCGCGAGTTCGTCAAGGCCATCGGCCCGAGCGACAACCCCTACACCCTGCCCTCGCGCCGCCGGCTGCTCAAGCACCTGCGTGCACGTGACGCCGATGCAGCGGTCGCCGAGATGAACAAGTTCCTGGAACGCCTGCAAGCGAACTACATGGAACTCTGGAACTCGCGCAAGCAGTGAGTCATGCGGCAGCGGTCGCCGCGAATCGTCCTGCCCGCCTCCCCGACGTCACTGCCCAGCAGATGTGATGGCCGTTGCCGGCCAGAAGCGCGCCGCCCTGCCCTGCGGCGCCCGCCGCGTAGAGCCTGGGAATCATGCTGTCATCCGCACGCAGCACCTGGTGCGAGCCGTTGACCGCCAGTCCGCCATCGGTGATGACGATCCTTGCCTCCAATGGGCCGAGCGCATGCAGCGGCGATTGCCATTGGCGACTCCTCAAGGTGCTTTCGAGCGCATCGGCCGGCAGTCCCATCGCACGAGCCAGCGCCGCTGCGGTGGTGCCAGTGCGATACAGGTCCTTGCGATGCCGCCGGTAGTCCGGCAGGTAGGCGAAGGCGACACCCGGAGCGGTCGAGACATGGTGCGGCGGCGCCGAGAACCTGCGCGCGAGCGCATCGTCGAACACCAGCCAAGCCTGCCCGCCCGGCTGCGCGGCGATCGCGAGACCGGGTGCCAGCTGTTCGTCGGCGAAGCACTCGCCGTCGCGGTTGACCAGCACGGCGCCGCTGCGCACCAGGCTTGCTTCCGGCCCCAGCGAGGCGGTCATGAAGGACATCACGAAGGGACGAAAGAGCGCGGCCGGCAGTGCCGCGAGCGCCAGCGCCATGAGCTTGCCGAGCGCCCATGAAGGCGGCAGCCGCTGTACCAGGCTCGGTCTCGCCGGCGCGCCGAAGCGCAGGCCGGGGCCGAAGACCACCTCGCCGTTGACGATGCGCGCGCCGATCGCTTCGGCCAGCCGGTGGCCGTCGCCGGTCGCCGTCGGGTTGACGCCCGGGACGTGCGCTAGCTCCGGCCGAAAACGTGCCTTCAGCGCAGCTCCGTTGCTGTAGTCGCCGGAGCAGAGGATCACGCCGCGCCGCGCGGTGATCTCCACACGCCGCCCGTCGATGAGCGCTTCGACGCCCCCTACACCGCCGTCATCCGCGCGCAGCAGTTCGGTCGCCCGGGCACCGCACAACACCCGCGCGCCGCGGCGCTTCGCCTCCCTCGACAGGTAGTAGGGATAGGCTCGCGAGTTCGGCAGCACGTTGTGCATGCGAGGATGGCGGTGCGGGGGATCGGCAGTGGGCCCGTAGAAGCTCAGCCCCAGCGACATCAGCCAGTGCAGCGTGTCGGCCGCGTTGTCCACCAGCAGGCGCCGGAACGCGCGGTTCTCCTGCGACGCGAACGGGCCCATGAAATGGTCCATGTCCTCGAAGTGCTCGTCGGGCGAATCGACGATGCCGGCGCGCTGCTGCAGGCGCGAGCCCGCAGCATTGATGGAGCCGACGGACAGCCGGCTGCTGCCGCCCGGGACCGGGTTCTTCTCCAGCACCAGCACGCTGGCGCCTGCGGCAGCCGCCTCGATGGCGGCAGCGAGCCCGGAAGCGCCGCCGCCGACCACCACCACGTCGGCCGCGTCCACGCCATCCCACTGGCGAGAGGACGTCCCGCTCACACGATCTTCACTTCCTGCACGAGATACACGGCCACGGACTCAAGCAGCGGGTCCTCGAAGACCAGCCCGCGGCCGGCGGGCGATTCCAGCGCCGCGCGCGCCGAAGCGGCATCGTCGAACCACAGCTCGCCCACCGCCTCGGCGCCTGATGGGTCGCCCGACGGCACGCCGGCCGCCACGGGATGCGCACGATCCACTACGAAGT
Organism: Variovorax sp. 01N429; assembly: GCF_056399425.1. Lineage (NCBI taxonomy): Bacteria > Pseudomonadati > Pseudomonadota > Betaproteobacteria > Burkholderiales > Comamonadaceae > Variovorax > Variovorax sp. 01N429. Next base: position 416,838 of record NZ_JBFTRG010000004.1, on the reverse strand, counting down.
TCTCCACGAAGCGGCGGGCACCGGGCAGCTCGCACGCAGCGTCACGGTGCGCTGCCAGCCAGCGCTCGCGCAGACCGCCCGGCGTGGCGTCGGCGCGGCAGGTCGACACCCACATCAGCTTGGCCGGCGTCGCCGATCCCGGCATCAACTCATCGGCCTCGATCACGAGGATGGTGATCCCGCCATGAAATTTGGGAATGTCGAGCTTGCAGGCCGCGTACTGGGGCGACGCATCGGACACTTCCATCGCAGCGATGCTCGGAAAGGACAGCTGCGCGATGCCGTCGATCGCCTGCAGCGGCGAGCCCGGCGCTTCATACAGTCGCTCGCGGATATGGTTCTGCCGGTAGGTGCCCAGGCCAGGCAGACGGGCCGCCAGCGGTCCGTGCACGTCGAGCCAGTGGCTCTTGAACTGCGCCCGCGTCACATCCGCACGCCGGCTGAACAGCGCGCATCGGTAGATCGTCACTTGAGTTCCTTGCCGGCATGCTCCCCCTCGAGGAAGCGGTTGGGCTTGAGGAAGAAGGACAGCACCAGCGCGCCGCCGGGCGATCGGGCCAGGTGCCGGTTGCCCTTCGGGCGCCAGACGAAGTCGCCCTCGCGCACCTCGCCTTCGTCGTCGACGATGCTGCCCTCGAGCACGTAGGTCTGCTCGACCTCCACGTGCTCGTGCAGCGGCAATTGCGTGCCCGGCTGCCAGCGGAACAGCGCTGTCAGCAGCCCGCTGGCGTCGTCCTGCATCAGCACCTTCATCTCGATGCCGGGCGTGGGCGTTGGCTTCCAGGGCAGGCTCGCCACGTCCACGTAGCGGGATGCGTCCGCCTCCAGCCCTTCGTGCCCGGGATGGAAGGGCGTGAAGGTCGTCATCGCCCCGTCAGAACTGGTAGCCGTACTTGGCGGCGGCTTCCTTGAAGCCGAAAACGCGCGCGGCGTTCTCACCCAGCACCTTGCGGCGCGACACCTCGCTCATATGGCCCATCTGGCGCTCGATGGCCTGGGCCGAGTGCGGCCAGGTGCCCTCGTGGTGCGGGTAGTCGTTGGCCCACATGAAGTTGTCCTGCAGCCCATGTTCCTCCATCAGGCCGAGGCCGGCGCGGTCCTCCCCGAAAGTCGCGAAGCCGCGCGCCTTGAAGTAGTCCGAGGGCAGCATTTTCAGCTTGGGCCGTACCCAGAAGTGGTGCTTCAGGTAAGCCTCGTCCATTGCGTCCAGCATCCATGGCACCCAGCCGATGCCGGCCTCGACACTGCCGAAGCGCAGGTCTGGGAAGCGCTCGGCCACGCCCGAGGCGCAGATGTTCACCAGCGGCTCAAGAGTTGGCGACAGCGAGTGCACCACGTAGTTCACCACCGCGCCGCCATTGCCGCGCGTCGTGCGCGGGTCCTTGCCGGTGGAGACGTGGAACGTCGCCGGCACGCCCGCCTCGACGAAGCGCGCCCACATCGGGTCGAACTCCACCTTGTTGTAGTTGAGCTCGTTGGTCTTGGGCGGGCCGAACAGCGGCTTGCATGGCAGCGTGAAGTGACGGAAGCCCAGCTTCAGGCAGCGGTCGATCTCCTTGAGCGTCGCTTCGATGTTGCCGGTGGCCAGCGCCGCGGCCGGCGACAGGCGCTCGACGTGGGGGCCGAAGTTCTCCCAGGCCCAGGTGTTGTAGACCTCGCACTGCGCGTGGGCAAAGTCGGGATCGAACGTGTACCACATGCCCAGGCCCTTGCCGGGGAAGATGATCTCGCCATCGATGCCGTCGAGTTCCAGGTCGTTCAGCCGCTGCTCCACGCTGGGGCCGCGCTCGGAAGCGGTCGCGCCAGCCTTGGAGCGGGCCAGGTCCTCGCCCTCGAGCTTGGCAAGGATGAGGCGGTCAGGCTGCTCCGACGCTTCCATCTTGCGCCACTGCACGCCCTTCTCGTCGATCCACACCTTGGGCAGGCGGTCGCGGTACTTGGCGTCGATGCGCTCGGCCCACAGGTTGCCGGGCTCGTTGGCATGCGTGTCCGCCGAGATCATCAGGTACTTGTTGGCGGCTCCGGGCTGCGGCGACTTCTCCCAACCGGCAGAGCCGGGGGTGTTCAGGCGCCATTGGTTGGCTTCGTTGACGACGATCTCGGTCATGACAGGGGTCCTCGGTGGGAATGCGTGGAAGGTTGAACCACTATATGTGAATGGTTTGACCATTCTAAACAGCGAAGAGCACCTGTCAAGCCCCTGGGCCGGGACGAGCCCTCGCTCGGGGCGGGGGATCAGTGGGAAATCAGCGAGAAGTCTTGCGGGCGGGCGCGGGCACCGACGCGGGCACGGCATCCATGCCTTCCTGCACGATCGTCAGGTACTCGTCCATTCCTTTGGCCGCGGCCTTCGCATCGCGCGCTCGCAAGGCCTTCAGGATGCGCCGACGCACCGGCACCAACTCGGGGCGCGCCTTGCGGCCGGTCTGGTCGATCACGTAGCGGATGATGTCCGACAGCGAATCGACCAGCATCGCCAGCACTTCGTTGCGCGTGGCCCGGGCGATCAGACCGAAGAAGCGCACGCCCGCGTCGGCGCGCTTGGGTAAATCTTCGCTCTTCTCGATCTCCATCATGTTCTGCTCGATGGCGGCAAAATCCTCCTCCGTCGCGCGCTCGCAGGCCAGCTGGATCACCATGCCGTTGATGAGCCGCCGCGCCTCGACCAGACCGGCCAGCGACACACGGCCCAGGAACATCAGATCCTGCAGCGACTGCGTGAGCAACGCCGGGTTGCCGTCGCGGATAAAGGCGCCGCCTTTCACGCCCTTCTGCAGGGATACGACGCCGGAGATCTCCAGGGTGCGCAGCGCCTCGCGCACCGCGGGCCGGCTGACCTGGAACTCCACCGCCAGGTCGCGTTCGGCCGGCAGCTTGTCACCGGGCTTGAGCATGCCGGAGGCTAGGCGCTTTCGGATCTGCTCGCAGATCTCCTCGAAGACGCGACGCGTCTTCACCTCCTGGAAGGACAGCTGCGGAATGGGTTGCATCACTTGGGTCGTCAAAGTTGTGTTGACCGAGGATAGCCCAAGGGCACCAAGGGTCTGACAGCTCAATTTCGTAGACTTGCAATGGACTGACCATTACACTTCATCCATGGCCAACCCTCCCACGATCCACCATCTTCCCGCCGGCCGCGTGCTGGTCTTCGATTCCGCGACCTATGTCGAGAGCCGTGTGGCCCACGCGCCCGATACCGTCGGCGACGTGGTCGTCAACGCCTCATACAGCGGCGTGCTTTGCGCCCGCATGGTGATGCTGGCGAGGCCGCAGGCCGTCATCGGGCTGGACTGTGCGATCGGCAAGGATGGCGCGGGCATCGCGGGCCTGTGGTACTACGAGGCACTGGGCGTGCCGGCCGCCGCAGCCGACGTGATGACCGCCGAGATGGGCAACGGCGCCGATCTGTACGACCACGGCATCGTCAGCCGTGTGAACGACGCAGCGCAGGCGCTGGGCATCACGCCAGGCATGACGGTACGCGATGCCGCGCGCTGCATGCTGACGGGCGAGAATAAGCCCGCGACCTTCGATCCCGCGCGCCGACTCGTGGTGCACACGGCCGATAGCGGCCGCAGCATCGTGTGCACCGATTCCATCGCCTACGCCCGGCCCGAGGACCGCGAGCGCAATGTCCTGTGCACCGCCGGCCACACCGGGCGCAGCGTGGTCGGCTACTTCCGCGACTTCCGCCCCTGGGCCTTCATCTGCTCCGACGGCGGCGGCGGCAAGAACGGTAGCGGCCTGAGCGCGCTCGAGGCCGTAGAGCCCGACGGCATTGCCGGTGCCAGCGTGAGTGCGCTCACCGCACGCATGGGCGATGGCCAGAGTACCTACTTCGACGGCGTGATCAGCGCCGCCAACCGCATCGCCCGCGACAAGGGCGTGCGCGTCGGGCAATCCGCCCGCGAGGCCGCCCTGCTGCTTTTGGCCTGAACATCTCGAAACCCTGGAGAAACTGGATGAAGACCGAATCCCCTTCCGGCCCCTTGCGCGGCCTGCGCGTTGTCGAGTTCGCCGGCATCGGCCCCGGTCCGTTCGCTTGCATGCTGCTGTCCGACATGGGCGCGGATGTCGTCACCATCGACCGGCCCGGCAAGAAGCTGGGCGAGCCGCACAACATCACCGGCCGGGGCCGCAGCGTGGTGCTGGCCGACCTGAAGGACGCCGCCGCGCGCGAGCAGGTGTTCAAGCTGCTGGAGAAGGCCGACGTGTTGATCGAAGGCTACCGCCCCGGCGTGATGGAGCGCCTCGGATTCGGCCCCGACACGGTGCTCACGCGCAACCCGCGCATCGTCTACGGCCGCATGACGGGCTGGGGCCAGGAGGGACCGCTCGCGCAATCTGCCGGCCATGACCTCAACTACATCGCGATCAGCGGCGCGCTCCATGCGATCGGGCCGAAGGACGGCGCGCCCGTGCCGCCGCTGAACCTGATCGGCGACTACGGCGGCGGCAGCCTTTACCTCATCGTCGGCGTCCTGGCGGCGCTGCGCGAGGCGGGCCTTTCCGGTCGCGGCCAGGTGGTGGACGCAGCCATGAGCGACGGCGCCGCCTCACTGATGACCAATTTCGTGAGCCAGCAGATGCGCGGCGTGTTCGGCGAAACGCGCGGCAGCAATCTGCTCGACGGCGGTGCGCCCTACTACCGCGTGTATGAGACCGCGGACGGGGAGCATGTCACGCTCGGTGCGATCGAGCCGCAGTTCTTCTCGGAGTTCTGCGAGCGTGTCGGACTTCCGGCCGAGCTGCACCGCGCGCAGAACGATCGCGCGCAATGGCCCCGGCTGCACGATGAGTTCGCCCGCGTCTTCAAGCAGAAGACGCAGCAGGAATGGACGGCCGCACTGGAAGGCACCGACGTGTGCTTCGCCCCCGTGCTGCCCCTGTCGCGGGCACAGGTGCATCCGCACAACCGAGCGCGCAACACGTTCGTAGAGGTGGAAGGCGTCCGCCAGCCGGCGCCTGCCCCGCGCTTCTCCCGCACGCCTTCGCAGATTCAGGGACCGGCGCCGAAACAGCCAACGCCTGCAGCCGACGTGCTCGAGCGTTGGCAATGAGCGCTGCACCCGGCGCGCGAGTCCGCCTGCTCGCGGCGGCAGCCTTCTTCAGCGCCGCGGCGCTTCGGGTGTGCGATTCGCCGCTGCCGCGCTTCGCTCTCGAATTTCACCGCGGCGCGGGCGATGCAGTCCGCCTCATCGTCGCCTTTGCAGTCGCCTATGGACTGATGCAGCTGTTGTCCGCTCGCGGACCGCTTCGGCAAGCAGCGCTTGATGACGTTTGCGCTCGTCGGCTGCGGCCTCACTTCGGCAGCCGCGGCACGCGCGGACTTCTTCGACGCGCTGCTGGCCTGGCGCGCACTGTGGGGCATGGCGGCGGCTGGCATCGACCGAGCCGCCGAAGACCACCACACCGAGCGATTGGCTCCAAGCGTATGCCGCCCCGCTGCTGCTGCCTGCGGCCGCCCTGTCCGTTGTGGGCGCAGGCTTCGCCCCGCTGCTCCGGCGGCGGGTCAGCGTCGCCGGATAGCGAAGGCACCGCCCGCCGCCAGCAGCACCGAGACCGCCCAGAACACCGCGATCATCCCGACGGCCGAGCCCAGCGCGCCGAACAGCATTGGCAGGAAGGTCTGGCTCGCGCTGGTGATGGTGGAACGCACGCCGACCGCCTCGCCAATGCGGTCCTCGGGCGAATGCCTGTGAACGAGTGCCATCGAGACGGGTTGCCCGCAACCCAGGCTCATCCCGAGCAGGAAGGACGCGACCATCAGCGGCCCGAAGTCGCTCAGGAGCGGGAAGGCCAGGTACCCCAGCGCCGTGACGAACAAGGCGCCACCCATCGTGCCCCATTCGCCCGCGCCGCGCGAGATGCGCGGCAGCAGCAGTCGGATCGCAAAGGTCCCGACGCCGAAGAGGCCCATCAGCGCGCCGGTGCTGGTCGCGCTCAAGCCGGCCCGCACGCCCTGCAGCGGTGCCAGAAAAGTGAACAGGTCCCAGCCCATCGAAAGCAGCCCACTGACAAAGAACACCGCGCGCAGCGGTCCTTGGGTCAGCAAGTCGCCGACGCGCGGCCGCGCCTGAGCGCCCTCCCCCGACGGCGGCAGACGATATCGGGAGGCCGCGCGGCGCAACAGCGCCAAGCTCGCGAGCGCGAAGGCGCACAAGGCCAGAAAGGACCAGCGATGCCCGGAATGATCGATGACCACACCCGCCAGCATCGGCCCCGTGAGCCCCGACAGCGAGAACACGACGGCCATCACGGAGAAGGCATCCGTGCGGCGCTGCGGTGCGCTGGCGCGGCCGATCGCCAGGTTGATTGCGACATGCGCCGACATGTAGCCCGTACCGGTCAGCACGCTCGCGGCATAGAGCGAGGGCATCGAGGGCCATGCGGCGACCAGCAGGCCGGCCACCAGCAGCAGCGCCAGGCCGCCGGCCGCGAAGGGCGCGTAGCCGATGCGGTCCGACCAGCGTCCGATCTTCACCGCGGCCAGCATCGGAACGATCATCACGAGCCCCAGCAGGGTGCCGATCGCCAGCGGCGATGCATGCAGCGCGACTGCGTGCAGCGTGATCGTGAAGCGGTTGCCGGCGAACGCCGCGTGCCCGACCCCGAGCGCGACGATCAGCCCGAGCGGCAGGCCGGCCGAACCTAGGCCACGCAGCGCCACTGCATCAGCGTGTACGACGGCTCGGCCTGCGGGTGGTGCTCGAAGACCCCCTCAACCTCGGCGCCAATCACCACCTGCCGCATCGGATCGCCGAGCAGGTTCCCGAGCATGCGCACGCCGCCGGCCTGCTGCAGCTCCACCAGCACCACGAGGTACGGTCCTGCGCCCTTCAGGCAGGGATGCACTGGGTGCCACACGCGCTCCCAGCTGTAGATGCGGCCGCGCGGCGCGACCTCGACCCAGTCCGGGTCGAAGCGATGGCAGTGGTGGCAGATCCATTCCGGTCCGAACTGCCACGTGCCGCAACCGCCGCAGCGCTGCACTCGCAGGCGGTTCTCGCTCAAGCCGCTCCAGTAGGGCCTGGAGAGGCCGTCCGGCTCGGGGACCGGAATAGGCAAGCCGGGTGGCAGATAGGTATGAGCGCTCACAGTGCAGCCTCCGATCCGAGCATGAGATTGCTGACGGGCGTGACCATCGGCCCGCCGATGACCAGCGCCACGTCGTTGCGCGGCGCCTGCGCGGTGGAGGTGCCGCGCACCTGCCGCACCGCTTCGAGCACCAGCTCGAAGCCATGCATGTAGCACTCGGCCAGATTGCCACCGCTGGTGTTGAGCGGCAGCTTGCCGCTGGGTGCCAGCAGGTTCTCGAGCCGTAGGAATTCGTTGGCCTCGTCCGGATGGAAGAAGCCGTGCTCGGCCAGCGCCATCAGCACGCCGCCGGTGAAGTTCTCGTAGCTCTGCACCACGCCCACGTCCTTCGGTGTGACACCGGCCATGCGGTAGAGATTCGGCGCGACGGTGGCGAAGCTGGAGCTCGCGTAGTTAGGCGTGTTGTGGGGCACCGCGCCCACGCGCTCGTCCGACCCGGTGGCCGCGCCGAGGACGTACACCGGCCTGTTGGGAAAGTCCTTCGCCCGCTCCGCCGGCACCATGATCACCGCGGCCGCCCCATCGTTCTCCATGCAGCAATCGAACAGATGGAAGGGCTCGACGATCCAGCGCGAATCGTCGTACTGCGCCTCGGTCAACGGCTTGCCGTGCATCACCGCTCGCGGGTTGCGCTGGGCATGCGCATAGGACGCCATGGCGATCGCGCGCAGCGCCTCCTGCTTCACCCCGTGATCGTGCATGAATCGGCGCGCCTTCATAGCGAACTTCTGAGCGGGCGACAGCACGCCGTAGGGCGCCTGCCAGGCCATGTCGCCGGAAATCGTCGGCCCGGTGGGCGCCTGCCCGAAGCGGCCGAACTGCCCCTGTGCCAGCGCACGGAACGCGACGACGCAGTCCGACAGGCCGCCCGCGACTGCGGCCGCGCCATTGGCCACTGCCGCGCAATTGCCGCCGCCCCCGCCCCCCCACTGCATGGTGGTGGAGCGCAGTTGCCGCAGCCCGAGCGCGGCAGCCAGGCGCGAGGGATCGTTGCGATCGTTGCTGTACGAGGCGAAGCCATCGATCTCGCGCGGGTCGATCCCGGCATCGCGGCAGGCACCGAGGATCGCCTTGAGCGCCAGCTTGAACTCGGAATCGGGCGACTGGCCATGACGGTAGTAGGTCGTCTCGCCGATGCCGACGATGGCGACGCGACCGCGCAATGTTCGGTTGTTCATGCTCAAAACATCTAACTGTTGAATGGTTGGACCAATGCTATCACAGTGCCTATACTTCGTTCCTCAATCCATGTTTCACGAAGGAGCCGTCAAGCCATGCCGACCCAGAGATCCGTACTCGTCACCGGCGGCGCAGCCGGCATCGGCCTGGCCATCGCTCGCGGCTTCGTCGGGCTGGGGCACCGCGTGCTGTTGGCGGATGTGAGCGAAAGCGTTCAAGCCGCGGCGGACCGGCTGTCCACACCGCACGCACCGGTGCATGCGCAAGTGGCCGACATCGGGAACGAAACGCAGGTGCTGGGTGTCGCGGCACGCATGAAGGAACTGTTCGGCGGCGGCGACATCCTGGTCAACTGCGCCGGCGTCTCCAGCAAGCGCAACGGCCAGCCCGTTCCACCCACCGAGGTAACGACCGCAGACTGGGAGCGCGTGCTGCGAGTCAATCTCACCGCGCCATTCATTCTTTCGCGCGAGTTGATCCCGGGCATGCGCCAGCGGGGCTTCGGCCGCATCATCAACATCGCCTCGCGCGCCGGACGCACTTTCGTGGCACCGGCCGGCGTCGACTATGCCGCCTCCAAGGCGGCCCTGATCGGACTCACGCGGCACCTGGCGGGCAGCTATGCGCCAGATGGCATCACCGTCAACTGCGTCGCGCCGGGCCGGATCGAGACTGCACTGTCCTCGCTTTCCAGTCCGGAAGTCATCACTGCGGCGACCCGCGCGATTCCGATGGGGCGGCTGGGGCACACGGACGAAGTGGCGGCTGCCGTTCTCTTCCTTGCGAGCGAACAGGCGTCCTACGTCACCGGCACGTGCGTGGACGTGAACGGTGGCGTGTTCATGGGCTGAGACAGCCCATGAGCGACCTCACGATGGCGTCAATACCTGCCCACCACACACCGAGATGCACTGCCCCGTCACATAGCCCGACAACGGCGTGACCAGGAACTCCAGCACGTTCGCGCAGTCCTCGACTTCGCCGAAGCGGCGCAGCGGGATGCGCTTGAGTTCCTTCTCGTTCTGCATGCCACGCTCGGCCGCCTGCTTGCGAATGCGCTCGGTCATCATCGAACCGGGCGCGATGCAGTTGACGCGAATGCCCTCTGGACCGAGCTCGTGGGCGAGATATCGCGTGAGAGTAAGCAGCGCTCCCTTCGCGATGGCATAGGGCGCGAGGCGCCCGGCGGCGCGCGACGGGTCGAGCGCGGCCAGGGTGGCGATATTCACGATCACGCCGGCACCCTGCGCGCGCATCGCGGGCAATACCTCCTGGCTGCAGAAGAGAGCGCTGCGGTAGTTCACGTCCAGCATCGCATCGCTGTCCTCGTCCGGCATCTGCGAGGCCAGGCTGCGCTCGACCGGCGTGAAGGCCCCACCGGCGTTGTTGACCAGGATGTCGATGCGGCCGAACTCCGCCATCGTTCTTTCCACGAGGGCGCGCGCGCCCTCGCGCCGACGCAGGTCGCCCTGCACGCCGATGCTGCGGCGGCCCAGGGCGCGGATCTCTTCGGGTACACCCGATGCCGTGAGCCCCTCGCCGAACTCCCGCGCGGACTCAAGGTCGATGTCGGCGACCACCACATCGGCGCCCAGTTGCGCGAGCCGCAACGCGTATGCGCGCCCGAGGCCGCGCGCGGCGCCGGTGACGATGGCCACCTGGCCTTGCAGCGTGGAAGTGATGGCGTTTCTCATTGATCGATCATATTATTGGTCCAACCATTAGGTCAATGTGCGGCAGACATGCTCGTTGCCGCTACGATCCGCCTCATGCCCAACTCCCTCGACCGCGACGACTTCGACGTTGTTCCCATCAATCCGCAGCGCATCTTCCAGGAGGTGGCCAACCAGTTGCGGCGCCTGATCTCGGAAGGAAAGCTGCGTCCCGGCGACAAGCTCCCACCGGAGCGCGAGCTGGCCAAGCGGTTCGGCGTCAGCCGAAATACCATGCGCGAGGCGCTGCGCGCGCTTGAACTCAGCGGCCTGGTCGAGTTGCGACTGGGCGCAACCGGCGGTGCCTTCGTGCTGCCGGGCAGCTCGAACGCCGTCGTTGCGGGCATGCGCGATCTCTACTTCCTCGGCGCGATCACGCCGCAGCACCTGACCGAGGCGCGCATCGCGGTGAGCGCCGCGGTGATCCGCGTAGCCTGCGAGCGCATCACCGACGAGGAGATCGACGCACTGGAGGCCAACGTCGCGGCCGCCGCGCGCGCGAAGCAGGCCGGCGATTTCGAAGAGCGGACCCGGCACCACCAGGCCTTCCACGTGATGCTGGCACGGACCACGCATAACCCCGTCCTGATTGCGACGACCGAAGGGATCATGGAGATCACCCGCCAGTTTGTGAAGGCGATCGGCCCGACCGAGCAGCAGGACTACACGCATCCTTCGCGCAAGCGGCTGCTCAAGCACCTGCGCGCGCGAGACGCGGAGAAGGCGGTGTCCGAGATGAGTTCGGCGCTCACCAAACTGCACCGCGGCTACATGGTGAATGCCGACATGCCCGACGCTAGCGCGCCAGCACTACGCCGGCCGCCTCGCGATCCCAGGCCTGCGAAAGCCCGGCCTCGAGCTCCTGGCGAAGCCTGAACTTTTCCACCTTCTGGCTCATGGTAGTCGGCAGCGCTTCTCGGAACTGGATGTAGCGAGGCACCATGAAGTAGGCCATGTTGCGCTGGCAATGCGCGACCAACTGCAGCTCGTCGAGCTGCGCGCCGGGCTTCGTGACGATCACTGCCGCCACCTCCTCGTCGTTGCTCGCCGTCGCCACCGGGAAGACCGCGGCGTCGGCCACGCCGGGATGCGTGGCGATGATCTGCTCGACCTCGAAGGCCGAGATGTTCTCGCCGCGACGACGGATGCAATCCTTCTTGCGGTCGACGAAGTAGAGGTAGCCGTCGGCGTCGCGCATGCCCCGGTCGCCGGTGTGGAACCACAGGTTGCGGCGTGACGCCAGTGTGGCCTCGGGCATCTTGTAATAGCCCATGGTGCCGCGCCAGGGTTCCTCGAAGCGCAGCACCATCTCGCCCGGCTCGCCCGTTGGCAGCTCGAAGTCGTCGTCGTCCACGATGCTGACCTGGACGCCGCGCCTCGGCCGTCCGATGGAGCCGAGCTTGTCGCGCGGGTCCCACTCGGTGAAGGACGTGACCATGCCGTAGTCCGACAGTCCGTAGTTGTTCATCGCCCGCAGGCCGAAGCGCTCCTCGAACTCGGCCGCGTACTTCGGCGTCGGTGCCATGCTGACCAGTCGCAGGCAGTTGTCGGCATCGGCGGGCGACGGGGGTTGGCTCCAGAGAAAACTGGACATCGCGCCGAGAAAGTTGGTGATTGTCGCCTTCGCTTCTCGGATCTCATCCCAGAACCTCGACACCGAGAAGCGCCGAGACATCACCACCGAAGCCCCGCAGACCAACGCGGCGCCCGTGGCTGCCAACAGCGCGTTGTTGTGAAAGAGCGGCAGACACACGTAGAAGATGTCTGATGCACGGTAGCCCTGCGCCTCGGCCGCACTGGTGCCATAGGTGAGCGCCGCGGCCTGAGACAGCATGCTCCCCTTGGACGGACCAGTGGTGCCAGAGGTGTAGGCGATCAGCACCAGGTCGCAGAAGCGCGGCTCGATGGCGGGAACGAAGGGCGTCCCGGGGGCGCGCTCGACCAGTGCATGGAAATCGGCGACCTCGAATGCGCCAGCCGATTCGATCGGAGTTTCGCCCTCCTCTCCCGTGCGCACCACGATCACGCGCTTGAGCTGCGGCAGTTCCGGAAGCACTTCATGCAGGCGCGAAGCGAGCGTCGCATCGACGAGCACTATTTCGCAGTCGGACTGGCCGAGGTAGTAGCGCAGCAGTTCGCCGCGCGCGGCCGTGTTGACCGGCACCGATACTGCGCCGATCTTGGCAATGGCGAGAAACACCGCCAGATGCTCGGCCGAGTTGCCCATGAGCAGGCCCGTGTGCCCGCCACGCCTCACGCCGAAGTCCTGCAACGCATGCGCGGCGCGGTCGGTCCAGGCGTCGATCTCGCCGTAAGTGAAGGTGCGGCCGGTGGCCGTCTCGGTCAGGAAGACCTTGTCGCGCGATCGTTGCGTGAATCTGGCGAGCATCTTCGGAAAGGTCAGCTCGCGCAGGGCGTAGGTGTCGGCGGTAACGGCGTTCGGCTCCATGCCAGGGGTCTTCGGACTCATTCGGGCGTGATGTTGTTGCGCTTGATGACAGCGACCCAGCGCTCGTTGTGGCGAGTCAGCAGGGCTCCGAACTCCTCGGGTGTGCTGCTGGTGGCAGTGACGCCGGCCTTCTCCATGGACTCGCGATAGTTGGCGTCGGCCACTGCGACCTTCATCGCCGCGGCGAGCTTGTCCACCACGGGCTTGGGCGTGCCAGCTGGTGCGACCAGGCCGAAGAAGATCTCGATCGTAAGGTCCGGTTGCCCGACCTCCGTCATCGTCGGGAACTGCGGCAGCGCCGGCTCGCGCTTGGGCGTGGTGACTGCGTAGCCCTTGAGCTTGCCTGCCTTCACTTGCGGCGTGGCGGCCGAGGTGGAGGTGAACATGAGGTCGACTTGCCCGCCGAGCTGCGCGTTGACGCCTTCGATCTCGCCTTTGTAGGGCACATGCAGCAGGTCGATCCCGGCGGACTGCTTGAGCATCTCAGCCAGCAAGTGCGGCGCGCTGCCATTGCCCGAGGAAGCGATGCTGATCTTGCCCGGCGAGGCCTTCGCGAGCTTGACCAGTTCACCGAAGTCCTTGGCGGGCAGGTCGGCCCGGGAGGTCAGCGTCCACGACGAGATCGCCGCCAGGCTCACCGGCGCGAAGGCCTTGCGCGGGTCGTAGGGCGGGTTCTTCGTGACGTGGGGCGTGACGCTCATGGGGCTGTTGCCGCCCCACCCCAGCGTGTAGCCATCGGGCTGGGAGCGCGCCACGACACCCATGCCGATCATGCCGCCCGCGCCTGCGCGGTTCTCCACAACGAAGGGCTGGCCGAGCTGCTTCGACAGCAGCGTCGCAATCATGCGGGCGGACAGGTCGGTGGCGCCGCCCGCAGAGAACGGCACTATGATCGTCACAGGCTTGGAAGGATAGGCGTCCGGGCCCTGTGCGAACGAAGTCGCGGCGGCCACGAGCATCGCGGCGGCGGCGAACAGGCGGGCGGTCTTCATAAGATATGTCTCCTGGGTTCTCTCTGGTGAAAAGCGCGAGTGTCCCTATAATATTCTAAATGGTCCAACCATTCAATGATTCTGACAATCCTGGCCTGTTGCAGGGTCTGCGGATCCTGGAACTGTGCGAGCCGGAGGCCGAGTACTGCGGCCTTCTGCTCGCCGGGCTCGGCGCACATGTCACCAAGGTCGAGCCCCTCGCCGGCGCGGCGTCGCGGCGCATGCCGCCACTCTCGCAGGACGGGCGCTCCCTCTTTTTCCAGGCCTACAACCGCGACAAGGACTCGGTGCTGCTGGACCTGCCGGTCGCGCCGGCACGCGCTTCTCTGCTTGCGCTTCTGGTAGAAGCCGACGTCTTTCTGTGCGGCGGCCTGGCGCAGGTGGAATTCGCCACCGGGCTCGCGCTGCCAGATCTCGCCCGTCACTTCCCCGGTCTGGTCACCGCGCGCATCACCCCGTTCGGCGACGACGGTCCATGGAAGGACTTCCGCGGCAGCGACCTGATCCACCTGGCCCTCGGCGGGGTCATGATGAACACGGGCTATGACCCCGATCCCAAGGGCGACTACGACTTGCCTCCGATCGCACCGCAGGCCTTCCACGCCAGCCACATCGCGTGCGAGCAGACGCTGATCGGCATTCTTGGTGCACTGATGCACCGCGAACGCACCGGAGAGGGCCAGGACGTGAGCTGTGCGATCCACACGGCGGTGTCCGTCTCGACCGAGATGGACCTGATGTCCTGGGTGATGCGCGCCGCCCACCAGCGGCGGCAGACCTGCCGCCACTCCGCCGAGTTGCCCAATATCACCACGTCGCTCGCGCAGACCAAGGACGGGCGCTGGAACCTCGGCTGGATGGTGACTGCTGCGGAAGAGAAGAAGCTTGTCGAGTTTCTATCGTCCCGCCGCATGGCCTACGACCTCACCGGCCCGGATCCGTTGCGTGACCCCAAGAAGCGCGACGTGCCAGGTGCCACGGCCTTCGATGAGCACAAGGCCCATGTCTTCGAGGTGGTGCAGCGCTTCGTGCGCAGCTTCCGGTTCCGCGATCTGCCATGCAAGAGGCGCAGGCACACGGCCTCATGTGGGCGCCACTGCGCAAGCCGCACGAGAACCTCGAGGATCCGCACTGGGCCGCCCGCGGCACTTATGCGTGGATCGACGGGCTGCCCTATCCCCGCAGCAAATGGATCGGATCGACCACCGCATGGGTGGCCGATCGCGCCGCTCCGCAGCCCGGCGCGCGGCGGCCGCAGCAAGGCTCGACACCGCACAGCGAAGCGCCGGCCGCCCGCAAGGACAAGGCGCCTGACGCCCGGAGCGCGCTCTCCGGGCGCGGCAGGCCCTTCGCGTTGCAGGGCATCCGCATCCTCGACTTCTCCTGGTTTCTTGCCTCCGCCGGCGGCACGCGCATGGTGACGGCGCTCGGCGCGGAATGCATCAAGGTCGAATGGAAGGACAACCTCGACAGCCGTCTGGGCGCAATGGCTCCGATCGGTGGTCGCGAAGCGCGCCAGCATGCCACCGGCCCTTTGCAAGGGCTCGACGACCCAACCATGGGCGGGCACTACAACCACAAGAACGCCGGCAAGCGCGGCCTGTCGCTCAATATTCGCGACCCGCGCGGCCTCGAGATCGCGCGGAAGCTGGTAGCAATCAGCGACGTGGTGGCCGAGGGCTTCTCGCCCGGCGTCATGGACCGCTGGAGCCTGGGCTACGAAGCGATGAAGAGTATCCGATCGGACATCGTCTACGTGCAGCAGTCGGGGATGGGCGCACACGGGCGCTATGGCCGCATGCGCACCGTCGGCCCGATCGCCGCGGCATTCACGGGTATCAGCGAGATGTCCGGCCTGCCCGAGCCCGCGCCCCCGGCCGGTTGGGGGTATTCGTACCTCGACTGGATGGGCGCCTACGGCTTCGCGCAGGCCATCCTTGCAGGCCTGCTGCACCGCGAGCGAACCGGCCAGGGCCAATGGATCGATGCGTCGCAATGCGAGTCCGGGTTGATGCTCACAGGCGTGCAATGCCTGGAGTGGGCGCTGCAGCGCAAGCCCTTCACGCGCACCGGCAACCGATCGCCCTACGTGCCCGCGGCGCCCCATGGAGCCTATCGCTGCGCGGGCGAGGACCGCTGGATCGCGATCGCCTGCTTCGCCGACCGGGACTGGCAGGCCCTGCTGCGCGCCGCCGGCGAGCCCGAGGCCCTGCGCGATCCACGCTTCGCCACGCTCGCCTCACGCATCGCGCACCAGGACGCGCTGGACGAAGCGGTGGAGAGCTGGACCCGCACGCAGGAGCGCTACGCCTGCATGGCGCTGCTGCAGTCGCATGACATCGCGGCGGGCGTGTGCCAGACCGCGGAAGATCGGTGTGAATTCGACCCGCAGCTTGCGCAGCAGCGGTGGATGACCGAGGTGACGGCGCCGCGCATCGGCACATGGCCCATCACCGAACTGCCCGCGCGGCTGTCGAAGACTCCGAGCCATGTGGGCGGGTTGCCGCAGCGCGGCGCGCCCGTCTATGGCGAGGACAACGAGTACGTGCTGGGCGAACTGCTCGGCTACGCGGGATCGGAGATCCGCGCCTTCGAGCGCGACGGCGTGATCTGACCCGCGCGCCCGCCGCCTCAGTCGAGGTGGATGTCGGTGGACTGGATGAACCTCTTCCAGCGCGCGCTGTCGGCCTGAATGGTCTTCTGCAGATAGGCCGCGCTCGTGTCTTCGGCCGGGTCCACGCCGATGTCGCGCATGCGCTGGCGCACCGCGGGATCGGCCAGCATCTTCGCGATCTCCGCGTTCAGGCGCTTCACCGCTTCGGGCGGGGTACCGGCGGGCGCGCAGATGCTGTACCAGGTATCCACCACGAAGCCCTTCACGCCTTCCTCCTCCATCGTCGGCAGCTCGGGCGCGGCGCCCAGCCGCGTGCGGCCGGTGACGGCCAGTGCACGCAGCCTGCCGCTGCGCACCTGCGGCAGCACCGAGGTGTCGACGAACAGGAAGTCGATCTGGCCACCGAGAAGGTCCACGATGGCCGGACCGCTGCCCTTGTACGGCACGTGCACCACCGGCGCGCCGGTGAGCTGGCGAAACATCTCGCCCGAAAGGTGCGGCGTGGAACCGTTGCCGGCCGAGCCGTAGTTCGCCTTGCCCGGATTGGCTTTGGCGTAGGCGATCAGGTCCTTCACCGAGCGCACCGGGCTGGACGCATTGACCACCAGCACGTTCGCATTGGTGAAGATCATCGACACCGGCGCGAAGTCCTTGAGCGGATCGAAAGGCAGCCTGGAGTACAGGTGCGGGTTGATGGCCATGGTGCTGTTGACGGCCATCAGCAGCGTGTAGCCGTCCGGCTGCGCCTTGGCCACGTAGGCCGCGCCAAGCGCGCCATTGGCGCCGCCCTTGTAGTCGACCACGATGTTTTCGCCGAGCCTCGGGCTGAGCGCCTCGCTGACGATGTTGCCGAAGGTGCTGCCCATGCCCCCCGGCGGATAGGGTACGACGAGCATGACCGGCTTGTCGGGATAGGCAGCCAGCGCGGGCCACGCGGCGCCTGCAGCCAACGCTGCGAACGTGCAGCGGAGGAATTGCTTTCGGTTCATGGTCGGATCCCCAACGCCTTGCGTTCCTGGAAGATGAAGTCGTCCTGGTTGCGTCGGCCGGTCTGCTGCGAGGCCGGCGGCGTCGGCAGGCCGTCGGGCACGGGCACGAACTGCTTCCAGTCCGCCACGAGCGTGCGTCGCGCGATCTTCCAGCGCCGGTCCTCGCGCCGCTCGAAGCGATCGACATAGCGCGAGCAGGTCATGAGGTCCATGCCGCCGCCGTCGGCGCCTGCCTTGCCGCCGGCGAGCTGGTCAAGCGCCGCGCGCGCCTCGGCCGGGTAACGCTGGGTGGTTCGAACGTAGGTCTCCACCAGCGCGAGATCGGGGCCGGCGAACTCGATCAGGAGATTGCTCACTGCATGCATCGAGAAGGGGATGGCCGCGTGGCGGCTGCGGATCCAGTCGACCAGCCCGTCAACCGGGCCATCGTAGGCGCCATGCATGTCGGTCGCATCGGGATGAAAGACGTCCCGAATGCCACTGAAGTCCAGCCGATCCACCGCGCGGCACCAGCGATACATGCAGTCCTGGATCTGCATGCGGTCGGCGATTCGCTCGGGCGCGTAGTCGTCAAGGGTGCTGTTCATCATCACTCCGCTTCGATGCCCGCCTTGGCGATGACGCCGGTCCACAGCACATGATCGCGCTTCATCATGTCGCCGAAGCTCGCGGCATTGCCTGCGTTCGGGAACATGCCCAGGGCCTTGAGCCTGGCCTGCACCGCGGGCTCGGCGATCGACTTGTTCAGCGCGTCGTTGAGCTTCGCGACCACGGCGCTCGGCGTGCCCGCCGGCGCCGACAGTCCGAAGAAGGCGTTGACCGCAAAGTTGGGCAACGCCTCCGAGATTGCCGGCACCTCGGGCAGCAGCGGGCTGCGTTTCTCGCTCGACACCGCGAGCATGTGCACCCGGCCCGCGCTCACGAAGGCATTGATCGCGTCCGAGGGCGTGGTCAGCGCCACCTTCACATCCCCGGCGAGCACCGCATTGACGGCCTGTGCCGCGCCCTGGTAGGGCACGAAGACCATCTTCAGGCCGGCCGCCTGGTTGAAGGACTCGGTCGCCAGGTGCGCGAGCGAGCCACGCCCGGCCGACGAAAACTCGAGCTTGCCGGGATTGGCCCGTGCGTAGTCGATGAACTGCTGCATGTTGGTCGCCGGCACGACCGGATTGACCAGGAACACCATCGGCGTGGTCGCGATCAGTCCCACCGGCGCGAGGTCCTTCTGAGAATCGTAATTGGCCGTCTTCTGCAGCATCGGCGTGGTCACGGTCGAATTGCCCACCTGCAGCAGCGTGTAGCCATCGGGTGGCGCGTTCTTGACGAACACGGTGCCCATCGAACCGCTCGCGCCGAGGCGGTTCTCCACGATGATCGGCTGCCCCAGGCGACGCTGCATCGGCTCCTGCAGCGTGCGGATGAGCACGTCGCCGGTGCCACCCGCGGCGAAAGGCACGACGATCTTGATCGGCCGGCTCGGAAAGCTGTCGGCCTGCGCGCTACCCAGCGCCAGCGCGGAAAGCGCGAGCGCCGACAAGGCCAGCCATTGGCGTCGAAACATCATGGGTTGTCTCCTGGAATCGTGTATTGAAGAAATGCAGAGGCCGCGCGTCCTTCAGCCTGCCGGTTTGAACACCGGAAAGGCGCGCCGCGAGTCGGGATGGCTCCAGTCCACCTCTACCGCCTGGCCGATGGCCAAGTCGTCATAGCGCGCATGGATGCGGGCGAGCATGCGCGGGCCCTCTGCCAGGCGCACGAGCGCCATTGGGTAGGGCACCGCGTCGGCCAAATGCGGCGGCCCGACGCGGCTCAGCGTCAGCGCGAAGATCGTGCCGCGGCCGCTGGCCTCGCGCCACTCCACGCCGCTCTCGCTCCAGAGGCTCTGTGGGCGCGGGTAGAACTGGGCGCGGCCGTTGCCGCGGTCGAACTGCAGCATCAGGCGGCCATCGCGCAAGCCTTCGAAGAAGGAGGCGCCAACGTCGGGGGGAAGATCGATCGTCATGCTCATTGGCTTCTCTCCAGAAGCATCACCGTGCTGGTGCCCCAGGTGCGGGCGTACTGGATCACGCCGATGCCCGAGAGCATCGCGTTGCTGGCATCGCCCACCTGGCGCGCGCCGGCCTCGCCGAACATCTGACGCAGGCACTCGACGAGGTTGACGCCACCGCCGGCGAGGCCGGGCTGGCCGGCCGAGATCTGGCCACCGCCAGTGTTCAGCGGCAGCTCGCCGCGCCAGGTCATGTCGTGCGCCATGACGAAGGCACCACCCTCGCCCGGCCCGCAGAAGCCGGTTTGTTCCAGCTGCAGGATCAGCGCGATCAGGAAGTCGTCGTACCAATGCAGCATCTTCACGTCGCCGGGCTTCCAGCCCACGGCGCCGAAGGCGCGCGGAGCGACATCTGTGAAGCCGGTGCGCAGCATGTCGCCGCTGGACTCGGTCGGATCGAAGTTGATGCGCTCGGCATAGGCGATCGGGTGCACGAGCTTCTGGAAGCCCATCACGCGTGCGCGCCGCGTCGACATCACCAGCACCGCGCTTGCGCCGTCGCAGCGCATCACGCAGTCGAGGATGCGCAGCGGGTCTGAGACGATCTTCGAGTCGAGGTACTCGCGCTCCGTCAATGGCCGGCGCAGCACGTCGCAGGCGTTCTCGTTGAGCAGCGCGCCCTCGCGCTGCGTCACCGCCAGCCGCGCCAGCGCGTCGTGCGGCAGGCCGTAGCGCTGGTCGTACACATTGGACAGCAGTGCGAAGGCCGACAGCGGGCCCGCGTAACCGGCCGGGTCGCAGTACTCGGTGCGATGGCCCGATTGCACCGAGCGGTCGACGGTGGACACCGCGTCCGACGCGAGGCACAGCACGATGTCGCACAGGCCTGCCTGGATGGCAGCTGCCGCGCGCGCGATATTCCCACCCGATGAGGCGCCGCCGATTTCGGTGGCCTGGCACCAGGTGACCGACAGGCCCAGCCCCTCGGCCAGCAGGTTGCTGTAGAACGGGTTGCCGCCTTCGCTCATGGCCAGCGTCGTGGCGAAGCCGTCGATGCGCGAGCGCTCGATGCCTGTCTGCGCGATCAGGCGGTCGATGGCTTCGCCGGCCAGCGATAGCGCGGTACGTCCGCTCCTGCGCACCAGCTTGGTTTCCGCGTAGCCGACGATCGCGATGCTGCGGTCTGCAAGGGTCTTCATGTCGTCACGCTCCCACGAACTGGACCGCCTGCCCGAGTGGCGCGCGCGAGGTGCGATAGCTGTTGGCAGGATGCTCGGTGTCTTCGTAGCCGAAGGAGATGCCACACACCATCAGGCGCTCCTTCGCAATGCCGAGCTCCTCTTTCACCAAAGCGCTCTGATGCGCCAGGGCGGCCTGCGGAATCGCAGCCAAGCCATGGGCTTGCATCGCGAGCAGCACCACCTGCACATAGCCGCCCACATCGACCGCACCATAGACGCCGAGGCCCGGGTCGCTGGTCAGGATGGCGACATGCGGCGCGCCAAAGAGCCGGAAGTTCTCCAGCGTCTGGCGCGCATAGCCTTCCCTGTCTCCGCGCTCCACGCCGACCGCGCTGTAGAGCTGGAACCCGCATTCGCGCCGGCGCTCCAGGTAGACGCCTCGGTACTCCTGTGGAAAAGGAAAGTCGGTGCCGCCGCCCTCGCCCGCGCGCTCGGCTTCGAGCAGTTTGGTCCGCAGGCGCTCGGTCGCCTCGCCCGAGGTCACGCTGACTTGCCAGGCCTGCGAGTTGCACCACGAGGCGGCTCGCTGCGCCGTGCGCAGAACGGACTCGATGGTGGCGCGCTCCACCGGCGTCGAAAGAAAGGCGCGGCAGCTGTGGCGCTGCGCGAGCAGCGAATCGAGCATCTGGGCCGGCGTGAGATTCATCGTGTGGTTGGTTATAGGTTGCATATTTAAATGGTAGGACCAATATAATGGGGTATCCATGCCGAGTCAATCAGTCGAAACGGCTGACGGCGTCCACGGATCTTTTCCCCACTCGATGAAGGAGACACCCATGACCGATTGCCGCATCCGGCGCCGCACGCTGCTTGCCGCCGGCGCAGCCATCGCCGTCCAGCCCCTTTGGGCGCAGGAGCCGTTCCCGTCGCGCCCCATCAAGATCCTCGTGGGTGCTGGCGCCGGCGGCACAACGGATATCACCGCCCGCCTGGTGGGCGACAAGATGGGCAAGCTGCTCGGCCAGCCCGTTGTGATCGACAACAAGCCGGGCGCCTCGGGCACGCTCTCCGTTGCGCAGACAGTGCGCGCGCCCGCCGACGGCTACACGCTGGTGTGGGTGGGCAACAGCGTGATGGCGATCTCGCCCTTTCTCTATAAGAATCCCGGCTACGACGTGAAGACGCTGATCCCGGTGGGCCAGGCCACCACCTCGGGTTTCATCCTGGTCGCATCGCCGACGCTCGGCGTGAACAATGTGAAAGAACTCGTGGCCTACGGCAAGGCGCATCCCGGCCAGTTGAGCTTCGGCTCCAACGGCATCAACGGCAGCCTGCATCTGCTTGCCGAACTGCTCAAGAGCGAGGCCGGCTTCGACGCCCTGCATGTGCCTTACAAGGGCGGGGCCGAATCCGCAAGCGCCATCATGGGCGGCAACATCCAGTTCCTGTTCGACGCGCTGTCGTCCAACATTCCCCTTGTACGCTCGGGTAAGCTCAAGGCACTTGCGGTGACCGGCCCGCAGCGCGAGAAGGAACTGCCCGAAGTACCGACGATGGCCGAGCAAGGCTTTCCCAGCATGACGACCGAGGTGTTCTTCGGCCTCGTGGCGCCGCCCGGAACGCCTCATGCCGTGGTGACGAAGCTCAACGACGCGATGGGACAAGCGCTGACGGATCCCGCCGTCCGCGAGGCTCTGCAGCGTTCGGGCAACGAGCCGAAGTTCAGCACGCCGCAGCAGTTCCGCGCGTTGGTCGACAAGGAAGGCGCGCGCTTTGGGGCCTTGCTGCAGTCAAAGGGCATCCAGCCGGAATGAGCCAAGGCGCGGCGGCGCTCAGGCGCCGCGTCCGCCCCAGCGAATGATTGCGGGCTCGCCCCCGCGGCGCAGGCCGTGACAGCTGCCCAGCAGGCGATCTCCGGACTTCGGGTCGTCGATCGGCTCGCCGCGCCGCGCGCGCCGGCGTTCGAGGGCAGGGTTGATCGCCTGCAAGGCGGTAGTGGCCATAGGGCCGAGCAGTTCGGTCAAGTGCGTGCAGCCGTGTTCACCAGAGAACATCGCCTTCACAGCCTTGGTGAAGCCGCCTTTGATCTGCAGCCCAGCCAATTGAGCGTAGGCCGCATTGATGCCATCGCAGTCCGCATAGGGCACCTGGTGGGAGCAGGCCTCCGCTGCCACGATGGTGAAGCGGTCGTCCAGCGTGATGCGCAGCGACATCAGGTGCACCGGATCGCCCGCCTTGCGCGGTGCATTGCCGCGCGAGCCGTCCTGGTCGTGCGTGCGCACGTCCGACAGGCGGCCCTCGATGTCGAACAGGCCGTCCTCGCGCTCCCACCCCGTGCATTCCACCCGGCGCGTATGCAGCAACGCGCGGGGTGCCGCGGGCGAGAGCTGCTTCATCCCGCCGCCGCCTCCGCGGCAGGCAGCACGGGCTGCCGCGCTGCGGCCGGCTCCAGCGCGCCACTGGCCCGAAGTGCGGCGATGCGCGCGTCGTCGTAGCCCAGCACCTCGGCCAGCACCTCGTTCGTGTGCTGACCCACCGCGGGCGCGGCCTGCGGGTCGGCCAGGGGCGTGGCGGAGTAGAGAATCGGCAGTCGCACATTGGGAATCCAGCCCAGCGTGGGGTGCTCGACGCGCGTCACCAGCCCGCGCTCCTTCGCCTCGGGCGACCGCAGCGCATCGCCGACGCTGCGCACCTCGCCGCACGGGATCTGAGCGGCTCGCATGCGCGGCTGCCAGTACGACCACGGATGCTGCACGAACAACTCTTCAAGAAGCTTGAAGATCTCCTCGCGCTTGCCCATGCGGCCATTGCGGTCGGAATAGACCGGGTCGTTCGCCATGTCCTGTCTCTCGAGCACCTGCTCCGCCAGGCGATGAAAGATCTTGTCGTTGCCGCAGTTGATATAGAAGGGCTTGTCCTGGCTCATGAACACGCCCGACGGGCAGGTGTCGGGGCTGGTGTTGCCATGGCGTTGCGGATGCGCGCCGGTGTAGAGGTGCTGCATGGCGGCGTAGCCGGTCATCAGCACCGCGTTGTCGAAGAGCGCGATCTCGATCTGCTGCCCTTGCCCGGTACGCGCACGGGCCAGCAGCGCGCCAAGAATGGCATTGCAGGCCATCATCGCGGTGCTGATGTCCACCACCGGCGACAGCGTGCGCACGCCCTGCCGGTCGGGATAGCCGTTCATCGAGATGAAGCCGCTTTCCGCCTGCGCGATCGGATCGAATCCCAGACGATCGCTGAAGGCGCCCTCGCGCCCATAGGCCGAGACGGAGCAATAGATGATCTGCGGATTGATCTTCTTCACGCTTGCATAGTCGAGGCCGAAGCGCTCCATCACGCCGGTGGAGAAGTTCTCGCACAGCACGTCGGCCTGTGCGATCAGTTCCTTCACCACCGCCACGCCGTCCGGGCTCTTGAGGTTCAGCGCGACGCTGCGTTTGTTGCGATTGCCCCATGCATAGGGCGCGCCCTGCGCTGGGGCCTCGGCGGGCACCGGCGGGTAGTGACGGAATTCATCGCCGCGGCCGGGCGTCTCCACCTTGATCACGTCCGCGCCCATGTCGCCAAGAATCATGGTGGCGAAGGGGCCGGCGAGGAAGTGACTGAAGTCGATCACGCGGATGCCCTCCAGCGCCACGGGCGCATCGGCAGGGCGCGGCGTATGCACCGGGAAGTCGTTTTCGAGGCGTTCGAACATGGAAGACGGCCTTAAAGTATCATTGGTAAGACCATTATACTTGCGAGATTCTCGCGCCGTCAACGCATTCACCCGAGGAGCACGCATGTCAGAGTCCGACCCGTCGGTGCAGCGCCTGCTGGCACTACAGGCCATCGTCGAAACCAAGGCGCGCTACTGCCGCTACATTGACACCAAGCAATGGCCAAGGCTGGCCTCGCTGTTCACGCCCGACTGCCGCTTCGAGGGATTGGGCTCGGCGCCCGCCGGCGCCGATGTGGCCACGTTCGTGCAGGGCGTCTCGACGCGCCTGGCGAACACCATCTCCGTGCACCACTGCCACATGCCGGAGATCCGCTTGCTCGGACCTGGTCACGCGCGCGTGATCTGGGCGATGGAGGACTACGTCGACTGGACCGACGGCAGCACGGTGAAGGAGGCGCCGGGCAGCCGTGGCTTTCGCGGCTACGGCCACTACGAAGAGGAGTACCGCGCGGTAGACGGCGAATGGAAGATCAGCTTCCTGCGCCTCACGCGGCTGCGCATCGATCCCGTCGACGCGGCGCAGCCCTCGGCGTTGAAAGGCCAGCGGCAGGCGAAACCCGACTGGCTCGACATCGACTGAGGCCCCTCAGACCACCGCGCCGCGCGCGATCAGCGCGTCGATTTCGCTCGCCGGCAGGCCCCACCCTTGCAATGCGGCCTTCGCATCGACCCCCGCCGCGACGCCGGCCTGAGGCATTGCGCTCGGCGTACGCGAGAAGCGGGGTGCAGGCGCCGGCTGCACATGGCCGTCAATCTCGATGAAGGTCTGGCGCGCCACGTTGTGCGGATGGGCTGCGGCCTCGCGCAGATCCAGCACGGGCGCAAAGCAGACCTCGGACGACTCCATCAGCGCGCTCCACTCGTCGCGCGTGCGCCTGCGGAATATCGCGGCCAGTCGCTCGCGCAAGGCGGGCCAGTTCGCGGGGTCGCCGCGATCCGGCAGGCGATCGCGGTCCATGCCTGTGATGCGCAGCAACTCTGCATAGAACTTCGGCTCGGCCGAGCCGACGGAAACGTATTTGCCGTCCTTCGTCTCGTACACGCCATAGTGCGGCGCCGCGCCGCCGAGCGTCGAGCGCCCGCGGCCCGGCCACTTGCCGCCTGCCATGTAGCCGTAGAAATAGGTCATCAGCGACGCGGCTCCGTCGACCATCGCGGCATCGACGACTTGCCCCCGGCCCGAGCGCGCGGCCTCGATCAGCCCGCAGGCGATACCGAAGGCGAGATACATGCCGCCGCCGCCGAAATCACCCGCCAGGTTCAGCGGCACCACGGGAGGTCCCTCCGCCGGCCCGATCGCGTCGAGCACGCCGGCCAAAGCGATGTAGTTGATGTCGTGGCCCGGCGCCTGCGCGAGCGGGCCCTCTTGGCCCCAACCGGTCATGCGGCCGTAGACCAGGCGCGGATTGAGCGAAAGGCATTCGTCGGGTCCGAGGCCCAGGCGTTCCATCACGCCGGGACGGAAGCCCTCGATCAGCGCATCGGCCTCGCCGATCAGCCGCCGCGCAAGCGCCACGCCATCCCCGGTCTTGAGGTCCAGCGCGATCGAGCGCCGGTTGCGGTCAGTGAACCAGTAGCGCTGCGGCATCGGCCGCGCAGCGGGTTCGGGTCGGTCGATGCGCAGCACCTCGGCCCCCATGTCGGCGAGCATCATCGCGGCGAAGGGGCCGGGCGCGAGGCCCGCCATTTCAACGACCCGCAGCCCCGCCAATGGGCCCTGGCGCACGGCGGCCATCAATGCGCCCCGGTGGCACCGACCGGCACGACCGTCTCCATCTGCCGCGATGCGCGCGTACGCACACTGCCCGGCACTGCGCGCACGCAGGTGCCGGTGCCGTCCACGCGATAGCCGCCGCCGGGCAGTTCATCAAGCAGGCCGCCGGTCGCGGTGAGCAGCATGTCCCACAGCTCGACCCAGGCGCCATCGCGCTCCTCCTCCCACACGTAGCGGGTGACGCGATAGGTACGGCCGCGCGCGTCTTCGACGTCGAACTGGCGCTCGGCCACGGTTCGGGTGGCGGGGGTGGTATTCATCGGCTTCATCATACACAGGCAGTGGTCTTTTGGTAAGACCTATAGACATTTGGGCCAATTCGATCGATCATGCGGGACAAGGAGACAATGTCATGTATCGCCGTACCCTCATCGCGGGCGCCCTGCTCGCTGCCCTCGCTGCAAGCGGCCCCACGCTGGCGCAAGATCGCTGGCCGGATCGCCCCATCAAGTTCATCGTGCCCGCCGCGGCGGGCGGCACCAACGACGTGCTCGGCCGCTACGTCCAGGAGCCGCTGCAGAAGATGCTCGGCCAGCCGGTGGTGATGGAATACAAGCCTGGTGCGGGCGGCGCGATCGCCTCGCAGTATGTCGCACAGCAGCCGGCCGACGGCTACACCTTCCTCTTGCATGGCAGCGGCCTGGTGACGGTGCCGCTAGTGCAGCGCAAACCGAGCTACGACGCGGTCAAGGGCTTCGTACCGGTCTCTCTGCTAGGCACTTCGCCGATGGTGCTGATGACGAATCCATCGATGCCGGACACACTCGCGCAATTCGTGCAGCAGGCCCGGGCCAAGCCCGGTTCTCTCGAGTGGGGCGCCTCGGCCTTGGGCGGCGTCGGCCAGCTCGCGATGGAGGCCTTCCACGGGGCGGCCGGCATTCGCAAGATGGTGATGGTGCCTTACCCCGGCGCGGGGCCGGCCGCCCAGGCACTGCTCGCGGGCCAGACCAAGTACATGCTCTCGACGCCGTCGTCGGTCACCGCCGGCTTCGTGAAAGACGCAAAAATGCGCATTCTGGGCGTGTCCACCGCCCAGCGCAGCCCGCTGCTGCCCGACGTGCCGAGCATCTCCGAAGTGGTGCCGGGTTACGACACACAGACCTGGTTCGGCCTGGTGGCGCGCACCGGCACACCGCCGCAGGTGATCGCGAAGATGGCCGACGCGGTCGCCAAGCTGCTCGCGCAAGCGGACATCCAGGAGAAGTTCCGCGCGGTCTACGTGGTCCCGAAGAGCGGCACGAAGGCGCTGGGCGACATCATCGTTTCCGACCACACCTTGTGGGCCAAGGTGGTGAAGGACAACAACATCACGATGGACTGAGCACCGCGGCCTCGCCCGCCAGCCCCTCCAGCCCGAGCTTTCTCGCAGCAACGGCCGCAGCCAGGCCGCCAGCGCCGCTGCCGACCACGATCACATCCACTTCGTCGAGACGCTCGCTCATGACGCCCGGCTCCCGTGTACAAGCAGCGTGACGATGCCGGCCAGCAGCGCACGCCCATCGTCTCGCAGAGGCAATCGTGCATCGGCAGAGTAGGCCTCCAGCATCGCGGCCTCGTTGGCGAAGCAAAGCTCGGCGATGCCGTCGACGCAGAGACTTTCGTGACTCGCGGCCTCTCCATCGGGGCCGAATCGCCCTGTCACCAGGCTCTGGACATAGCCGTCCACCCGCGGCAGCTTCTTCACGAGGTCGGCATGCCGTCCGAACCAGGCGTCGCGGAACGCATCAGGACTGGCCGCCGCACGGCGCAGCAGCATCCACCGGCGAAAGCCGCCCTCGACCGCGCCGCGCACCGGCGCTATCGGGATGTTGGATAAGGCATCGAAGGCATACAAACGCTCGCCCGTTTCATCGACTGCAGCCGCGAAGGCGCGCCAATCCGCACCGGCCTGGGCCCGCGCCTGCGCGGCCGAATCGCGGAAGTTGCATTCGACGATGGTGTGGATACGCTCGGCATCCGGCACGATCGGCCGCCGCGCCCGATCTTCCGTCACCGAATCGGTCGGGATGTAGCGCAGCACGCGGTAGACATGTACCTGCGCATCCGGCAGGAGCGGCAACGCGGCGCGCACGGCGGCGTCACCAGCAAGGCAAAGTATGTGGGTCGACATGAGGGGCGAGTCGATTTGGTTGCGTCATTGTATGGTTCTACCATTTGCATCACAATGCCGATCATGAAAGCCATCGTCTGTCGCAACTTCGGCTCCGTCGACCAGCTCGACTACGCCGAAATCCCCGCCCGCCCGCTGCTGCCGCACGAAGTGCGCGTCCGCGTGCATGCCGCGGGCGTCAATTTCCCCGATTCGCTGAAGGTCGAAGGCTTGCATCAGATCAAACCGCCGCTGCCCTGGATACCGGGCAGCGAAACGGGCGGCGTGGTCGAGGCGGTCGGCGCGGAGGTGCGATCCGTCAGCCCCGGCGACCGGGTGATGGGCGTGTCTGACGCGCGCGGCGGCGGCTTCGCCGAGCAGATCGTGCTGGATGCGGGGCGCGTGTTCGCCCTGCCCCCCGCCATGAGCTTCGAAGAGGCGGCTGCCACGCCGGTGGTCTATGGCACCACGCTTTATGCGCTGAAGCAGCGCGGCCGGCTCACGCCCGGCGAGTGGTTGCTGGTGCTGGGTGCAGCGGGGGGCGTCGGCCTCGCCACCGTGCAGCTCGGCAAATCCATGGGCGCGCGCGTGATCGCCGCGGCGAGCACGCCCGAGAAGCGCGCCCTGTGCCTCGAGCACGGCGCTGAACACGCCATCGACTACACGCAACCCGGCTGGCGCGAGGAGGTCAAGGCGCTCACCGGCGGACACGGCGTGGACGTGGCCTACGACCCTGTGGGCGGCGATGCTTTCGACGAAGCGGTGCGCTGCATGGCCTTCGACGGCCGCTACCTCGTGATCGGCTTTACCTCCGGCCGCATCCCCGAGATCAAGGTGAACTACCCGCTGGTAAAGGGCTTCGACATCCTGGGCGTGCGCTACGACGTATGGCGCGACGGTAGCTGGCCCGAGGCGCGCGCCAACCTGCAACAGGTGCTGGCCCACTATGAGCAGGGCCGTGTGCGTCCACTCGTCTCGGACAGCTACCCGCTGCGACGCGCCGTCGAAGCGATGCGCAGCATCACCTCGCGCGGCACCACCGGCAAGGTGGTGCTGGTTACTGGCTGACGGCCATCAGGTGGATCGCTTCGAGAGGCGATTGTGCTTCTTGTCGCGCTCGCTGATCAGGTATTCCGTCACCGTTCGCAGGTGCTCCGCCATGGCGTCCGACGCCGCTTGCGCATTGCGCTTGCGCATCAGGTCGAGCACGCGCTGACGCACCACCATGATGTCCTTGTTGGGCCGCGGGTCCACGCTCGCGAGCATCGCGCGGTACACCTCCGACAGGGCATCCACCATCATCAGCACCAACGGGTTGTGCGTGGCCTGCGCGATGAGCCGGTAGAACTCGATCACCGACTGCGTGTTGCGCGAGGCCCGCCCCAGGCGGAACAGGTCGGCGTGCAGATCGATGTCGCGCTGGATCGCATCGAACTCCTCGTTGGTCGCGCGCGGACAAGCGAGGCGGATCGCGACGCAGATGACCTCGGTGCGCGCCTCCATCACGTTCTCCAGCGAGGCCTGCGCGAGCGACACCATGTCCTGCACCGTCTGCGCGAGCCCGCCGCTGCCGCCGCTCTTGATGAAGAAGCCGCCCTGGATGCCCTTGCGCGCTTCCACGATGCCCGACACCTCCAGGCTGCGCAGCGCATCGCGTGCCGCCGCGCGACCGATGCCGAAGCGCTCGGCCAGTTCGCGTTCGCCTGGCAACTGGTCGCCCGGCTTCAGCTCGCCGCTCATCAACTGTTCGCGAATGCGATCGCACACGGCCTCGAAGCCACGGCGGGTGCGCACGGGTTGAAAGAGCGATTCGTTTGTCATGAAAGATCCTTTTGAGGGTTCTGAAGTATTGCATATTCATTGGTTGAACCATAAGATGATTCGCCATGGACCTGGACCTCACCCCCGAACAGCGTGCCTTCCGCGACGAGGTGCGCACCTTCATTCGCGAAAAACTACCTGCGGAGATCCGTGACCGCCTTCGCGCCGGTCACCCGCCGCGCAAGCAGGACACCGTGATCTGGCAGCGCATCCTCAACGAGCGCGGCTGGGCCGCGCCGCACTGGCCCAAGCGCTACGGCGGCGCCGATCTCGGCTCGATGGAACGCTTGATCCTTCTGGACGAGACCTACCGCGCGCCCGCCCCACTGCCGCAGGTGTTCAACGTCGGCATGCTCGGCCCGGTGCTGATGAAGTTCGGCACGCCTGCGCAGTGCGACCATTTCCTGCCGCGGCTGGCGAACCTCGACCTGTGGTTCTGCCAGGGCTTCTCGGAACCGGGCTCCGGCTCCGATCTCGCGTCGCTGCGCACCGCAGCGCGCCGCGAGGGCGACCACTACATCGTCAACGGCCAGAAGATCTGGACCACCACGGCGCATCTCGCCGACTGGGTGTTCGCACTGGTGCGCACCGATCCGGAAGCTCGCAAGCAGGAAGGCATCTCCTTCCTGCTGATCGACCTGCGCACGCCCGGCATCACGATCCGGCCGATCCGTTCCATTGACGGCGAGCACCACCTTAACGAGGTCTTTTTCGACGAGGTGCGCGTGCCCGTCGGCAACCTGGTCGGCCAGGAGAACAAGGGCTGGGACTGCGCGAAGTTCCTGTTGTCGAACGAGCGCACCGGCATCGCCAACGTCGGCCTGTGCCGAGAGCGGCTCGACTACGCACGCGAGGTCGCCGGATGTCACACGCAGGCCGGCAGGCCGTTGCTCGACGATCCGAAGCTTCGCGCCGATATCGCCGCGCTGGAAGCCGAGACACGCGCCCTGGAGATCACCAACTGGCGCTTCCTGCTCACGAACAGCGAGCAGCAACGCCTGCCCGCCTTCGCCTCGGTGCTGAAGCTCAAGGGCACCGAGCTGCAGCAGGAGATCAATGCCTTGCTCGCGCGCATCGCCGGCCCGGGCGGACTGGAGCGCCGCTCCGCGGACGAGGTCGCGCATGGACCGATCACGCCACGCTATTTCTATTCGCGCGCGGCATCCATCTACGGCGGCACGACCGAAGTACAGAAGGACATCCTGGCCAAAGCCATCGTCGGATAGGACACCCCCATGAATTTCGAACTGAACGAGGAACAGTCGGCCCTCGCGGAAAGCCTTTCCCGCCTGCTGGCCGATCGCTATGACTTCGAGAAGCGCCGCGCGCTCGCGGCCTCGGACGTGGCACATGACGCGAAGGCCTGGGCCGGCCTCGCCGAGCTGGGCCTGACCGCCCTGCCGGTGCCCGAGGCGCACGGCGGTTTCGGCGGCGGCGCGCGCGACCTGCTGCCCGTGATGCAGGCCTTCGGCCGCTCGCTCTCGGTGGAACCTTTCCTGGCCAGCGCCGTGCTCGCAGGCACCGCGTTGCGACTCGGCGCCGACGAGGTGATGCAGGCTCGACTGCTGCCCGGCCTGGCCAGCGGCAAACTCGTGCTGGCGTGGGCGCACGACGAGTCCGGCAGCCGGCATGCGCCGCTGTGGGTGGAGACACGCGCCGAGCGCAGGGACGGCGGCTGGAAGCTCGACGGCATCAAATCGAACGTGCTGACCGCCGGCCTGGCGCGGCACTTCGTCGTGAGCGCGCGCATCGCCGGTGCGCCGGCCGACGCGAACGGCTGTGCGCTGTTCCTGGTGGACGCGAAGGACGCGGGCGTCGCACTGCGCGAGTTCCGCCTGGTCGACGACACCATGGCGGGCGAGCTGGTGCTGAAGCAGGCCGCAGCCCAACCATTGGCCGATCCCGACGACACGACACGCGCCCGGCGTGCAATCGAGGGCGCGGTGGCAGCCGGCATCGCTGCCGTCTGCGCCGACATGAGCGGGGCCGCGCAGGCGGCCTTCGACCTGGCGATGGACTACCTGCGCACGCGCAAGCAGTTCGGCCGCCTGATCGGCGAGAACCAGGCGCTGCGCCACCGCGCGGCCGAGATGCTCGTCAGCCTCGAGATGGCGCGCAGCATGGCCATGGCTGCCGCTGTCGCGGCCGACGATGCGGGCGCGGAGGGCAGCGCCCTCGACCTGCACCGCGCGAAACTCTCCGTCGGCCGCAACGCGCGCCACGTGGCGCACGGTGCGATCCAGCTCCACGGCGGGATCGGCATGACCGAGGAATATGCGGTCGGCCACTACCTGCGTCGCATCCATGTGCTCGACCAATTGTTCGGCGACGCCGACGCCCATGCCGCCCGCCTCGCGGCAGCCCTCCATTGAGACCATATCCATGAGCATCACACCCATGATCTACCTCGACGGCCGCGGCGTGACGCGCGACGAGGTGCTGCGCGTAGCGCAGCAGGCAGCCACCGGCTTCGAGCAACTCGGCGTGCGCGAAGGCGACACCGTCGCCCTGCTGCTGCGCAACGACTTCGCCTTCTTCGAAGTGCAGCAGGCCGCCGCCGCGGTCGGAGCCTATGGCGTGCCTCTCAACTGGCATGGCCGCACGGAAGAAGTGATCTATGTGCTGGAAGACGCGAAGCCCAAGGTGCTGGTCGCGCATGCCGACCTGCTCGCGCCAATCCGCGCGCTCGTGCCGGCGGACATCCGCGTCTTCGTGGTGCCGACGCCGCCGGAGATCCAGCAGCGCTACGGCGTCTCGGCCGAACTCGCTCGGCCCGCGCCCGGCGACATGGTGTGGCGCGAATGGGCCGAGCGTTTCGAGCCGCTGCAGGCACCGCCCCGCCGCGCGCGCGCGACGATGATCTACACGTCAGGCACGACCGGCCATCCCAAGGGCGTGAAGCGCCAGCCCGCCACGCCCGAGGAGAGCAAGGCCTATGTCGAGCTGTTCGCCAGCGTCTACGGGCTCAAGCCCGGGGTGCGTGCGCTGGTGAGCGGCCCGCTCTACCACGCCTCCCCCAACGCCTATGGCCGCCAGGCGCTGATGACGGCCGACGTGCTGGTGTTGCAGTCCAAGTTCGATCCGGAAGAGACGCTGGCCCTGATCGAGAAGCACCGCATCGACAACGCGGTGATGGTGCCCACGATGTTCGTGCGCATGCTCAAGCTGCCGCCCGAGGTGCGCGGCCGCCACGACGTCCGTTCGTTGCGCTGGGTCACGCACACCGGCGCGCCCTGCCCGCGCGAAGTGAAGAAGGAGCTGATGGACTGGTGGGGCCCGGTGGTCTACGAGACCTACGGCGGCACCGAGGTCGGCACCGCCACCCTCGCCACGCCGCAGGACTGGCTGGAGCATCCCGGTTGCGTGGGCGTGCCAACGCCCGGCACGCGCATGGCCTTCTACGACGAGGCCGGGCGCCGCTTGCCCGAGGGCGAAACCGGCGAGATCTTTGCACGTGTGCCCGCCTATGCCGATTTCACCTACCTCAACCACGAGGAGAAGCGCAAGAGCGTGGAGCGCGACGGCCTCATCAGCCTGGGCGACGTGGGCTACATGAAGGCGGGGCGCCTGTACCTGTGCGACCGACGCTCGGACATGGTGATCTTCGGCGGCACCAACATCTACCCGGCCGAGATCGAGATGGCGCTGACTCAGTGCCCCGGCGTGAAGGACTGCGCCGTGTTCGGCATCCCCGACGAAGACTTCGGCGAATCGCTCGCCGCCGCGGTCGAGCGGATGCCCGATGCGCAGGTCACGGCGGAAGACATCCGGGCCTACCTGCTCGAGCGTCTCGCCAAGTTCAAGGTGCCCAAGCGGATCGACTTCCACGATTCGCTGCCACGCGAGGACAGCGGCAAGATCTTCAAGCGCCGTCTGCGCGATCCGTTCTGGCAGAACGCCGGGCGCAGGATCTGAGGGCGGGGCGATGGGCAAGTGGCTGCAATCGAGCGAGCACCTTGTGTTCGACGTGCGCGAGCGCGTCGCACGCATCACCCTCAACCGGCCAGACCGGCGCAATGCGCTCTCGTGGGAACTGCTTTCCGAGCTGCGCGCCGCGCTGCTCGAAGCGGACGACCTGCGCGCCGTGAGCGTGATCGTGCTCGAAGGCGCGGGACCCGACTTCTGCGCAGGCTACGACATGAAGTCGGCCTATGCCCGCTACGCCGCCGAAGGCGAGGCCGCACTCGACTATCGCAGCGGCAGCGGTTCCTTCGACGACGATGCGTGGAAGCTGGAGCGATTCCAGGAGCTGCTGCGCACCGCCTTCGTGGTGCACAAGCCGGTGATCGCCAAGGTGCACGGCCATTGCGTAGCCGGCGGCACCGACCTGGCGCTCTACTGCGACATGGTGATCGCGGCCGACGAGGCACGCATCGGCTTCCCCGCCACTCGCGCCATGGGCTCGCCGCCCAACCACATGTGGTTCTACAACGTCGGCCCGCAGTGGGCCAAACGACTGCTGCTGAGCGGCGACGTGGTGAGCGGCGCCGACGCGGCACGCATCGGCCTGGTGGTAGCGAGTGTTCCCGCCGCGCGGCTGGAGGAAGAAGTGTCGACCCTGGCGCACCGCCTCGCGAGCGTCGACCCTGATTTGCTGGCGACCAACAAGCGCATCGTCAACCTCGCGCTGGAACTGGCGGGCGCCGGCACCTTGCCACGTCTGGCTGCCGAGATGGATGCGCGTGCCCACCTCTCGCGCGCGAAAAAGGAGTTCGATGCCGACGTCGCCGCGCTCGGCTTCAAGGCCGCGGTGCACAAGCGCGACGAGCCTTTCGGCGACGGTATCGCCCGGCCGAGCTGGTGAAATTTTTTGGACCCACAAGGAGACAAGCATGCCTAAGCATTTCACGCGCGCGCGTCGCGCGATCCTTGCCGCCGCCCTGGCGCTTGGCGCGGTCATTCCCGCAGCGGCGCAGAACGTGCCCTTCCCGACCAAGCCGATTCGCATCGTGATTCCCACGGCGCCCGGCGGCAACATGGATGCGCTGGCGCGCTTGTATGCGGCCAAGCTCACCGAGGCCTGGGGCCAGCAGGTCATTGTCGAACCCAGGCCTGGGGCCAACACCATCCTCGCGACCTCGTACGTCGCCAAGTCGCCGGCTGACGGCTATACCGCGCTCTTCACCATCAGTGGCTTCATCCAGAACCTGGTGCTGCAGTCCAACCCGCAGTACAAGATGAGCGACCTGGCGCCCGTGTCGCTGGTGGCGAGCTTCCCCATCGCGCTCGCGGCCAATGCGGCGCTGCCGGCCAACGACCTTCCGAGCGTCGTCCGGCTCGCGAAGCAGGATCCGGAGAAGTACACCTTCGGCAGCTACGGCGTGGGCTCCGGCGCGCACCTGATCGGCGAGGGCCTCAACAAGGCGGCGGGCATCCGCATCAAGCATGCCGCGTACAAGGGCGAGGCCGCCTCCTTCGTCGACGTGGCCAGCGGAGAGATCGCGCTGGCCTATGGTTCGGTCGGGTTCTACGCCAACCAGATCGCCTCCGGCAAGGTCAAGCTGATCGCGGTGGCCTCGCCGAATCGCTTGAAGACCTTTCCGGACCTCCCCACCTTCGCCGAACTCGGCTATCCGGACATCAACCTGCCCGGCTGGGGCGCCATGTTCCTGCCCGCCGGCACGCCGGCGCCGATCGTGGAGAAGTACGTGCAGGAGATCCGCCGAATCACGGCAATGCCCGATGTGCAGGCAAAGATCTATCAGCTCGGCTACGAGCCCGTGGCGAACACCAACACGGAGTTCGCGCAGTTTCTGCAGGAAGACCTGAAGCGCTGGACCAAGATCGCGCGCGAAAACGACATCCGGCTGGACTGAAGCGACCATGAAGAACCGCATCACTGAACTGCTGGGCATCCGCTACCCGATCATCCAGGGCGGCATGCAGTGGGTCGGCCGCGCCGAGCTGGCCGCGGCCGTCTCCAACGCGGGCGGACTTGGCACGCTGGGCGCGCTCACCCAGTCCACGCCCGAGGATCTGGGCCGCGAGATCGAGCGTTGCCGCGCGATGACTGACAAGCCTTTCGGCGTGAACGTCACCATGCTGCCGACAGTGAACCCGCCGCCCTACGAGCAAATCTTCGACGTCATCGTGACGCACGGCATTCGCATCGTGGAGACGGCCGGCAATGTGCCGGCGGCCGTGTTCGAGCGGCTGAGGGATGCAGGCATCGTGATCGTGCACAAGTGCACTTCCGTGCGCCATGCGCTGGCCGCGGAGAAGCGCGGGGTGCACATCGTGAGCATCGATGGCTTCGAATGCGCGGGCCATCCGGGCGAGGAGGACGTACCCGGCCTCGTGCTGATTCCGGCCGCGGTATCGGCGCTCAGCGTTCCGGTGATCGCCTCCGGCGGCATCGCGGACGGGCGCGGCATGGCGGCGGCCCTGTCGCTCGGCGCCGAAGGCGTGAACATGGGCACGCGCTTCGTCGCCACACACGAAGCGCCGGTGCACGACAACGTGAAACAGGCCCTGATCGATGCGCGCGAGAACCAGACGCGACTGATCATGCGCACCCTGCGCAACAGCTCGCGCGTGCTGCTCAATCCGGTGTCCGAGGAAGTGCTCGAGCTCGAGCATCGGCCCGGTGGCGCAGCCTTCGATGTAATTCGACCGCTGGTCAACGGGCAGCGCGGGCGGGCAGCGCTGGAGAGCGGCGACATCACGAACGGCGTGATCTGGGCGGGCATGGTGGCCGGGTTGATCGACGACATTCCCTCCTGCGGCGAGCTGATCGAACGCATGGTCGCGCAGTGCCGCGCGCGGCTCTCGGCCGCAGCGGCGCTGGCGGGCGCATGAATGCCGAGCAGACGCGCGACGCGTTGGCGGCACTGCTCGCGCGCAACGGCCGCCATGGCGAGGTGCAGGCACTGGCTCGGCTCACCGGCGGCGCGACCAAGACGACCTGGTCCTTCGACTGGGTCGATGACGAGGGCCGCCATCCGCTGATCCTGCAGCAGACCCCGCCGCGCGCGCCCGATGCGGAAGCCTCCGCGCGCCGACCGCCGAAGCTCACGGGCGAAGAAGACGCTGCGTTGATGATCGTCGCGCGCGAAACGGACGTCGCGGCACCACGCGTGGTGCATGTGCTCGCACCCGCGGATGGACTGGGCGGCGGCTACATCACCGAGCGCATCGACGGCGAAGCGCTCGGCAAGCGCGTCGTAGCCGATGCCGCTTTCGATGCGGTGCGCCCGCGCCTCGCGGTACAGTGCGGCGAGATCCTCGCGGGCATCCACCGCATGCCCACGGGCAGACTCCCCTTCCTCTCGCGACTCAGCCCCGCCGACGAGCTCGCGATCTACGGAGGTCTGCTCAAGGAGCATGCCTTCGCGCATCCCGCGCTTTCGTATGCGCTGCGCTGGGTCGGCGAACGTCTCCCGCCGGACGACATGGCCTGCGTGGTGCACGCCGACTTCCGCACCGGCAACCTGATCGTCGACCCGGGCGAAGGCGTGCGCTGCGTGCTGGACTGGGAGATCGCGCGGATCGGTGATCCGATGCACGACCTGGGCGTGCTCTGCATGCGCAGTTGGCGCTTCGGCGGAAAGGGCGAGGTGGGCGGCTTCGGGTCGCGCGAGGACCTGTACACGGCCTACGAGCGCGCTTCGGGCAGGTCGGTCGATCCGCAGCGCGTGCGGTTCTGGGAAGCGATGTCCAACCTCAAGTGGGCCATCTCGTGCGTGCGGCGCGGCCTCGCGCGCGGCATGGATGGAGGCCCGGCGAGCAGCGAGCTCGCCGCCATCGGACGCCGGCTGGAAGAGCCGCTGTGGGACTTCATGACGCTCGCCACTGCCAAGGATTGAGGAGAACGACCCATGCCCGCCTTCGTTCCACCCGCCGCGACACTGCTGCAGGCCGCCGCCGACGATCTGGAGCGCGACGTGCTGCCGGCACTGGCCGGCTTCCCGCGCTTTCGCACACGCGTCATCGTCAACGTGCTGCGCCTCTTGACGCGCGAACTCGCGCTGGGCGATGCGGCCGACGCTGCCGAGCACGCGCGACTGCAGGCGCTGCTCGACACGGGATCGGAGGACCTGGCGGCGCTGCGCATGGAGTTGGCGCGGCGTATCGAAGCCGCCTCCGTAGATCTCGACGATGAGGCACTGGTACGGCACCTCCGCGAAAGCCTGCGCGAGGCGCTGGCCATCGACAACCCCGCCTGGACCGGCGAGCGCGCCTGAAGAACCCACGGAGACACAGCATGCAACACGGCACCCGACGTCAGGCCCTTTGCGCCCTTGCCGCCGCCTCGCTCGCATTCACCGGCACCGCCGCCGCGCAGGACGCGGCCCGCTGGCCCGACAGGCCGCTGCGCATCGTCATCCCCACGCCGCCGGGTGGCGCGCTGGACGGCACCGCGCGCCTGATCGCAGAGCGCCTCGCGGCTTCCCTCGGGCAGCCGGTGGTGGTGGACAACCGTGCCGGCGCCAACGGGGCCATTGCCTATGGCGTGGTCGCGAAGGCGCCGGCGGACGGCTACACGATGGTGCTGTCGCTCAGCAGCCTGGTGCTCACCAGCCTGATGGTGAAGTTACCAGGCTACACGCTTCAGGAACTGACGCCGGTGTCGCTGGTGGCGATGCTGCCCAACAGCTTCGCCGTGGCCAAGCATGTGCCCGCCAGCAACCTGCGCGAGTTCATCGCGTGGGCGCGCAACCGCAAGGAAGGCGTGGACTACGGCACCAGCGGCCCGGGCAGTTCGGCCAACATCCTCGGCAGCATGTTCGCGCAGCAAGCCGGCATCAGCATGGTCCATGTCCCCTTCAAGGGCGAGGCGCCCGCGGTGCAGGCTGCGCTGGGCGGCCAGATCGCCGTCGTGATCGGCGCGGCCGGCACCCTGGCCGCTCAGGCCCAGGCGGGACGCATGAAGCTGCTGGCCGTCGCGCTGCCCAACCGGCTGAAGGACTTTCCGGACGTGCCTACCTTCAGCGAGCTGGGCTATCCCGCGGTGAGCCTGTCGGGCTGGTCGGTGATGGCCATGCCTTCGGGCACGCCCAAACCCATCGTCGAGCGCCTGTCGTCCGAGATCACGCGGATCGTGCAGACGCCCGACGTATCGGCGCGCATCTTCGCCTACGGCTTCCAGCCTGAGGGCGGCAACCCCGACGCGGCCCGGCGCTTCGTGCAGGAAGAGACCACGCGCTGGACCGACGCCATCAAGGCCACCGGCATCACGATGGAGTGAGAAGACCCTCGCGAGGCCAACGCGTGGCAGCGAGCCGCCCCGAGCGCGACAGCGTGATGTACGCGTCGCGCCCGTCGTTGCCGCCGAAGCAGATGTTGGTCGTCGAGCGGTCGGGCATCGGCACCCGCTCGACCAGCGCGCCCGTCGGGTCGATCACCGTGATGCCCGCGATACCCGGCGCGCCGATGGTCGCGACGCAGACGTTGCCGCCCGCCTCCACCGCGAGCGAATCGAACATGCAGTAGACGGGCGAGGCGAACAGCATGTCCCCCGGCGTCAGCGCCGGCCAGCCATGCAGCGCCAGTTCGCCCGGCCCGCTGATCGCGAAGCGCCACACACGCGCGGTGACGGTCTCGGCCACGTACAGCCACCGGCCGTCCGGCGACAGGCCGATGCCGTTGGGCGTGAGCATGGGGAACACCACCTCGCGGATCGATGAGCCATCGGCCCGGGCATAGCAGATTCGGCCGCGATGGAGCGCATCGTGGCCCATGGACCCGAGATCGGTAAACCAGAAACCGCCGTGCGAGTCGAACACGATGTCGTTGGGGCTTTGCAGCGGTCCGCTACCTGTGCGTTCGTACAGGCGCTCGACCCGGCCGCTCGCGAGGTCGATGCGCTCGATGCGCCCGCCGTCGTAGTCGACGGCACGGCCGTGCGGATAGCGACCACCGCTCGGATCGGTGTGCCACTGCATGCCGCCGTTGTTGCAGACATAGCAGGCGCCGTCCGGCCCGATCGCCGCGCCATTGGGGCCGCCGCCGGGCGTGGCCACGGTCTCCACGCGGCCGTCGGGTCGAAGGCGGCTCAGGCGACCGGCCGCGATTTCCACGAACAGGACAGAGCCATCCTCGAGTGCCACCGGCCCCTCGGGAAATTGCAGGCCGCTGGCCAGGATCTTCAGGTCTTCATCCATCCTCTTTGCTCCTTCATGCGCCGGTCCAGCGCGGTGGTCGGTGCTCGGCGAATGCACGCGGGCCTTCGCGCGCATCGGCGCTCGCCATGACGCGGCGCCCTGCCGCATCGGCCTCGGCACGCAGCACTTCATCGTGCAGGTCGAGGGCGCGACGCGCGAGCGCCAGGCTGGCGCGCAGGGCCAGCGGCGCATTGGCCGCCGCCAGCGCCGCGACATGCATCGCTTCGGGCAGCAGGCGTTCGGGCGCGACCACACGGTTGACCAGGCCGAGACGCAGCGCCTCAGCGGCATCGATCGATTCGCCGGTGGCGATCATCTCCAGTGCCGCGCCGCGAGGGATGCTGCGCGGCAGCCGCCACACACCGCCTGCGGTGGCGGCGAGGCCGCGCTTCACCTCGGGCAGGGCGAACAGTGCGTTGGACGACGCGATAGCGAAGTCGCAGGCCAACACGAGCTCGAAGCCGCCGGCAACCGCCGCGCCGTTCACTGCCGCAATCCACAGCTTCTCGCGCGGGGCATGCACGAAGCCAGCGAAGCCGCCTTCGGACGTGGAGCGCCCGCCGGGCGCGGAACCGCTCGCGAGTTCCTTGAGATCGGCGCCAGCACAGAAGGCTATTTCACCGGCGCCGGTCAGGATCGCGACGTGCACGGCCGGATCGCGTTCGACCGCGGCAACGATTCCGGCAAGCGCCAGCGCGGCCTCCGCATTGATCGCGTTGCGCGCCTGAGGCCGGTTGATCGTGACGATCGCGAGGCCGTCCTGG
Source organism: Variovorax sp. 01N429 (assembly GCF_056399425.1). NCBI lineage: Bacteria > Pseudomonadati > Pseudomonadota > Betaproteobacteria > Burkholderiales > Comamonadaceae > Variovorax > Variovorax sp. 01N429. The sequence goes on along the minus strand of NZ_JBFTRG010000004.1, from coordinate 376,362 downwards.
TCCTCGCGCAGCACGACGCTCATTTCACAGCTCCACCCGCGCGCAGGCGAGCGATCTCTTCCTCCGCGTAGCCGGCTTCGCGCAGCACCTCATCGGTGTGTTCGCCGATACGGGGCGCATGGCGCGGAAAGGTCTTGTCCGCGCCTGCCACCTGGAAGGGGCTGCTGACCGTCAGGCCGGTGCCCGGGATGCCTTGGCCCGGCACCAGCGCGCCGCACAGGCGCATCTGCTCGTCGTCCAGCACATCTGCGCTGCGCGCGACCGCGCCGACCGTGAGGCCTTCGGCGCCGAAGCGGTCCGTCCAGTCGGCGCTGTCCCGCTCCCCCAAGACCTCGTCCAGCAGCGCAGCGAGCGCCGGTGCGTTCTCGCGTCGCGCTGGCATTGCGGCGAAGCGCGGATCCTGCGCGAGCGCGGGGCGCTCGATCGCGCGCAAGAAGGCCTCCCAGTCGCGTTCCTCCGTGACGAGGCTGAGGATGAACCAACGCCCGTCGCGGCAGCGATAGAAGTTGGTGAGCGCGTTGCGCGGCTGGCTGCGCGGCTGTCGGTACACCAACCGTCCACCGACCAGCATGCCCTGGATCGCCATCGCGTTGGCCCAGGCCCCATTCGCCAGCAGCGAAGTGCTCACCATGCCGCCCCTGCCCGTGCGCTCGCGGGCGTACAGGCCGGTAACGATGGCCGCGAACAGCGTGACCGCGGTGGGCTGATCGCCCAGGCCGTTGGCGGGGTTGGCGGGCGGGCCTTCAGGGTCGGGACGGGTCAGGTCGGCCAGCCCGCTGCGCGCCCAGTAGGTGGTGGCGTCGAAGCCGGGCTTGCCGGACTCGGGGCCGGTTTCCCCGTAGCCCGTGAGCGATGCATACACCAGGCGCGGATTGAGTTGGCGCATCGTCTCCCAGGCAAGACCCAGACGGGCGCGCACCGGCAGCGGGTAGTTGGTGATCAGCACATCAGCCTCGCACACGAGGCGGTGCAGAACCGCCTGGCCCTCCGATTTCTTGAGATCCAGCGCGATGCCTCTCCGGCTACGTGCGCCCTGCATCCAGAGATAGTTGTGATCGGAATAAGCAAGGTTGGGATTGAGGACCGTCTTGCGAAAGCCATCGCCTTCGGGCACCTCGATCTTGATCACGTCAGCGCCGAAGTCCGCGAGGATCGTCGCCGCCCCCGGCCCGGCGATGTAGCTGGCGACGTCGAGGACCCGGAGGCCGTTGAACACGCTCATTGCGCGGTGCCCGCCGGCCGCTCCGAGATCGGCACGCCGTCGTTCATCAGGTCGCAGTACTCCGTCATCCCCAGCACGGTCCGCCCTTCGCAGGTGAACTCCGTCATGCTTTCCGTGATCCGCGTGTAGGTCTTGAAGTCGTTGGCCCCCACGCGCCGGTGCCGCAGCGGCACGGTGGTCAGGATGCGCCCCTTCATCACATAGGTCTGGCGCTCGGTCGTCACCCACGCAGTGAGCCCCTGCGGAATCCACTCCGCGTCGTACTCGGTCTCGATGCGGCCGTCGATCACCGGCTCGTGCACGCCATCGCGAAGCACATTGCCACTGACGCGGTTGGGGCCCCCCTCCGGGCGTCCCTTGATCGACAGCAGGATCCCGAAGTCACGCGAGAAGGTGACGGGCAGCCACTTGTACCAAAAGAAGCTGTGCCAGTGCCGAGGCCCCCAGGACTTGTCGCGATAGCCGGTCCCGCCCACGAGATCATGCTTCACGCCATCCACGGTGATGTGTCCGTTGACCGCCATGTTCTGCTCGGTATGCCCGCGATACACCGCGTGCTCGGGATCGAGTTCGATGGGCCGGCCCTGCAGGTCGACGATCTCGCCACCATGCATCGGCGACACGCCCTCGAAGTCCAGCGCGATCGAGGCCGGCCGCTTCGGGTAGCGCTTGAAGGCCGCGCTCGGGTCCATCATGGCCAGCGGATCGTCCATCAAAAGCAAGTCACCCTCGTAGCGCACGCCATGCCGCTTGAAAGGCTCGATCACCTCGAACGCCATACCGGCCGCGGCCATCCGCTCATTGCCGGTGATGGCGGGGCGGCCGAACATGAAGCCCACGCGGCCGTCAGGCAGGTACACGCAGCAGGTCATCTCCGCATGGCCCTCGTTGGGCCGGTTGCCGACGCGAACCCATGCGCCGATGCGGCTCCCGGAATCGAAGGCATTGAAATACATGCTCTCGTTGTAATTGCCCACCGGCTCGGGCGGGTGGGTGTATTCGTCGCGTGGGTCCAGCTTGAGTCGGGTGTCGGGCGGCATGTACATGACGGGGAATCCTTTCAATGGTTCGCCAGCTCGAGGCGGGCGATCTGGTTGCGATGCACTTCGTCGGGGCCGTCGGCAATGCGCAGGCCGCGCGCCTGCGCATAGGAGCGCGCGAGGATGAAGTCCTGCGACAGGCCTGCCGCGCCATGGGCCTGGATGGCCCAGTCGATCACCTGGCAGGCCATGGAAGGCGCCGCGACCTTGATCATCGCGATCTCCTTGCGTGCGCCCTTGATGCTCACCGTGTCCATCTTCCAGGCGGCATGCAGGGTCAGCAGGCGGGTCTGGTCGATCAGCACGCGCGCCTGTGCGATGCGTTCCATGGTCACGGTCTGGTTCGCGATTGGCCGACCGAAAGCGACGCGCTCCTTCGAGCGCGCGCACATCAACTCCAGGCAACGCTCGGCGCGGCCCACCAGGCGCATGCAGTGGTGGATGCGCCCGGGGCCGAGCCGGCCCTGCGCGATCTCGAAGCCGCGGTCTTCGCCCAGAAGGATGTTCTCCAGCGGCACGCGCACGTTGTCGTACACCACTTCGGAGTGGCCGTGCGGCGCATCGTCCCAACCGAAGACCTGCAGGTTGCGCACGATGCGCACGCCCGGCGTCTCGCGCGGAATCAGCAGCATGGATTGCTGGCGATGCTTGTCCTCGCTCGCCGCATTGGTCTTGCCCATGAAGATGATGAGCTCGCAGCGTGGATCGGCGATGCCGGAGGTCCACCACTTGCGGCCGTTGACCACGTAGTGATCGCCGTCGCGCCGGATCTCGGCCTCGATATTGGTGGCGTCGGAGGACGCGACCGCGGGCTCGGTCATCGAGAAGCAGGAACGGATGCGGCCCTCCAGCAGCGGCGCAAGCCAGCGCGCCTTCTGCGCCTCGGTGCCGTAGCGCGCCAGGATCTCCATGTTGCCGCTGTCCGGCGCCGAACAGTTGAACACTTCGGGCCCGATCGGGGAGCGCCCCATCAGTTCGGCCAGCGGTGCGTAGTCCTGGTTGTTCAGGCCGGCGCCATGCTCGCTGTCCGGCAGGAACAGGTTCCACAGGCCCTGCGACTTCGCTTTGGCTTTCAGTTCCTCGATGACGGGCGGCACCTGGGCATGCCCCGAGGGCTGCGCCTGCGACTGCTCGTGCACGATGCGCTCGGCCGGGTAGACGTGCGCATCCATGAAGGCGGAAAGCCGCTCGCGCAGCTCGACGGTACGGGGGCTGTGTTCAAAGTCCATCGCGTGTGAAGAAGTGGGGCCGCAGTCCGGGACGCGGCCAGTCGAGGGCGGCAAGCCGGCCGGTGGAGGACAGCGTGACGTACGCGGTCTTCATGTCGCCCCCGCCGAAGCAGAGGTTGGTGGTGAAGCGGTCCGGCAGCGGCACATGCTCGACCGCGCTGCCATCGGGCGCGATGACGGTGATGCCGCCGTTGAAGAGCGTGGCCACGCAGATGCGACCGTCCTCCTCCATCGCCAGCGAGTCGAAGAGCTGGTAGCCCGGCAGGCCCGCGACCAGCGTGCCGCCGTGCGGTGCCAGCGAGTCCGGCGCGCGCGCGATGCGCCCCGGGCCGATCACGTCGAAGGCCCACAGCCGCCCAGGCGCAGTCTCGGCCACGTACAGCCGCTTGCCGTCCGGCGACAGGCCCACGCCATTGGGCGTGTTCATGGGAAAGATGACCTCCCGGCATTCGCTGCCGTCGGGCCGCGCCCAGCAGATCGCGCCATGGTCCATGTCGCGCTGGCGGCGCTTGCCCAGATCGCTGAACCAGAAGCCGCCGTCGGCGCCGAAGACGAGGTCGTTGGGGCCCTTGAGCGGCGCCTTGTCGCTGTGGGTGTAAAGGACCTCGACCCGGCCGGTGCGCAGGTCCACGCGCTGGATGCGGCCGCCGGCATACTCGGATGGCTGCAAGCCAGGCGTCTGCGTCCCATCCGCATGGCGATGCCATTCGAAGCCGCCGCCGTCGCACACGTAGCAGGCGCCGTCCGGGCCGATGGCTGCGCCGTTCGGGCCGCCGCCAGTCTTCGCCACCACTTCTCGGCGGCCGTCGGCGAACACGCGTGTCAGGCGCCCCGCCTGGATCTCCACCACCAGGAGCGAGCCATCCGCGAGCACCACGGGGCCCTCGGGGAAGTCCAGGTTCTCTGCAACGATCTTCATCTTCGATTCCTCGTTTGGCGCATCTACAGGCCCAGGTATGCGGCGCGCACATCCGGATGCGCAGCCAGTTCGCGGGCGCTGCCGCTCATCACCACCTCGCCGTTCTGGAGCACGTAGGCGCGATCGGCGGCGGCCAGCGCCATCTCGGCGTTCTGCTCGGCCAGCAGCACCGAGACGCCGGTCGAGCGGATGTGGCGGATGAAGGCGGCGATCTCCTGCACGATCAGCGGCGCGAGCCCCAGCGTGGGTTCATCCAGCATCAGCACGCGCGGCTGTGCCATCAGCGCGCGGCCGATCGCCAGCATCTGCTGCTCGCCACCGGACAGCGTGCCCGCCATTTGCAGCCGACGCTCGCGCAGACGCGGGAACCAGCGATACAAGCTCTCGCGCCGTTCTCGCCGCGCAGCCGGATCGCGGCCCAGATCGCCCAGGTCCAGGTTTTCCTCGACCGACAGGTCCGGAAACACCCGCCGGCCCTCGGGCGACAGCGCCAGACCGGCGGTGATGCGCTCGCGCGTGGGCAGCGTCTCGATGCGCTTGCCGGTGATCGCGACCGCGCCGGCAGCGTGTGGAACCAAGCCCAGCAGCGCATTGAGCAGCGACGACTTGCCCGCGCCATTGGCACCGACCAGTGCCACGACCTCGCGTGCACCGAGCGTCAGGTTCACGCCGACGAGCGCCCGCGTCTCGCCATAGCGCACATCGAGGCCTTCGACTTGCAGCAGCGGTGCCGTCATGCAGCCAGCTCCTCGCACGACGCGGGTGTGCTGCCCAGGTAGGCCGACACCACATCCGGCATGCGCGTCACCGCGCCCGGCGCGCCGTCGGCGATCTTCACGCCATGGTGCAGCACCACCACCCGGTCGACGAACGACATCAGCATCTTCAGGTTGTGGTCGACCACGATCAGCGTCATGCCCTTGTCGCGCAGGCCACGCAGCACCTGGGCCAGACGCGTCGCCTCGACCTGGTTGAGGCCGGCGGCTGGCTCGTCGAGCAGCAGGAGTTCAGGCTGCGTGGCCAGAGCCATCGCCACACCCAGGAGCTTCTGTTCGCCGTAGGGCAGGCTGCCCGCCACGTCATCTCGGCGCGCCAGCAGGCCGACTTCGGCCAGGCAGCCCAGCGCATGCGCGGTGCGCTGCCGCTCGCGCGCACGCCAGCGCGGCGCGCGCAACAGCGAGCCCCAGAACCCGCCCGGCCGGTGCAGGTGGCTGGCGATTGCCATGTTGGCAGCAACCGTCTGCCCGGCGCAAAGCGCGGTCTGCTGGAAGCTGCGCACCACGCCCAGCCGCGCGACACGATGGGCCGGTTGCCCCACGATGTCCCGCCCGCGCACGCGGATCGCACCGGCGCTCACCGGCAGGAAGCCCGACAGCATGCTCAAGAGCGTGGTCTTGCCGGCGCCATTGGGCCCGATGAGGCCCACGATCTCGCCGGCCCGCACGTCGAACGACACATCCTGCACCGCCTTGAGTCCCTTGAAATGACGACTCACGCCCGCGACTTCGAGCACCATGCCTTCACGATGCGGCCGGGCTGCAAGAGGCGCGGGCTGCGATGCATCGAATTCGCGCGCGGCGCGCGCGACGCGCCATCGCGGGAAAGCGGGCCGAGTGACCAACCAGCCCACCAGCCCACCTGGCAGCAGGCGCACCGCGAGGAGCAGGATGAGTGCGAAGGCCGCGAAGTTGAGATCACCGAGAAAGCGCAGCCCCTCGGGGATGATCGCGAACAGCGCCCCGCCCAGCACGGGCCCCACCAGGGTCGCCTTGCCGCCAAGGATCACGCCCAGGATGCCGGTGGCCGAGTAGCTCACGCCGAGCAGCGAGGGCGAAAGCACGAACACCTTCGGAATGAGAAGCGCCCCGGCCAATGCAGCGAGCCCACCCGACAGCGCGACGTTCAGCACGCGCGAGCGCACGGTCGCGATGCCCAGCGACTCGGCGAGCGCCGGCGCTTCGCGGATCGCAGTCCAGCCGCGTCCGGTTGCGCTGTCGCGGAGGTTGCGCAAAACCACGAAGGCGATGGCGAGCGCCGCCGCCACCGCGAACAAGTAGCCCTGCTGCGCATTCCAGCCCACGCCCTGCACGAAGGGCAGCGGCGGTGCCGTCACCATCAGCCCCATGGGACCGCGCGTGAGGTCCACCCAGTTGACCACCAGCAGCACGAGGATCTCGGCCACCACGAGCGTCGCGATGGCGAAGTAGGCACCGCTCAGGCGCGCGGACACGATACCCACCAAGCCTCCGAGCAGCAGGCCGGGCAGGATGCCCAGCGGCACCGCAAGCCAGTAGTTCCACCCGAGTTTCGTGACCAGGATGCCGACGGTGTACGCACCCAGCCCGAGGAAGGCCGCATGCCCGAAGCTCACGTAGCCCAACTGGCCAAAGGTGACCGACACGCCGAGCACGAAGATCGCGAGGACGGCGGCATAGGCGGCGACGTCCAGCAGATAGGGAGAGCGGATCACGCTCGCCAGCAGCGCCGCCGCGGCGATACCGATCAGCATGTCGCGCACGGTGCGGATCATCGCGCCACCCCTGCGAGACCCTGCGGCCGCACCAGCAGCACCACCAGCATCAGCGAATACACCGTGGCCGCGGCCAAGCCCTCTTCCATCACGAGCCCCAGCATGGCCTCGAGCACGCCCACGGCAAGTGCGCACAGCACGGCGCCGCCCGCACTTCCCAGCCCGCCGAGCACCACGATCACGAAGGCCTTGATCAGCACCGCCTGCCCCAGCATCGGCGAGTAGGAGGTGATCGGCGCCAGCAGCGCACCGCCGAGACCGCCGACCACCGCGGCCAGCAGGAAGGCGCGGGTGCCGACCGACTTGACATCGATGCCCACCACGCGCGCGGCATGCTCGCTCTGCGCGAGCGCGCGCATCTCCACGCCGAAGCGTGTGCGGCGCGCGAGCAGGCCCAACAGCACCAGCGCAGCGATGCTCGCCACGATGACGAACAGGCGCTGCGCACTGAGTCCCACGCCCGCCAGTTCGATACGGCCCTGCAGTCCGTCGACGCGCGCCGGTGCCGGCCCCCACACCGACAGCACGGCCTGGTTGAACAGCACGCCGACCGCGAAAGTGGTGAGCAGGATGTCGGTACGCCCGTCCGCACGCCGCAGCAGCGGCGACACCGCGAGCGCATCGAATATCCAGCCGACGACGGCGCCCACCAGCATGGCGAGCGGCAGCGCAGCGAGATAGGGCAGGCCCAGCAGCTTGTTCGCCAGCACCACCGTGAGCGCGCCCAGCATCACCACTTCGCCGTGGCCGAAGTTGATGATGTGCAGCACGCCGAAGGCGAGCGTGAGCCCCAGCGCGATCAGCGCATAGCCGAAGCCGATGGAAAGTCCGTTGAGCAGTTGCTGAAGCAGCGCGTCAGTCATGGCTTCGGCGTCGCTTTCGTCAATCGCCGGTCGCAATCTTTCCGTCCTTGACCTCCAGCACGACCCATTTGTCGGAGGTCGCCTGATTGCCCGGGAAGCGCACCTTGCCGCGCGGCGAGTCCCAGGTGCCCTCGCGCAGGGTGACGGCCAGCTTGGCGGTGTCGGTCACGGTGCCGGCCGAGCGGATCGCCTGCCCGAGGATCCACATGCTCTCGAAGCCGAGGAAGTCCACCTTGCCGGGCATCGCCTTGTACTTGGCCTGGTAGGCGGCGACGAATTTTTGGTTGGTTTCGGTGTTCATCGTCGGCGCCCAGATGTCCAGCGTGAACGCACCCTCTGCCGCCGCCCCGGCCACCTGCAGTAGCGCGGGCGTCACCGAGCCGGGCAGGATGCAGCGTTTCGCTTTTACGCCCGCCTCGACCAGCGTGCGCAGCAGGCTGCCGCCCTGCTCCGGCGCCGAGAAGGCCATGCACACCACGTCGGGGCTGGCCGCCTTCACGCGCGCGGCGATCGTGCTGAAGTCGGTCTGCTTCAGGATGTCGTACAGCTCGGTGGCCACGACCGCGCTGCCGAAGCTGCCCTTCATGCTCGCGATGATCGAGCGGCCGTAGTCGCCGTTCTCCACCACCACCGCCATGCGCTGCGGCTCCACCTTGTCCTTGAGGTACCGGTTGAAGACCTCGCCATCGGTGGACACCAGCGGATTGAAGCGAAATGCACGGTCGTAGTCGGTGACCTGCGGTGCCTTCGTGACGGCGGCGAGAAACACCGCGCCGCTCTGCTGCGCGACCTGCGTCACGCCGAGCGACACCGCCGTGTTGATCGCGCCGACGATCACCGGCACCTTGTCTTCGCTTAGGAGCTTGCGCGCCGCGGCCACGGCATCGGCGGGCTGGTAGTTGTCGTCGTACACCACCAGCTTGAGTGGGCGGCCGTCCAGCGCGCCGCCGTTGGCATTGATCATCTCGGCGGCAATCTCCGCGCCGTTACGGCCCTGCTGGCCGAGCATGGTCTTGATCGGATAGAGCACGCCGATCTTGATCTCCTGCGCGAACGCGGGCGCGCTCGCGAGCAGACCGGCGACAAGGCCCGCGCCAACGAGGCCGCGCACGGCGGGAGAAAAAATTCTGCGCATAGTGCTTGTCTCCTTAATGGTTCTACCATTAAAGTATCGGATCAATGGCGACCGCATCGGGGAAAGTACGGAGAGCGGCTGCTAGTGCGGCACACGAAGCCAAGCCTTGCCCACCGTGGATCGGCCTTCCAGCGCGGCCAGGGCCGCGCATGCGTCGTCGAAGGCAAACAATGGCCCGGGCATGGGGCGGATACGGCCTTCCGCATGCCACGCATAGACCTCTTGCGTGAGCTGCGCCGCCAGCGCGAGGTCGCGCTTGCGCACCTCACCCCACAGCACACCCACCGCACTGGCGTTGTGAAGCAGCAGCCGATTGGCCGGCAGCTGTGTGAGCGCGCCGGCCGCAAAGCCGATGACGAGGTAGCGCGCGCCGAAGGCGAGGCAGCGCAGGCTCTGCGCGCCGACCTCGCCACCCACCGGGTCGTAGATCACATCAGCGCTGCCGGGGGCGATCTTGCGGAAGGCATCGACCCACCCGGGATCGCCATAGTCCAGCGCGGCATCCGCGCCCGCGTCGAGACAGGCTTGCGCCTTCCGCGCCCCGCCCGCGGTAGCGATCACACGCGCACCCATCAGCTTGCCGAGTTGCAGAGCGGCGCTGCCAACACCGCCCGCGGCGGCATGCACGAGCAGCGTCTGGCCTTCTTGCAGGCGCCCCGCCACGCGCAACGCAAACAGCGAGGTGGGATAGTTGCTGCGCAATGCAAGTGCTTCCCCCGGGTCGATGTCCTGAGGGATCGCGATCGCCTCGCTGCGCGGCACCAGCGCGTACTGCGCGAAGCCGCCCTGCCTGGAAGAACTCGCCACGCGCGTGCCCACCGGCAGTTCGCCACCTTCTCCCGCCACGATGGTGCCCAGCACCTCGGAACCGGGCGTGAAGGGCAGCGGCGGCTTGATCTGGTACTTGCCGCGCACGATCAACGTATCGCCGAACGCAAGGCCGGCGGCCTCGACCCGCACCAGGTATTGGTCGGGGCCGGGCTGGGGCACCTTGACGTCGCGCAGATGCATCTGGCCACCCTCGCTGATTTCCTCGACGCGCCACGCGCGCATCGATGGAGGCAGGTTGCTCGTCATCGGGTCTCCTTTGTCGCCGCCCAGCCGGCTTCGGCAGTTGCTTGAACGCGCGCGGCAACGGCAGCCGCTCGGCTGTTGGCGGCGTTGCCGTCCAGCGCGCGACGGGCCACGCCCTGCTGGATGGCAGCAAGACGGAACATGTTGAACGCGAGGTGGTAGTGCCAGTGCGCGATGCGCGCATCGGCGCGGCCGCTTGCGCGGCAGTAGTCAGCCACATGCTGCGCTTCGGTCGGAATGCCCTCAGGCAAGGCGTCGAGCCCGGCCAGCGTGCGATGGGTTCCGAGTTGCAGCCGCCAGGCGAGGCAGTGGTAGGCGAAGTCCACCAGCGGATCTCCCAGTGTGGAGAGTTCCCAGTCGAGCACGGCGACGATGCGCGGCTCGCTCGAGTGAAACACAAGGTTGTCGAGCCGGAAGTCACCGTGCACGAGCGACGTGCTTTCCTGCGGCGGCACATGCGCCGGCAACCATTCGATCAGCCGCTCCATCGCCTCGATGCGGACGGTCTCGCTCGCGCGGTACTGGCGAGTCCAGCGCTCGATCTGACGCTCGACATAGCGGCCTTCGCGGCCAAAGTCGGCCAGACCGCGCGCACGCCAGTCCACCGCATGGAGCGCGGCCATCACGCGGGCCATCTCGGCGTAGTGCGCGCGGCGTTGGGCGGGAGCCATGCCTGGCAGGGTCTGGTCGGTGAGGATGCGCCCTTCCACAAAGTCCATCAGGTAGAAGGTGCTGCCCAGTACAGCCGGGTCTTCGCACAGCACGCATGCACGCGGCACCGGCACGTTCGATTTTTCGAGCGCGCGCAGCACACGGAACTCGCGCTCCACCGCATGGGCCGAAGGAAGCAGCATGCCGGGCGGCTTGCACCGCAGCACGAGCCGCCGTGCGCCCGCCTCGACGATGAAGGTGGGATTGGACTGTCCGCCTTCGACCTGCCGCACCCGCAGCGCGCCGTCGAAGCCAGTGATTTCGCGCCGGATGAACGCATCGAGCGCGCTCGCCTGCGCCGCATTGAACCCATTCGCCGTGATTGGAGGGGTGGATGAATCGTTCACTTTGTCGTTTAATCTATGGTTGAACCAATGATCGCACGACGATCGTATAGCAGCTGCATCCATCACACAAGGAGACACCGCCATGAACTTCACCCGACGCCAGACGCTCGCAGCCGCACTCGGCTCGCTAGGTGCGGGCGTCCTGCCGCTCGCGCAGGCGCAGTCGCAGCCCTTCCCCTCGCAGGTGATCAAGTTCGTGATTCCCACGCCGGCCGGCGGGGGCCACGACACCATGATGCGACTCATCGGCCAGAAGCTGACCGAGGCCTGGGGCCAGCCCTGCATCGTCGAAACCAAGTCCGGCGCAAGCGGCGCCATCGCCGCGGCCACGGTGTCGCAGGCGCCGGCCGATGGATATACCGTGCTGATCGGCTACAGCGCACTCCTCAGCAATACGGTGCTGATGCAGAAGCCGGGCTATCGGATGGAGGACCTGCAACCAGTGGGCATGCTGGCGCTCACCCCAATCGCGATCGGCATCCGCGAAAGCTTGCCCGCCTCTACCCTCAAGCAGTACGTGGCGCTCGCCAAGACGCGCCCCGGCAAACTCTCTTATGGCTCCTATGGCCAGGGCTCGGGCGGCCACTTCGTCGGCGAACTGTTCAACATGGCCGCCGGCATCGACACCGTGCACGTGCCGTACAAGGGCGAGACGCCTGCACTGCAGGATTTGCTGGGAGGCCAGATCGATGCGGCGGTGGTATCGGTCGGCGGCGTGAATCGCTATCCCGGCAAGATCAAGCCGCTGGCCGTCGCCAGCGCTACGCGCTTTCCCGCGTACCCCGACGTGCCGACCTTCGCCGAACTGGGCTATCCGGAAGTCGACATGCCCGGCTGGGCCGCCGCCTTCGTGCCAGCGAAGACGCCCAAGGCCATCGTCGCCAAGCTGACCGCGGAGATGGGCCGTATTCTCGTGATGCCGGATGTGCGCGCCAAGCTGCTGGAGCTGGGCTTCGAGCCGACGCCATGGAGCGCCGACCAGACCCAGCGCTTCATGAAGGACCAGCTTGCACTCACGCAGAAGCTGGTGGACGCGGGGCGCGTAAAGCTCTAGCCGAGCAAAAGCCGCTGCGACTCTGGTTGCAGCGGTTCGATCGCGGTATCTGCGTCCTTAGCAGTTGACGAGCAGGCGCGCGCACAACCTTTCGCGTGCCTGGCGATCAAGACCGAGGGGGCCTTCCAGATAGGCGTTCATCGAGCCCCAGCGACTGTCGATCTCGTCGAATGCGCATTGCATGTATTCGGCGCGCACCGCGGCCAGCAGCGCCCAGTCGCTCGAGGCGCCGTGCATGCGCCAACGTCCGTTGCTCGCCATAAAGTCATCGAACACGGCTTCGCGCGGCACTCCGAGCGCGAGCAGCAACAGCGCCGCCGCCCAGCCGGTGCGGTCCTTACCCGCGGTGCAGTGAATCACCAATGGGAGGGGCGTTGCCTCGTCGGCAACCAGCCGCAGGAGCGAGGCGAAGACAGGCGCGTGCTCGTGCGCGAAGCGGCGATAGACCTCGAACATGATGGCAGTCAGCGCGGAAGTGTCGGCCTGGCCGGCCTCGCGCAGTTGGCGCAGCGCGCCCATCGCGCGCGGCTCGATCGGCAGATGCACCTCCTGGATCCCTGACTGCACCAGGCGCGACGGCGTGTGCTTCCGCTCGTCCGTGCCGCGCAGGTCAACCACCGAGCGGAATCCAATGGCACGCAGCGCGATCAGATCGTCGTCGGGTATCGCGCCGAAATGGCTCGAACGCCAGAGCCGCCCCGGCGCGACCAGATGACCCGACGCCGTGCCGATGCCGCCCAGGTCGCGCAGGTTCGGCACGCTCGCCACGACGGGCGCTGCATGCGATGACATGTTCATCGCGCCGCAATGACGGCCCGCATCAGGCACCCAGGACAGCACGCCCGTTGGCAAGCACCTGCACGCCGCGCTCCTTCACGCTCGCACGGAAGGCGACCTCCTCCGAGCCCATGCGCCAGCAATCCAGCACCAGCGTTTCGCCGGGATAGACCGGCGAAGTCAACCGCGCGCGGATCGACTTCATGCGCGACGCATCGTGCCCGCAGAACCGGGTCAGGATGCCACGACACGCATTCCCATAGGTCGCGAGGCCGTGCAGGATCGGCCGCGGAAAGCCAGCCTTTGCGGCCACCGCGGGGTCGATGTGCAGCGGGTTGATGTCGCCGGAGAGCCGATACAGCATCGCCGCATCCGCGCGGGTCGGCAGTTCAATGGTCAGATCAGGTGCCGAATCCGGCGTTGCGGCCGGAGCGGACGGGGGTTCGTCACCGCGGCCGCTCTTCGAGAACCCGCCATCGCCACGCAGGAAGAGCACCATCTCGACCGTGGCAACCAGCCGGCCGCTGGCCTCGTCGCTGAGGGTCTTCTCCACATGCATCGTTGCGCCCTTGCCCTGGCCTTTGTCGACGATGCGGGTGACGCGGCTCTCGCCGATCAGCGTGCCGGAGGCGGGCAACGGCGAATGAATCGTCACGCCCTGCTCGCCGTGCACCAGCTTCAGGTAGTCAATGCCCAGATCCTTGCGATCACGCATCCAGAAGCCGGCCGAGGCCAGTACCGCGGCCATGGTCGGCACGGCCTGGAGTTCCTTCTCGTAGACGAAACGGAGTTCCTCCACGGCCAGCGGGTCCGCCGCGAAGCCGACGCCCAAGGCATAGAGGATGGTGTCGCGCTCGGTATAGCTCTGGCGTACAGGGCCGGAGCGCCAGGCCTTGGTCTTCTCGTAGTCGATCATGGGTTCAATCCTTGTTCGGCCAGCGGAACTGCGCCGGCTCCTTGGCGGCGAAGCGGCGGATGGCTTCGCGAAAGTACGCGCTGGACGAGGCGATCGCCTGCGAGGAAGCCTCCATGTCCAGAATGGTGTCCAGATCGCTCTGCAGCGTCGCGGCCAGCGCGCGCTTGGAGAGGCTGAAGGCAGTAGGGGACGCGTCGGCCAGGCTGCGAGCAAGTTGCATTGCACGCGGCATCAGAGCCTCCGGTGCGAGAGCCTCGAGCGCCAGGTTCATGCGCAGCGCCTCTTCGGCGCCGAACTCGCGCGCCGAGTAGATCAGGTCCTTGGCTCGCTGCAATCCCACCACGCGTGGCAACTGGTACCAGGCGCCCACATCCGGCACCAGGCCGATGCGATGGAAAACCATCGCTAACCGCGCCCGCGTGCTCACCAGCACGATGTCGGCATAGAGCGCCATGCTGAGCCCCGCTCCGAATGCGACGCCGTCGATCGCGGCAATCAGCGGCTTGTCCAGCGCCGCCAACGCGCGCGCCAGTTCGGCATAGCGGGCCATGCCCGCGCGGCGCTGCTCGAGGGTGCGCGAGCCCCCATCGGCCATGCCCTTGACGTCGCCGCCCGCGCAGAAATCGCCGCCTGCACCGGTCAGCACGACCGCGCGGATGTCATCGTCGACACGCAACGCGCGCAGGGCAGCAACGAGCGCGTCAGTGGTGGGGATGTCGATGGCGTTCTTTGCCGACGGCCGGTTCAGCGTGAGGACGGCCACGCCGTCCGCGCGCTCCAGAAGGACGTTGTCGCCCGCCATGTCAGAGACTGATGTGGAAGCCGCCGTTGACGCCCAGATGCTGGCCCGTGATATAGCTCGAGCCATCCGACAGCAGATAGCAGACGCTCTTCACCACCTCGCCCGGCGTGGACCAGCGGCCCAGCGGAATCTGGGCGAGCATCTGGTCGCGGAACTTCTCGCCGCGCACCACTTCCGTCATCGGTGTCTCCACCACGCCGAAGCAGATTGAGTTGGTGCGGATGTTGTAGCGGCCCCATTCGCGCGCCGCCGTCATCGTCATGCCCAGCATGCCGGCCTTGGCCGCCGCGTAATTGATCTGGCCGATCGAGCCCTTGCGGCCGGCGTCGGACGAGATGTTGACGATCGAGCCGCCGGTCTTGTCGCCGATCTTGGCCCGCTCGACCATGTGCCGGCCTGCGGCACGCATCCAGTAGAAGGAGCCGGTGAGGTGCACGTCGATCACCTCCTGCCATTGCTGGTCGGTCATCTTGTCGATCATGGCCGGGCGGATGATGCCGGCGTTGTTGACAAGGCCATGCACCGCCCCGAACTTCGCGACCGCATCGGCCACGGCGCGGTCGGCCACGGCCGGATCGGCCACGCTGCCCTGCACCGCGAGCACGCGCGCCTGGGGCAGCGGCGAGACCGCGGCGTCCAGCGTCTGACCATTGAGATCGACGGCTACCACGTTGGCCCCCAGGTCAATGGCCAGTTCCACGATGCCCTTACCGATGCCCTGGCCGGCGCCGGTGACGACGATGGTGCGCCCTTGCAGGCTGACGATGGGATCCACTTTGATGCTCCTTGTTGATTGTCCGATGGTTGAACCAATGATATCCTACTTGTGAACAGTGACTGGAGCAAACACATGACCATCAAACGCAAGGCCTGCATCGCAGGCGCCTACGAACACCCGACGCGCAAGGCCCCCGACAAGACAGTGGCACAGTTGCACGCAGAATGTGCCCGCGGCGCGCTGGCCGATGCCGGCCTCACCCTGCAGGACGTGGACGGCTACTTCTGCGCCGGCGACGCGCCCGGCCTGGGTGCCAACAGCATGGCCGACTACCTGGGCCTGACCCGGCTGCGCCACGTCGACAGCACCGACACCGGCGGATCGGCCTACCTGATCCACGTGTCGCACGCAGCGCAGGCCATTGCCACCGGAAAGTGCGATGTCGCGCTGGTGACTCTTGCGGGCCGCCCGCGCAGCGAAGGATCGATCGGCGTCGCGCCGCGACTGGTCACGGCCGACACGCCGGACGTGCCCTGGGAGATGCCGTACAACCCCGTCACCGTGAACATGTACGCGCTGGCCGCAGCCCGCCACATGCACGAGTACGGCACCACCAGCGAACAGCTCGCCTGGATCAAGGTAGCCGCCGCCGCCCACGCACAGCACAACCCGAATGCGATGCTGCGTGAGCCGGTGACCGTGGAGGAGGTGCTGGCCTCGCCCCTGATCTCCGACCCGCTGCACAAGCTGGACTGCTGCGTGGTGAGCGACGGCGGTGGCGCGCTGGTCGTGGTGCGGCCCGAGATCGCTGCGCGTCTGAAACGCCCGGTGATCAATGTGCTCGGCGCAGGCGAGACCATCAAGGGCCAGCTCGGCGGCCAGGTCGACCTGACCTGGTCCGGCGCGGCGATCTCCGGTCCCATCGCGTTCAAGGAGGCGGGCGTGAGTCCGAGCGACATCCAGTACGCATCGATCTACGACAGTTTCACCATCACGGTGCTGATGCAGCTGGAGGACCTGGGCTTCTGCAAGAAGGGCGAAGGCGGCCGTTTCGTGGCCGATGGGAATCTGATCTCGGGCGTCGGCAAGCTTCCCTTCAACACCGATGGCGGCGGCCTGTGCAACAACCATCCGGCCAACCGAGGCGGCATCACGAAGGTGATCGAGGCCGTGCGCCAGCTGCGCGGAGAAGCGCACCCGAAGGTCCAGGTGCCCGACTGCACCCTGGCCCTGGCCCAGGGCACCGGTGGCCTGCTCGGCTCGCGCCACGGCAGCGCAACCCTGATCATGGAAAGGCAATAAGCGATGACCACTCCCTTCACCGACCGGGCGCTGGCGGCTCCGCATGTCGACGCCGCCACCAGGCATTTCTGGACACAAGCCAAGGAAGGCCTGCTGTGCACGCGGCACTGCACCAGTTGCGGCAAGGTCCATTGGTACCCGCGCGTCCTCTGCCCCTTCTGCATGGGCGAGACCGAGTGGTGCAGCCTCTCGGGTCGAGGCACGATCTACAGCGTGAGCGTCACGCGCCGCGGCGGCCCCATCCCTTACGCGATCGCCTATGTCACCCTCGACGAGGGCATCACGATGCTGACCAACATCGTCGACTGCGATCTCGATGATCTGAAGATCGGCCAACGCGTCGAGGTCACGTTCAAGCCCGCCGAGGGCGGCGCGATGGTCCCGATGTTCAGGCCGGCCTGAGTGGACATGGAAACGCTCGACTTCTCATTGGAGAACGCGGTCGGCTGGGTTCGCCTCGCCCGACCCGAGATCCACAATCCGCTGGACGTTGCGCTGCGCGCCGATCTGATGGCGGTGCTGGAGCAGGTACGCAATGACCCGGCGGTGCGTGCGCTCGTCCTTACCGGTGGCGCGGGCGCCTTCTGCGCCGGTGGAAACCTCCACGCACTGCAGGAACATGCGGATGCGGGCCCCGCCTACTGGCAGCGGCGAATCAACGCCGGTCTTCGGCTCACCGACGACCTGTTGAATGTGGGCTGCCCCGTGATCGCCGCCATCGACGGTCCGGCCATCGGCGCGGGCTTCGCGCTGGCGCTGTGCGCGGACATGATCATCGCCAGCCCGCGCGCCAAGTTCGCCATGGCCCATTTGCGGCTGGGTTTGGTGCCGGACCTCGGCGCGCTCTACCTGCTGCCACGCGTGGTCGGGTTGCAGCGCGCGAAGGAACTGGTGTTCTCCACCCGCGACGTCGGCGTCGAGGAAGCCCGCGAATTCGGGATCGTGATGGAAGTGCACGCGAGCGAAGCGCTCGAAACGCGTGCGCGAGAGATGGCCGAGCGCATGGCCCAGGCTGCGCCGACCGCGGTGGCACTGTCCAAGGCGATGCTGAATGCCTCGCTCGACGGCGACCGGCAGAGCGCCTTCGCACTCGAAGCGGCGAGCCAAGCCGCCGCCTTCGCGGCGCCAGAACCGGCTGCGCAGATCGAGGCCATTCTCGGGAAGCAACGCCCCGCCTTCGGCGGCCTGAAGTCCGCGCGGGGCTGACGCCCGTCAGCCGAAATGAGATGAGAAGAAGGCCTCGGCCTTCTTCGCTGCGCGTCGTGCGCGCTCAGCGGGCGGTAACGCAGCGTCGGCAACAACCGGCGTTTCCAGCTCGATCTCGGCATCCGGCGGCAGGGCCGCCACCAGCCCCCGCAGATCCAGGCCGCCGTCCCCCAGGTACATGCGGCCTGCCATCGCCTCATCGAACAGGGTTGTCGCTGGCGAACGCACCGCAGGCGCATCGCACAGTTGCGTGAGATAGATGCATTCAGGGTCGAGCGCACGCACATCGGCCACGCCCGCGCCCGAACGCGCCAGATGGAGCGAGTCGATCAACAGGCCCACATTGCGGCCGCCGCTGTCGGCGATCACGCGCTGCGTATCGGCGATCGACTTGAGCGTGCTCATGGGCATGAACTCGAGCGCGATGCGCACGCCCGCATCGGCGGCAGTGCGCGCGTAGTCGCGCAGCAACTCGCCGACACGCGCCAGGTCGGGCTCGAAGCATCCCTGCGAGATCAGCGGCGCGCCGAGGCGGCGTGCGGCTTCCACGTTCGAGAGCAGGTGCGACAGGTTCGTTTTCTCCGAGATGTAGTAGCCGGAGATGCTGGAGACGCGGACCGACAACGCCTCGGCCTGCGCGCGTAGCTGCTCGAAGCCATCTCCGTCTGCACCGGGTCCCGGCCACGGGTCGCCGGGATTGCGCCCACTGATGCGCAGTCCCGCCGCGCCGAAGCTGGCTTCGGCAGCCGCGGCGAGAACATCCAGCGGCGCCGCTTGCGCACCGAGCGAGAGAAAGCCGAACGTGAGCGCGCGGACTTCCCGGCAGCGGCGATTGCTGCTCATGCCGGCAGCACCTCAGCGGCCTGCAGCTCGCGCAGGCGCTGCACCAGCGTCGCATCGGTCTCGATGCAGTCGTGGAAGCCGGCGCGCCGGATCTTCGCCGTCGCCAGCACGATGTCGTGCGCCTGGCGCAGCATGTA
Organism: Variovorax sp. 01N429; assembly: GCF_056399425.1. Taxonomy (NCBI): domain Bacteria; kingdom Pseudomonadati; phylum Pseudomonadota; class Betaproteobacteria; order Burkholderiales; family Comamonadaceae; genus Variovorax; species Variovorax sp. 01N429. The sequence continues at coordinate 357,537 of NZ_JBFTRG010000004.1, read as the reverse complement.
GTCCATCCATCGCCAGTCGACGATCTGGCCGATGTCGATCGTCCGCAGACGGTGACGCTGCGCGATGCGATCCCACACGGCTTGCTGCGCCGGCATCAGGTCCGCAAGCGGAAGCGTCTTCGGCTCGGCGCAAGGCATGGCGAGCGCTTCGGCAATCACCGGCCAGGTCTGTCGCCAGCGCGCCGGATCTCCGTTGGTGACATTGAAAGCCTCGTCCTCCGCCGCGGGCGCATCCGCGGCCCACGCTGCGGCGGCGCCGATCTGGCGCGCGTCCGCGATCTGGTGCAACGCCTCGTAGGCACGCGCGCTTCCGGGGAAGCGCAGCGGCATGCCCAGTTCCTTGCAGACAGCGGCATAGAGGCCGATGCCGAGCACCAGGTTCATCGGGTTGCCGATGGCGTAACCGGAGACGAAGGGAGGAATCAGGTTGACCCAGCGCCAGCGTGCGCCGCGGCCGGCCTCGCGCAGCCAGTCCTCCTGGTCGTAGTAGAAGTTTGGCGGCAGTTGTCTCGGATCGCTCTCGCGACAGGGCGTGGGGCTCGCACCCCACTGGATGCCGTAGAACTTCGCGCCCGTGACCAGCACCACCTTGCGCAGCGCCGGCGAGGCCCGCTGCACCGCCTCCACCACATTGCGCAGCATCGCAAGATTGGGTGCGACTTCCGCCGCGCGGCTGGGCGACGGCTGGAAGGCTGCGTGGAATACGTGCGTGATCCCCGTATGCGGCGCGACAGCCCGCGCGCAGGCGGCCGCATCCACCAGGTCCACGGCCACGCCTTCGGTTCCGGACAAGGCGCCGCCGCCCGAACGGCTCGCGCACAAGACGCGCCAGCCCTCGCCCACCAGTCGCTCGGCAATGCCGCGCCCCACGATGCCGCTGGCGCCGGCGATCAGCGCCGTCTTCTTCTGTTGCATGCGGAACCCTCAGCTGCTGAGCGTGATGCCAAGTCGCTTGATGAGATCGCCCCATGTCTGACTGTCGCTCAGCGCGAGCTTGCGGAAGGCATCGCCGTGCACCTGCGACGGCACGCCTCCGCCGCGCCGCACGGCCTCCTGGAACGCAGGATCAGCCTGCATGTCCGCCACAGCCTTCAGAAGTTTCGACGTCACCGGCGCAGGCATGTTGGCCGGGCCCACCATGCCGAAGAGCTGATCCGGGATCCGCGCCTGCAGACCGGACTCCTGAAGGTTAGGGACGTTCGGCAAGGCAGGATCGCGGCCCTCGCCCGTCACCGCCAGCGCCTTGATGCGCCCGGCCTGGATCAGCGGAAGCGAGGTGGCGAGCGACGCGATCGTATATTGCACTTCACCGGCCATCATGGCGGTGTCGGTCTCGTTGCCCGTCTTGAAGGGCACATGCACTGCCTTGATGCCCGCGGCCGCGTTGAACTGCTCCACCGCCAGATGGATGCTGTTGCCCACACCGCTCGAGCCGAAGTTGAGCGTGCCGGGTTTGGCCTTGGCCAGTGCAATGAAGTCCTGCAGCGTGTCCACGCCCAGCTTGGGCGACACCGTCAGCACCTGGCGCGAAGTCTGGATCAGGCCCAGGTAGGTGAACGACTTCTCGACGTCGTAGCCGGGGTTCTTGATGAGATGCGGTGCGGAGGTTAGCGATGTGGTCGTGCCCATTCCAATCGTGTAGCCGTCGGCATGTGCACGGGCCACCGCCGCCATACCGATGGTTCCCGAGCCGCCAATCTTTTGATCCACGACCACCGTCTGTCCCAGGCGCCGGCCAAGATCGGCCGCGATCAGGCGGGCCAGGATGTCAACGGCACCGCCGAAGGGCGTGATCAGCGTAATGGGGCGCTCTGGCCAGGTCCCTTGCGCGAGCAGGCGGCCGGGAAAGGCGCCAAGGGCGGCAGCACCCGCCGCGATCTGAAACAGGGCGGCGCGACGGCTGGGGCGCGGAGCGGGCATTACAGGACTCCTAAAGTGATCAATTGGCCAAAATCATAATGGACAGACCAATGGACATTGTTAGGCATTACCCCGAATCGCGACGACGTTTTCCCCCTTTCCATCACTTGGTTAACTATTATAATGGTCTAACCAATATGCCAATTATTCAACTTTTACGGAGCTCCCATGCTCACCCCTGAAGACAACGAAACGCTCGTGCGCGTCGGCCCGGGCACCGCCATGGGCAGCCTGATGCGGCTGTTCTGGATTCCCTTCCTTCCGACAAGCGATCTGCCGGCCGGCGGCATGCCCCAACGGGTGCGCCTGCTCGGTGAGGACCTGATCGCGTTCCGCGACAGCGAAGGCAAGCTCGGCCTCGTGGACCATGCCTGTCCGCACCGTGGTGCGCCGCTGGTCTTCGGCCGCAACGAGGATTGCGGCTTGCGTTGCGTCTATCACGGCTGGAAGTTCGGCACCGACGGCCACGTGCAGGACCTGCCGGCCGAGTTGCCAGAGAGCCGCCTGAAGGACAAGGTCCGGCTCAAGGCCTACGCCTGCCAGGAACGAAACGGCATCGCCTGGGCCTACATGGGCCCGCAGCAGGACAACCCGCCGCCGCTGCCGGAGATGGAATGGAACCTGGTGCCCGCCGAACGCGTGCATGTGAGCTTCCGCGTCCAGGAATGCAACTGGCTCCAGGCAGTTGAAGGGGAGATCGACTCCGCCCACGCGCCGATCCTGCATGGGCGCATCGACGCGCAGGGTGCCATCAGCGACTGGATCGCGAAGCGTGACCTGCGCCCGACCTTCCAGTGCCAACGTCAGCCATTCGGCATGAGCATCGCCTCCCGCCGCAAGCTGGACGAAGAGACCAGCTATTGGCGAGTGAACCAGTTCCTCCTGCCCTTCTGGACGCTGGTGCCGCCGCAATCGCAATACCCTGAACTGTCAGGTCACGCCTGGGTGCCGATCGACGACTACAACTCGCTGTGCATCATGTTCTCCTATCACCCCTCGGAGAAGCTCTACGACAAGTCGCGCGCACTGTTCGAGAAAGGTCATGCGGGGCGCGAGACCGGCCATGCCAGCAACGACTCCTTCGCGCCGCGGCCGGCCACGGAGCCCTTCGCCAAATACTGGACCAAGTACAACCGCCAGAACGGCTACCTTTTCAACTACGACGCTCAGACCAAGACCTGGTTTTCCGGCCTGCCCGGACTGTGGGTTCAGGACGCGGCATGCCAGTCGGGCGTTGCCGCCATCTACGACCGCAGCAAGGAAAACCTCGGCATCAGCGACACGGGCGTCGCGATGACGCGGCGCCTTTTGCTGGACACCGTGCGCAACCTGCAGGGCAACGGCACCCAACCGCAGGGCGTCAATGACCCGGCGACCTTCATGGTGCGCGCGGCGTCGCTCACACTGCCCGCCGGCGTGCAGTGGCAGGACCACGCCGAGCACATGACGGCACGCCTGGATGCGGGCTTCGGCTACACCCCGTGAACGGACCGCAACTGCTGCTGCGCCAGCTTCGCCGCGAGGCGGAAGGGATCGTTTCATATGAGTTCGTCTCCGCCGACGGTGCGCCGCTGCCGCCCTTCACGGCCGGCGCGCACATCGACCTGCAATTGCCAGGTGGCTTGCAGCGCAGCTATTCGCTGGTGAACGATCCGGCAGAACGGCACCGCTATGTGGTCGCGGTGGACCGTGCCGCCGACAGCCGCGGCGGATCAGCCTGGTTGCACAGCATGCCGCGCCCTGGCGACCATCTCTCGAGCAGCACGCCCGTCAACAACTTCCCACTGCATGAAGGCGCGCCACTTTCGATCTTCATCGCGGGCGGGATCGGCATCACGCCCTTCATGACGATGGCCGCCCGGCTGAACTCGCTTGGCCACGCCTGGCGGCTGCATTACGCAGTGCGTTCGCGGCATCGAGCGGCCTACGTCCAGGAACTGAACGCGCTGGACCGCAGCGGCAACGCGGTGAAGCTGCACTGCACCGGCGAAGACTTGGAGCGACCGGACATCGCCGCCATCGCGCGCGAGGCGGCGGCCGGATCGCATCTGTACTGCTGCGGGCCAAGCGGCATGCTGGATGCCTTCATCAATGCCTGCAGCGGCCTCGCGCCGCAGCGCGTCCATTTGGAGCGCTTCAGTGCCACCCAGGAGGCGGCCACTGCCGGCGGCTACGAGGTGCAGTTGGCCCGCAGCGGCAAGACGCTCAGCGTGGAAGTCGGAAGGACGCTGTTGGACACGCTCCTCGATGCCGGCGTGCCTGTCCAATACGCCTGCTCCCAGGGCGTCTGCGGCACCTGCCGCACGCCGGTGCTGGAAGGCACGCCCGATCACCGCGACGACTACCTCACCCAGGAGGAAAAGGCGACCAACCAGACGATGATGGTTTGCTGCTCGGGCAGCCTCACGCCGCAACTGGTGCTCGACATTTGAGCGCATCGATCCTGAGCTGAGAGCAATTGGCATCTATCGTCGTACGAAACTGAAATCTTCCCTGAGCGACCGCCAGCTTGGCCGAGGTGGACGACATCCCGGCAGGCACCTTCCGCGAATCCGGTACCGAGGTGGCAACTGTCCTCCTGAAGATAGACCCTGCAACTTCTCGTGGCACCCGCCGATCTCGCCGAAGAAGAAGTCGACGAATCGGAAGAGCTCGCGGAAGCGCCACGGGAGTGACACAGATGCTCACCGACCTGATCGCCCGCGACCTTCTGACCGCCGCCCTTGCCCCTCTCGTTGCGCCCGACACGACGGCCACGATCCTCGGGATGGAGATCGCCTGCCGCCGTGACGGCGGCGCGATGGTGGTCCGCGACCCTGACGCCCACGTGCTGGCGCGCCTCGCATCCCGAGCTTCATCCGCGCCGACGCGCACGACGCGCTCACTCCATCCGACGAGTCCAGCAGCTCTCCCGCATCCGCAACGGCATGGGCCCGATGCCAGCGTTCAACGCGCTGACCGATGCGCAAGTGAATGCGTTGGCGCGCTATGTCTCCACGGTCACCAAGTCCAAATCCGCGCGAAGATCGGCGCGCAGTCATCTCGTCTCGACGGCGGCCCACAGATTGAATGCCATCTCCTTAGATGCCTTTTTCGGTCGAGCCGAAAAGCATTTGTCGGACCCGCTCACCCACTTTCGCTAGTCGGCCTCTGACGGTGGTTGCAGCCGCCCTCCGAGACCGGTGTGCTTCGCGTTCATGGCGTAGAGCGGCATTGAAGGTCTTGAGGGTTTGCGGGTTGCGCTTCCAGACCCCGCTCACCATGAAATTGCCCCGATCCGAGGGCACGAAGTTGGGGACGACGTTGATCTGTTGAGCGCCGATCCCATGCAGGAGCCGGGTACGGGCCCTCGCGACCTTGAGGAAGTCGTCGCGTCCTTCAATGGGCGAACTCAACGAGACCCTGATCGTTCTTACTGCCGGGAAATGTTCAGCCAGGAATGCGACTGCTTCAACGAGCACAAGGCTCCTCGGCACCCAGTGATGCCGCATTTGGATGACTGCGGGCACGAAGCGGTCGAGGTGAACCTCGTGCCCACCGCGCAATACGACCACCGCCCCGATCGTTCCGACATGTGTCTCGCCATCGTAGACATACATGAGTTGGCCGAGTTGGTACGGCGCCAAATCGGGCCCTGTGATGCGGAGCTCGGCGAACGTCGGCGATTGCGTTGTGGCAACCGGCGAGGGAATGTGGCTCAAGCAGGCCCTCCGTGACCCACGGACCGCCAGGCGCCCACAGCGTTGGGCGCGAGTTCGCCGTGCTGCGAGCTTTGGCCGCGGACCAGGAGCGAGACACAAGCGCGAGCGATCTCACCGTGCCCGGATCCGTCGCGCGATGGCATCAGTCCACTGAAATTTTGCGCGTGCGAATCACGTCGGCCCATCGGGCGGCTTCCTTCTGGATAGTGGCGTCGAGCTCGCGCGGAGTGCCACCGCCGACCTCCAATCCGACAGCAGCCAGCTTCTCTTTCAACAAGGGGTCTGCCAGCACCTCGTTCGTCTGGCCGCTGATCTGCTGCAACACTTCGGGCGGCGTGCCCGCTGGAGCCATGAGGGCATACCAGGACACGGCTTCGAATTTCGGGAAGCCCAACTCCGCGATGGTCGGCAAGTCGGGCATTGCAGTGGAGCGCTTCGCGCTGGCGACGCCGAGCGCATGGAGCTTGCCAGACTTGATGAAGGGAAGTGCCGTCGACAGCGGTGCGAACATCATCGTCACCTGGCCGCCAACCACGTCAGTCAGCGCCACGCTGAGACCTTTGTAAGGCACGTGGATCAGCTTGATGTTGGCGTCGAGCTGGAGCATTTCGCCCGCCAGGTGGGCCTGGCTGCCAGCACCCGCGGATGCAAACGTGAGCTGTCCCGGCTTCTGGGCTGCCAGCTTGAGTAGCTCACTCAGAGTCAGCGCTGGCACGCTGGAGCCTGTGACCAGCACGTTCTCCGCTCTCGCGAGCATGGTCACCGGCACAAGGTCTGTCGTCTTGTACGGCAAGTTCGGCATCAAGCTGGGATTGACCGCGATATTGCCCACGGGAACGACCCCCAGCGTGTATCCGTCAGGCGCAGATTTGGCGACCTGGCCCACCCCGATTGAACCGGCCGCACCCGCCTTGTTTTCCACCAGGACGGGTTGTCCCCATGGCTTGGACAATCCCTCCCCCACGATCCGGCCAATGGCATCGGCCGGGCCACCGGGTGCAAAGGGCACCACCAAGTGAACCGGCTTGGCGGGATAGACCTGCGCGGATGCCAGCAGCGGCATGCAAGCCATGAGGATGGCGATCAGGAAGCGCTTCATGGAAATCTCCGATGGGTCTGGAAAGGGTCTCAAGCTATAACAGTGGGGATGTCGCCCGTTAATGCGAAGTCTGCCGCGTCAGCACGGTCAGCGTAGCCGGCCAGCACAGCGTAGTCCGACTCCTCCACGGGCGCGAAGCGAGCCAGAGCCAGTGTCGCCATCTGCACGGCGGCTTCTGCATCGCGATGCAAGTCGAGCAAGGCGGCACGCATGCGAGCGACCGTGTCGCCGCTGATGTCATCTGATGCGACCAGCGGCGGAATCGGCGATGCCGGCGTCACCGCCACCGTCTTGAGGTGCCTCAGACGCTCTGGCGAGTGCAGGCGCAACAGATCCAGTACATAGCTGTCGACGACGCCGACTTCCGCCTGGGCGCTCGCCACCGCATCGATCACCTCCAGCGGCGTCGGCGTTGGCGAAGTGGTCGACCGGTAGAGCGCTCGTGCGCCTGCCGCTGCGTGATTCAGCAGATAGTGGCGGGGCGCGTTGTGGCCCGAGTTCGATTCCCGCAGCATGCAAGCGAGCCGACCGCCGAAGGTCTGCGCAAGCGAATGCACATTCGCGTCGGTCCGCACGATGAACTCGGTGAAGTACACCGGGCGGTCGCCGTACCGAGGAAGTGATGGAACCGGCCCAGCCAGGAGTTGAGGACGCCTCGCGCTGGTGACATACGGCAGACCGCACATGAACACGCAGCCGCAATCAGGACGGGCCCACAAGGCGCTGATGGGTGTCGGCGGCGCGTGCTCGACGTAGCTCAACGCAATGCCGGCGCGTTCCGCCAGGCGCGCGAAAAGTGCCCGCCATGCCAGCGCGACCGGCTTGCTCACGTCATACATGCGCGCGTTGGCGATCATGCGTACAGCAGCCTCTGCCCGAGGCCCATGCGCTCGGCCTTCTGCAGGATGGCATGACCCAGGGCAATGTCGCTCAGGGAAAGGCCACGATGCCAGAACAGATTGATCTCGTCGTCGCTCTGCCGACCAGGCTTGCGGCCCGCGACGATCTCGCCAAGCTCGCCATAGAGGGTCTGCTCCGAGAGCTTGCCCGCCTCGACGTGTGCGCGCAGCGAGCCGAAGATGCCGCCCTTGCATTGGCTCCAGTCGTCGACCACCATTTTGTCCATGATGTCGGTGAGCGAGAGTTCGACGGCACTCATCGTGCCGTAGGGCACCACGAACGCGCCCGGCTTGATCCATTCGGTCTTCAGCATCGGACTCGGACGCTCCAGCCGCGACGCCTCCACCACGATGTCGGCACCCCGCACGCAAGCTTCCCAGTCCTCCGTGACCACGATTTTCTTGCCAAGATCTCGCTCCAGGCGAGCGGCAAAGGCGTTGCGACTTTCCGGGCGGCGCGAATGCACGCGGATCTCATCAAAGTCGAACAAGCTGTCAAGCAGCCGGACGTTCCAGTAGGAGGTACCACGCGCTCCGACATGCCCGAGCACCTTGCTCTCGCGGCGAGCCAGGTGCCGGGCCCCGAGAGCAGTCATAGCCCCGGTGCGGGCGTCCGTGATGAAGGTGGCATCGATCATCGCGACAGGGACTCCCGTCCTTGGATCGAAGAGATTGAGCATGGCCATCTCCGACGGTAGCCCGAGCTTGTAGTTGTCAACGTAGTCGCCAACGATCTTGACGCCGGCCAGGCCAAGCGGCGCGACGTATCCGCGCAGCACATTGAAGTGCCCGTTGAAGGCCGGATCGGGAATCAGGTGCACGCGCGGCTCGATCACCGTCTCGCCCCTGCCTTGCGCAATGAGCGCTCGCTCCACGGCGACAAGGATCTCCGCATTGGTCATCGCCACCTTTGCGATGTCCTTGCCGTTGATATACGTCAGATAAATCTCGTTCATTCCATCTCCAGTCTTCGAAGGGGCTGCCATCACGACCGCGCCGGGATGAATGCAAGTCTAGGTTTCGCATCCATAAATGTCGTATGCTTTTTCGTCCGTTGTTCTTAACAGCAGGTTATGCAATGAAGTTGAACCTTCGGCAGATCGAAGTCTTCCGTGCCGTCATGCTGACCGGCTCGATCAGCGCCGCTTCAAGGCTCTTGTACGTGTCGCAGCCAGCCATCAGCCGGCTGATGTCGCACACGGAGCAACGCCTGGGACTTGAACTGTTCCGGCGCATCAAAGGGCGCCTGTATCCGACGCCGGAGGCACGGCGGCTGATGGGCGAGGTGAACGCCGTCTATGAGGGCGTCGAGCGCGTCAACGAGGTCGCGGAGGATCTCGCAGCCAACCGAATCGGCAGCTTGCGACTTTCATGCAGTCCCAGCCTTGGTCAGACCGTCCTGCCTCTGGCGATCGCAGCATTCAAGCAAGCGCATCCGGGAGTGCGCATCGTGGTGCGTACGCAGATTCCTAGCACCATGCTGCGCGCGTTGCTTTCTGGACAGGCGGAACTCGGCGTGTCCAACATGGCGTTGGCGCATCCCAACCTGGAAGCGCGCCTGTTGGTCAAGAACCCTATCGTTGCCCTGATTCCGAAAGGCAATCGACTTGCCGCGCGCTCTTTCGTGCGACCCGAGGAGCTGGCCAAGGAGTCTCTGATCGGCTATGAAGCCGATGTTCCGTTCGGACTGCTGGTGCGTGAAATATTTGGCGACGAAAAGAATCAGCCCGACATGAGCATCCAAGTCGAGCAAGCGCACGTGGCTCGGGCGCTGGCACAGGCGGGGGCGGGTATCGCGCTGGTCGACGCCATGACCGTGTTTGGGCAGACGTGGCCGAATATCGTCGTGGTTCCCGTCAAGACGAAGGTCAACGCCTCGGTCCAGATTTCCCATGTCCAGACCGAACCGCTATCGCGCCTATCGATGAACTTCGTGGAAGCGTTGACGGCAAGGATGGAGCGGTGAAGGGAAGCCAGCTGAGTTTTCAGTCAATCAACGTAGATTTCAGTAAGCGCCTTCTATTCGCTACCTACTTTTCAGTGAGCGTCACTGGCGAGCAATCGCCCGCTTGTCCGCTTTCCGTGACCTGCCCCCGCCCAGCCGTACCAGCGCAATGGCAGTGAAGTCCGTCAACTTGGAGAATGACGGACATGAGAAAGAGCAGATTCATCGAAGAGCAAATCATCGGTTTCATCAAGCAGGCCGAATCTGGTTTGCCGATCAAGGACCTGTGTCGCAAGGGCGGCTTCAGCCACGTCAGAAGAATTCCTAATCCTAGAAGCAGCACATACCAACAAGTTTTCTTTGACGACCAAGAACTCATTCTGTCTCCTGAACAAGCGGCATGAAATAGCGAATCAATGCGAAGCGGGCCATCTTTGCCCTGATGGGGTCAGGTCATGCGAGAGCCCGCGGCGGGCAGGCAGTGGGAAGGGCCCCGCGCGATCAGGCCGTCCGTTTTCCCTTTCACTCATGAGCGCTACATCGGCGTCTTCCAGACTTCCTTCATCACGCGCAGCCAGTTTTCACCCATGACCAAGGCGATATCCGAGTCGGAATAGCCCTTGCCCAAGAGCGCATCCACCACTTCGGGCATTGCATCGAGTTCCACCTGCTTCATGTCGCTGCGCGTGTAGCCGCCGTCTGGCGGCAGCTTGTCAGCGTGGGCTGCTGCGTCGGCTGTGATCGCAGGCAAATCGACGATGTAGTCGAGCCCCAGGCCGACATGTTGGGGCCCGACCAACTGAGCGATGTAGTCGATCTGGTCGGCTAACTTCGAAGGCGATGCCTCATCGTCTCCAGTGAAGATCGAGAGACCCGTCAGTCCAAACACCCCGCCGCTGGCCGCTACCGCCTTGATCTGATCGTCTCGGTAGCAACGCGGATGTTGATGGATGTTCCAGATATTGCCGTGGCTGCAGATCACCGGGCGATCGGAGTACTCGATGGCCTCCATGCAGGAGCGATAGCCGGCATGGGCAACGTCCACGAGCATCCCGACCCGGTTCATCTCGGTGACCAGCGTTCGCCCGAATCTGCTGAGCCCACCCTCACCCAGTTCGTGGCATCCATCCGCCACGAAGTTCTTCTGGTTGTACGCCAACAGCATGTGGCGGATCCCCAGCTTGTAAAAGACCTCCACCATCGAGAGGTCCCGACCGACCGGAACCGACCCTTGAAAATGGAAGCCCACGGCAAGCTTGCCCTCCTTCCTTGCTCGTTGGATGTCGTCCACTGTGTTGACGAGGGTGCAGAGATCGCTCTGGTCAAGGAAGAATTTCCGATACGCCGCGATGGCCTGGATCGCACCGATCGTGTCGCAGTTGTCTGCCACCAGTGTGAAAGAAACATAGGTGAAGCCGTCGTTGATGAGCCGTGAAACGAACGCATTCTTGAGCCGTTGGTCCGCGGGAGCGCAGAAGGGCGAGGTCATATCGCACACGAGTAGGCGGGAATACAGTTCGCGCGCTCGGTCTGATGCGGGGGGTTTCATTGCATTGGATGCATTGGGCATGATGCTTTTCCTGAGAGGCTGGGTTGTGGGACTCGATTTCCTGCCGACCATCGCTGTCAGACCTTGAAGTCCGAGCCGGGTCGATGAAGCGCAACCAGGACGACCCAGAAGACGGCCGTCACGGCGACCACGTAAAAGGCAGGCACCAGGGGGCTTTGGACAGCATTCAGCAGCACTGTGATCGCATACAACGAGAAGCCTCCAAAAATGGTTGCACTCAGGTTGTAGGAGATCGCCATGCCTGTGGAGCGAAGTTCAGGCGGAAAGAGATACGCCATCAACTTCGGATAGACCGCGTTGGAGGCCGACGTCACCGTAGTGAATATTGCCGAGCAGACGATGAACTTGGTCGTCGTTGGCCCGGAGGTCATCCAGACATAGAGCGGCACGATCAGCAGAATCAGTGCGCCAAGGCTGATGTGCAGCTGCCTTGTCGCACCCATCCTGTCAGCGACCATTCCCAGCAGCGGTGTCAGGACAGTTCCGATGCTGCCACAGACCAACAGAGCCAGAAACGGAACATGGGCCGGCAGCTTGAGTTCACGCACGGCATAGGTGGGCGCATAGACGAGGAGGACGTATTGCACCGACGTGCCGATCGCCGCCAGAGAGAGCGCGACCATGAGTGCACGGCGATGGTCTCGAAAGACGATTTGAAGCATCTCGATAGTTCCCCGGGCGCCAGCGTGTTTCTCGAACGCTTCGGACTCCGGGAGGTATCTTCTGATGTAGTAACCAACCGGAGCAATTAGCAGGCCGAAGGCGAAGGGAACCCGCCATCCCCAGCTGTCTCTGGATTCTGGTGACATCACCTGGGTCATCAACAGCCCGACAAGAGCTGCCATGACGGTCGCTAGCAGTGGTCCGCTGTTGTAAAGACCGCTGTAGAGGCCTCGTTTTTTTGCTGGAACGGACTCCAGAAGGTAGGTCGCGGCACTCGCGAACTCGCCACCCGCCGATAGCGCCTGAAGGATGCGCGCGATGACCATCAACACTGTGGCGGTCACCCCGATGGAGGCGTAAGAGGGCACGAAGACCATGATGAGCATCGACACGGTCATCGACGCCATGATGAAGCTCAGCGCGGGGCGTCGCCCGAAGCGATCGGCATACAGACCGATCAATACGCCACCAATCGGCCTCACGACGAAGGAGAGAGCGAAGGTCGCGAAGGTCAACAAGAGCGCTGCTGCGTCATCGCCGGCCGGAAAGAACTGCTTGGCGATGAAGACCGCCAGAAACCCATAGACGATGAAGTCGTACCACTCCAGCGCGTTGCCGATGATGGCAGCGACCAGCGCCCTTTTCTTGTGAGCCGCTTGAAGAGAAGCCTCTGCCGCCTGCGATGGCGCTTGCAATTGGGCAATGTCTTCGATATGGACAGTTTTCATGACAGCAGTTCGCATTCCTGAGATAAGGGGACCACGCGAATCTCCCACTGGCAGTCGAGCTGTCAGTGCGGCAGCCTCAGCGCTTGATGGTCGGCTTGCAGAGTCTGCATGGTACGTTTGGAGCCCGCATAAAACAATAAGCGTTTAACGTAACATGTATAGGGTTTACGCGACCTCCGGAGCTTTGAATACAATGCGCGGAAGATGGCTACCTCCTCATACAAACCCCGGCGCGTCGTCAGAACCCAGGCGGAGCGCAGCGAGACGACTCAGCGTCGCATCCTGAATTCAGCCATATCGCTGATTCGGCGACAGGGTTTCCAGAAAGCCAACCTGCAGAACATTGCATCCGGCGCGAAGGTCACGCTCGGCGCGCTGCAGCATCATTTCGGGACCCGGCAGGCCCTGCTGGAGCAAGTCGTGGAAGAGGTGATGGCCCCGCTGTCAGACAGGGGGCCTGTGTGGCCGGACGCAACGACCCCCCTCAGTGAGCGGGCTACGGAGTTCGTCGAACGCGCTTGGTTGCACATCTACGGTGCAGACTCGTATGTGGCTGCCTGGGGATTGTTCTTCGGTTGCAAGTCGATTCCCTCGCTCTTCAAGCGCATCGATGCGAAACGACAGACGGAAGACCCGGTATCGTTCGCCCATTTCCTAGCGCTCTTCCCTGAGATCTCTAGGAGCCATAGCGATCCCAACGGGTTCGCCGAAATGGTGTTCTCCACGCTTCGCGGGATCGCGGTGTTCAGGTTGTTTCCGGTGACGGAAGAATCCATCGCCTCTCAACTCGAATGCCTTTCAGGGATGATCGTTGCCGCGGGCCAGGAGAAGCCGCGGAAGACGGGCAAGTCGTAGCCCTCCCCAAGCCCGAGTCTAGTTCGTCACGAAGAAGAGCCGGGCTTGGCGCCCGAAGTATCTGACCGTGGTCCCCTCGCAGATTTCGATCACGTCGCCGGGGCCACCTTCAACGCGCTCTCCGTCGCCGGTCTCGACACCGAAGACGCCCTCCAGCACCAGGATGATTTCGTCATAGGCGAGCGTCTTCGGCTCACAGGCTGCCTCGTGCCACCGACCGAAGCCGCAGGGCAGCGCAGCGCCTTCGCTATCCTTAACCACCCAAGAGATTTCAGCCACGCCGTCGGATGCGCCCCCGCGCGCCTCGGAGGCGATCGTGTGTCCCGGGATGAGGCGAAGAGAAGTCATTCAGGTGCTCCGTGTGAGAAAAATGAGACATTCCGGGCCCTGCCGCGTCGTCGACGACGACGTCATCGTTCGCCTCGCCCGGTCCACACGCCAGAGGAAAGGGCCAAGCTGACGCCGATGTCGCGCAGCGGGCGTGGAGGGATGTAGCTGGCGGTTCCTTGCGAAAGAAAATCTGCCATCAGAGAATGCTCCAGGCCAAGGGCGAGGTCCGCGATGAACATGCCCGCCGCGGTGTGCCGCACGATGCCGGACCCGTTGCAGCACGAGGCGGCAAACGAACGCGGCCCCATGCGACCGAATGCAGGCGCGTGGTTCTGCGACACGGCAAGCCAGCCAGCCCAGAAGTGTTCCAGCTCGATCGGGCCGAGCTGAGGAAATCGCCGACGCAGGAGCGCCAGATTGGTCTGCCGTGCCTTCGCGCGTCGGGCATCAGTGGTGCGCAATGATGGCGAGTACTCGAATCCCTGGCGAATCATCAGCCGACGCTCTCGCGTCAGCCTCAGCGTCGATCCGGCCATGGCATGCGCCGGCGTCACGCCCCAGGTCGACTCGCTGCCGAGCTGGCCGAGTTGTTCATCGCTCAACACGGGCGTCAGGCTCGCGAACAGCAATATCGGAATCTGACGCGCCCTATAGACGCCGAAGGACTGCGAGAAGGCGTTGACCGCGAGGATGAGGGCGCTCGCGCGAATTCGGCCGTGCGGGGTCCGCACGGAAGGCGTCCGGCTGCGGATGTCCGCTTCGATCACTGGTGAGTTTTCGAAGAGCCTGACCTGGGGAGGAAGGTTGTCGGCCAGCCCGCGGATAAGACTCGCCGGATTGACGAGGTAGGTGCCCGGGGTGTGAATGGCAGCACAGTAGTAGGCGGTGCCCAGTGCTTCTCGCAGTTCGCCTCGATCAACCCATCGGTACGGCTCTTGCCAAGCCTTGAGATTGGCCTCGTACGTTGCGAGAGAATGCTTCGCAACCTCTTCCGTGACCGCAACGTGGTATCGCCCACGCTTCTCCCAGCCGCAATCGATGCTGTGCGCCTTGACAAGGCGATCCAGTTCGTCGAGCGCGAAGCGTCCCACGCGGATCGCGCGGCGGCCTTGCTCCGTCCAATGTTCCGATATCCCTGGCGTGTGCGGAAGATCGATCGCAAAGCCGGAGTTCCTGCCGGAAGCGTTCTCCCCGACCACGCCGGCTTCGACAAGAGCGATGGATGCGCTGGGCTGGAGCCGCGCGAGTTGCCGGGCTGCAGCGACGCCCACATACCCTGCGCCGACCACCACCCAGTCGAAGTCCAGCTCGCCCTGTACAGCGGCCTTTGCCCGTCGCGTCGGCAGCAATGCGCTCCATCCATTGCTTTGATCATCTATGGGCAAGCGCCCAATGCGAACCGCCATGTTGGATCCCTGAGTAGGCCCCGCAATGCGCCCCCAAAGCCTAAGACCGGGGGTGAGCGTCAATCCGGGACAGATATAACATTAAGCATGTAATGTATATTAACCGAACGAAGGCATGCAATCACAGTTTTGACCAGCTTATTGAGGCTGCAGGTAGGGCGCGTCGTGGCCTCACACGGACTACCAGCCGGGGGTTGATTCGCAGGAGCGACGATGATGATGCGGGGGGCATCGCTCGGGCCGGGGTGGCGGCGCCCGGCAGATCCTGGCAATCCGGATGCATTTCGCACGGGACGAACTTCACCTGCGAGTTCTGGCGCAGGTACTCAATGACGTTAGGCGTCTTCCAGCTGCGGATTCACCCGGTCGATGCAACACACTGATGACTGCCGTTGGAATAAGGAGTGTTGCAGATGACGACCCGACACGAACCTACTACACAGTCAGCCAGAAGGCATTGATGTGGGAGCGATGGAGGCAGGGATGGACCAACTCCGGGAAACCCGGAGCGCGCTTTTCGGCGATGGCTCGGCGCCCTTCCAGTCGGTCCTCGCTATCCCGGTCGAGCCGGACTACTTCGCCCCCGCCCCCCTCTCCTTCGCACAAGCTCCCCGGGCACATTCCAATCCGTCGATGGCTATGGGCGGAAACGACTCTGCCGCCGCACTGGTGGAGGCTCTACAACCACCGGCAGTTGAACCTGTTGGTCGCGCGGGCGCTGGAACACAACACCGACCCGCGGCAGGCCGTTACCAACCTGGAGCGCGATCAAGCGCTGGAGTCCGAGTTGCACTGAAGTGAGAGAACGACGGTGACGGTTAGAGGCGGCCCGGGTTTGGACACGTGTCGGGCTTGAGTCTCCTGCAGAGCGACTACGAGCCGCCCACCCACGGCACATACAGCGCGGGGGTTTCCTTGTCGTATCAACTGGACCTGTTCGGTCAACTGCGTCGCGCCATCGAAGCGGCTGAGGCAGGCACCGGCGCTGCGCAGGCGGCGCCGCATTTCTCTATTTTCTGTTGAGCTCTTCTTGCAATGCGCGCACGAGATCTTCAGTAGGCATGACGTCAGCATACTTGCTTGCCATGTCGAACAGATTCACGGCATGCGACGTCTGCGACCTGTCGTACACCGCATCCTCGGGCACGACCACCTTGAAGTTCAAAGCGCACGCATCGATGACCGTCGCACGCACACAGCCGCTGGTCGTGCACCCCGTCACAATGACGGTATCGACTCCCAGGCCGATCAGATGACTGGTCAGGGGCGTGCCATGGAAGGCGCTGGCCTGGAACTTGGGAATCAGGATGTCCGCCTGAGCGGGCGAAACCTCGGCAACGAAGTCGTAGCCGTGCTTGGGGATGCGCATGACGCCAGGCACCTTCAGTTCGAATTGACCTCGGTTCTGGGGCCCCTTGGGCGCAACGTACGGGTAAAGAACAGGCGCCCCCATGTTCCTGAATGCCGCCAAGAGCCTTGCAATGTGGGGCACTGCACGCCAGCCGTATTCACCGCAACTCGTTGGCAGCGTCGTGATCGCCTCTTCAATCGGCATGGGTTGATCACCCATCGAGCGATATTGCACGTCGATCACCAGCAGAGCCGGGCGCTTGCCAAGACCGGTGGGCGTACCCCAGCCGGTCTTTCGGTAGATGGCCTGCTCGTCTTCGGGAATGACGCCGTCCCATGGCCGGCCGTGAGTTTCTGCAGCAGCGAGCATTTCAGACCTCCACCTTCGTCGCGTCGTAGGCGAGCAGCCAGTCGTAGCGCTGGCGCACAACGTCGGGGGCCCAGTTTTCTTCGATATAGGGCCGGGCAGTTTCGATTTGCTCCAGTGCCGGGTTGTGGAAGATTTTCAGCATTTCCATCGATTTGGCCTTCGTCAGATTGGTGCGCTCGATGCGCGCCGCGTCATAGCGGGAAAGCGCCCCCCGGATGTCGCCTGGCTGGTCCGCCAGGCAACGAGCCAGAACATACGCGTCTTCCATCGTGACGTTCACGCCCATGCCCAGATAGGGCGTCATCGAGTGGCATGCGTCGCCGACCAGCGTCACGCGCCCATTGGACCAGCGCTCCAGCGGATCACGGACGAACAGGCCCCATCGGAAGAGGTTTTCAGAGTGAATGAAGAGGTCAAGGATGTCCTGATTCCAACCTTCAAAATCCTCCAGCGCATCGGCCAGTTCGCCGCGCTCGGACCATGATTCGGTCTGCCACACTTCGCTGTCTACCTGGGCCGAAAAGCTCACGAATTGCTCGCCGTTGCGCTGCACCGGATAGCAAGTCACGTGAGCCGTCGGGCCCACCCAGGTCGACGCCAAGGCACGCTTGTGTTGAGCTTTCAGACTCGACATCGGCGCCAAGCCGCGCCAGGCCACCGCACCGGTATACCGTGCGGGGGCCGGGCCGAACTGCGATTGGCGCACGCGAGAATGTGCGCCGTCGCAACCGACCACGACATCGCCTTCAGCGAAGGTCTCGTTGTCGAACAGCAGTCGTGCGCGATCTCCGATCGTCTCGGCACCCAAGGTGCGAGCGCCGAAATGGACCGCATCCGGCTTGATTTTGATCACGGCCTCGTAGAGGATGCGCTGGAGTTCGCCGCGCAGCACCTGGATCAGGGTGTGGTCGACCTTGGAATCCGTGACGTCCCGGTTGTATACAGAGTGTTCTTCTCCCGTCTTCCAGAAGCGGATGACGCGGTCCTCGGGAGAGAGGTTGATGGCCTCAAGAGCTTCCTTCAATCCCAAGTCCGCCATGACGCGGCTGCCGTTGGCCGAGATCCAAAGCCCTGCCCCAACTTCTCGAAGTTCCGGAGATTGTTCGTAGATGTCGACGTCGCATCCCTTTTGCAGAAGCGCGATGGCGAGTGTCAGCCCACCCATGCCAGCGCCGGCAATCAGTACATGTGGCTTGTCGGCCTTTTGTTTATCTTGAGTCATTTTCTCTCCGGTTCAAAGCTCAGTGGGTTCTGCACGAGGTCCTTGATGGCCTCGAGGATCTTTACGTATCCCGTACATCGACAAATGTTGCCGCGCAGGAAATGGCGAATGGTTTCTTCCGAGGGGTTTTCGTGCAGCGACAGCATGGACTTCACCGCCAGGATCATTCCAGGGGTGCAGAAACCGCATTGCAGTGCGCCATGGGCGATGAACGCGCGCTGGACAGGATCCAATCGTCCTTCGTATGCCAGTCCCTCGATCGTGGTGACGTGTCGCTTGTGGACATCGGCGCACAGCGTCGTGCAGCTTGAGACAGGCATGCCGTCGACCAGCACCGTGCAGGCACCGCAGACCTGTACATCGCAAGAGCGTTTCGTGCCAGTCATCCGGAAGCGTTCTCTCAACACGTCGATTAGGAGCTCCCGCGGCTCGATCTCGATGGACCGCTCCGTATCGTTGAGCGATATGTCCACCCGAAGAAGCGGGAAAGTTTGCGTTGTTTGGCTCATTTCAAGCATCCCTCAAGAGCCCGCCGGGCGAGGACGGTGACCAAGTGCTTCTTGTACTCAGCGCTGCCGTGGAGGTCGTCATGCGCGTCTATCTGCTCGGCCTCGGCGCTGATGACAGGCTCCAAAGCTCCCCATACCGCCTCGAAGGAAGCATCGGGGGGCAAGCGTGCGGCCTCTTCCTGCGCTTGTGACAATGGCGCAGGCACAGCCACGATAGCGCCGACCCAAAGACGCAGCCGCTGGGGA
Source organism: Variovorax sp. 01N429 (assembly GCF_056399425.1). Lineage (NCBI taxonomy): Bacteria > Pseudomonadati > Pseudomonadota > Betaproteobacteria > Burkholderiales > Comamonadaceae > Variovorax > Variovorax sp. 01N429. The sequence continues at coordinate 338,724 of NZ_JBFTRG010000004.1, read as the reverse complement.
CCCGTGGGCGACCATACGGCAGCCACGCCCACCGCGGGACGCTCCGTATGGCCGAAGGGTCGATAGGCGGACCTGTCGCCTGGCAACTGACGAGGCACATCAATAGAGACAAGCAGCTCGTCGTCTTTCCGCGCCGTCGCGAATTCGCCGACGTGGAACTCGCGCGAAGCAACGGTGCGCTGAGCAGTTGCACTGGCCAGGACGATCCTGGCATCCAGCGCGCACAACATCGTGGGCGCATCGGCATGGGGTTCCGCGAAGCAAAGTACGCCGCCAAGGGTCCCGGCGACACGCACCCTGATGTTGGCCACATGCTCGCTGAGGTGGGCATAGCCGGGAAGCAACTGCTGAACCAGCGGATCGTTGGCAATCACATGGTGCGTCGACAGCGATCCGATGCTGAGCGTGCCGTCATCGAGAAGGCGAATGCTGCGCAGTTCTTCGACCTGCTTGATATCGATGACATGGTCGTACTGCAGCACGCGCGCCTTCAGGGCGACGAGCAGCTCCGTGCCTCCGGCATGAAACGTCGCGGCATCTCCGAATTGAGCCTTCATCGCCAGAGCTTCGCGCAGGCTTGAAGGCCGATGCAGCGTAAAGCGCGCTGGACGCATCAGTCAGCTCTCCGCCCAAGCCCGGCGGCGACGCCCAGCATCGGCGCCACGAACCACCATCCCGGCGATTGATGGAAGGCGGTCGTCGCCGCATACGCGACCACACAGGCAACCGCGACGCTGACGCCGACGCGCGGCCACTGAAGTACCAGATCGACACCGTGCGAAGACCGGGGCACCGGCACATGCTGCTGAGACGAATAGGCGTGTTGCGGATATGAAGCGAGAGGCGCTTGAACGGCAGCGGAGGGGGCCGGGGTCGGAACCGATGCAACCGATGCAACCGAGCAGCGGGGTTGCGCCGGTGCGGCGGCAGCCGGATTGGCGATCGAGATCTGAGCAACGGGCGCCGCGGCACCATCGGAGGAATTGGGCTCCGAGAAACCCGCCAGCTCATTGCGCAGCCGCCTTTCGAATTCGCCGAAGAGCTCTTCCGAGCGCTTCTTCACGACCGGGTAGCCCAGCGATGCGAGTCGGCCGGCAACCTGCATTTCCGCATCGATTCCCAGCGTGCACTCAACCTTGTCATCGCCGCGCTTCTCATCGAGGTTGACCTTCATGCGAACATCGATGGTCGTTCCCGTGAACTTGTCGCGCCCCATGGCACTGAGCTCCACGTGGCGCTCCAGCGTGTAAGAGCCCAGCACGATGTTGGTCGGGATCTCCAGTTTGAACGGGCCGATCTTCTGCTTCATCAGCGCCGAGAACTGCTTGAGCGGCTCGACCTCAGTCACGTTCTCGCAGCCCGGAATCAGGCCGGCGACGCGCTGGACGTCGAAGAAGATGGCCCAGAGCTGGGCGGCCGATGCCGGGAGGGTGGCGTCAATCCTGAAATCCATGCTGTCCTCTTCAGTTGTTTTGCGCAGCCTTGACTGCTTTCAGCGCTCGCCAGACCCGCTCGGGCGTCAACGGCAGGTCCTTGATTCGTACTCCCCAGCCTTGGAAGAGTGCATTCGCGACGGCCGGAGCGACCGGCAGGATTGCGCCTTCTCCACCACCGCGGGCGCCAAAGGGGCCGGGGCCGTCAAGGCTTTCGATCAATACGGTTCCAACATGGACCGGCACGTCTTCCATGGTCGGCACCCTGTAGTCGAACAAGGTGCCATTCACCACCTGGCCGTCCTCGTAGATGTATTCCTCGAAGAGGGTATGACCCAAGCCCATCACCATGGCACCTTCGTCCTGGCCCTCTGCGGCCTTGGGATTCATGACATAGCCCAAGTCCGCAGCGCCCCCGACCCGGACAATGCGGACGGCTCCAGTGCTCTCGTCGACCTCGATTTCACATGCGCCGGCACCGGTTTCCCAGAACAGGGGGGCGAGCTTGAACGCGCCGTTCTTCGTCTCCGAGTTCACCCGGCCGACCCCGAAAAACTCGCCAGCGCTCATGCCGTTGAAGCGGCTCAACAGTTCAAGGATGGAGATCGACCCGGCGGGCCCTTCGATGCGGCCTTCTTCCAGTTGGTAGTCCGAAGGCAAACCACCGAGCACAGTGGCAGCCGTCTCGCCAATCTGGCGCAGGATGTCTTCGCAGGCCATCTGTACGGCCAGCCCGATGATCACCGTCGATCGGCTGGCGCCGGTCCCCCAATCGTATGGCGCGAGCAAGGTGTCCGGTTCCGACACTGAAATCATGCGCAGTGGCTGGCGCAGCATCTTCTGCGCGACGATCCGCAGCACGCCTCGATTGCCTTGACCGATTTCGACCGAGTTGGCCGATACATTGATTGAGCCGTCCGCCCGCAGGCGAACGGTGGCCCCGCCAATGGGCATGATGCCGGGATCGCTCACGCCTACCGCAACACCCCGGCCGCGACGTTGTGCGCCGGTCATCTCGGGAAGCGCCTCCAGAGCGCCCACGGCCTGGCGCAGGGAATTGCGCATGTCCACGTCCAGGGGTCGCAGATCCGGCTTGATGGTCTGTCCCTTGTCTGCCATGTTGAACATGCGGAACTCAATGGGATCCACGCCCAACGCATCGGCCATGATGTCCATCTGTGACTCTGTCGCCCAGACGGCTTGCGGCCCACCAATGGATCGGAAGGCCGCGCCCGGTACCGTGTTGGTGTAGACGCCGTACGACTCCAGCCGAAGGTTTGGAATGTGATACGGGCCGATGGCACGAATGGCTGCCTTGATGGCGATCGCTGGCCCAGTATCGGCAAAGGCTCCGCCGTTCAGCACGGCCTTGATGGATTTCGCCGTGATCCGACCGGTTTCGTCGACTGCGGTCTTGAGCGTGATTTCGGCATCGAGGCGTCGGCAGGTCAGCATCGATTCGGAAATGGACAGGCAAACGCGCACGGGTGCCCGAGCCTTCCAGGACAATGCCGCCACCAGCGGATCGATCTTGACCGATGCCTTTCCTCCAAAGCCTCCGCCGATGTAGGGCGAATGCACACGCACGCATGCCAGAGGAATGCCGAGTGTCTCCGAGCACACCCGGGCGATCGCGGTCGGCGTTTGACCGCCACTCCAGATCTCCAGTGCATGCGGCTTCCAATTCGCGATGCTGACATGAGGCTCCATCGCGAAATGGAACACCATCGGAAAGGTGAAGGTGTCTTCGAAGATGCGGGCCGCCGCGGCATAGGCCTGGTCCACATCCCCGCTGGTGTACTTCCAGTGCTGGAAGATGTTTGTCCCCTCTACGGGGCTGGCCTCGCCTCGAAAATAGAAATCCTTCAGCTTGTCCATCTCTTCATGGACAAGTTCGGCGCCTTCGGCCATCGCCTCGCGGGCGGTTGTCACGAAAGGCAGCGGCTCGTACTCGACGACGATGGCATCCACAGCCTCTTCCGCTGTGACCTCATCGATGGCCGCAACCGCTGCGACCGGATCGCCGACATACCGCACTTTTTCTATAGCAATCACCTCGCGATCGCGCAGGTAGAGTCCCCACCGGTTGGCACTCCCGGGGAGGTTTCTCATGTCGGCCCCGGTAAGGACGGCAACCACACCCGGCATGGCCAGCGCAGCGCTCGTGTCGATGCTGCGGATGCGAGCGTGGGGCACCGTGCTGCGCAAGATCTTCCCTTGCAGCATGCCGGGCACCTCGACGTCGCTGGCGAAGATCGCCGCGCCCGTGACTTTCTGGAGATAGTCGGCACGAGGCTCCTGATGGAGCGGAAGGTTCGGATGGGAATGCATACCGAGTAGGAGGGAGGTTACTCGTCCAGGGTGATGTGCGACTGGGAGATCACAGCAGCCCAGGTCTTGGTTTCTGCCGCTTGCCGCTTCGCGACATCCTCGGGCGAGCTGGACGTGGGCTCTACACCGACCGCGTACATCCGTTCCTTCACCTCTGCGGAGTTCATGGTCTTGGCGATTTGCGGAACCATCTTGGCGATGACGCTCTTTGGAACTCCGGAGGGCGCATAGAGAGCGAACCACGTCACGGCCTCGAAGCCGGGGAGCACGGTCTCCGAGAGGGTCGGGATATTGGGCATTGCCTGCGCACGCTTGGCCGTCGTCACTGCCAGCGCCTTAAGCCTGCCAGCCTTGATTTGCGACAGCACCGCCGGGCCTTGTTCGATCGCCATCACGACCCGGCCAGCGATGAGGTCCACCACCATAGGACTGCTGCCCTTGTACTGAACCGGCAGCAGATCGACGCCGGCGCGCTGCTTGAAGAGTTCCATGAACACATGCTGGGACGTCCCCTTGCCAGCCGAACCGTAGGCGTACTCGCCCGGTTTTGCCTTGAGGTAGGCAATGAGTTCCTGAATGGTGTTCACCGGCAGCGAGGCCGGCACGACAACATAGGAGGGATTGAATCCCAGCATAGAGACCGGCTCGACATGGCTGGCGACTTCCTTCATGCGCGGCAAGAGCTGCGGCAGGATGGAGAACATCGACGACGCGCCGATGAGCAGCGTTTGGCCGTCCGCCGGCTGCCGTGAGACGTATTCGGCGCCAATGAGTCCAGAGGCGCCAGCCCTGTTGTCGACGATGGTGGGCTGCCCAAACTCGGCGAGTCCGTTCGCCACCGAGCGGGCATAGAGATCGGTTGCACCGCCCGGCGGGTACGGCGCAACGATCGTGATGGCTTTGCTGGGGTAGGTCTGCGCTTGTACAGAGATCGCAAGCACAGCCAGTGCGACCCCGCAGCACGCCGCAAGTACCTTTTTCGTCGTGAACATAAAGAAACTCCTACAAATGGGTCTCGCGAGCGGGCGTCTCTTCCGTTGCGTACAGCAGAATACGATATCGCCCTAGGGAATCTAATTCTGTTCTGCGCCACGCTATGATGTCAAGCGGAATTTGAGCGGCATTTGTAATGTGGGAGCCTGGCAATTCGTTCGCCTTGCCTTTTTGCACGCATGTTCAGCGACCCTCAGAAGCGAACGACGGCCCGCCGCCAGATAGCGCTGCACCGCCCCACTCGTTTGTGGAGCCAGCAGAGGTGGCCTAGGCCACTTGTTCATCGGATTGGCTTACATAGATCCGTGATGTCGAAGAAACCTCAATTGGACGGAGCAACTGATGAAAGCTGAGAGAGAAGACGAGCAAAAGGTCGGAGGCGTTGCCGCCGTCGAAAGAGCTTTCGCGATCCTCCGTGCTTTCCGCGCAGGCGACACTTCGCTCAACCTGAGTGAGCTAGCGCAGCGCACTGGGATGTACAAAAGCACCATCCTGCGAACAATGACCTCGCTGATCCGCGAGCATTGCATCGTTCGCCTCGATGACGGCACCTATCAATTGGGCTCGATGCTTCTGCATTGGGGGGGACTCTATCAAGCGGCCCTGCGGCTCGACGACCACGTGCCCGCTATCCTGAGACGATTGGTTCAGGAAACAGGCGAAGGCGCTTCCTTCTTCACTCGTGAGGACAATCTGAGGGTGTGCCTGTTTCGAGTTGACTCGCCGAAATCGGTACGCGATCACATCCGCACCGGTGACCTTCTGCCCTTGGATAAAGGTGCCGCCGGCAGAGTGCTGCACAGCTTCGACCGCGCACTGACTCCTCCGGCAAATTTCCCCGAGCAGCCGCTCATCGTGACCATTGGCGAGCGAGAGCCGGACATTGGCGCGATTGCCGCGCCGGTCTTCGGTCCCATGGGCAGTCTGCGCGGCGCCCTGGCTATTTCTGGCCCGTCGGCACGTTTCTCCTCAGAGTTCATACCTGGCATGTCGCTGGCGGTGCTCAAGGCTGCCTCCGATTTGACCCGGCGCCTCGGTGGCGACACTGCAGTGTTCGAAACCGCATCTGCAAATTCCGACTTCGCTTCAACGGTTCCATCGTCGGCATCCGCGAGAGCGACCTAGCATCGCCCGTCAGCTCGCATCGCGTGCTCCATGGCGTGGCTTCGCAAGAGGAGCAGCGACAACACACCGTTGCCGAAGCCATGCGCCTCTGTAGAGGCGGACCGCGTACGAAGTTCTGCCATAGAAAGGTCGAGAGCCTGTTTGTCTCGGCCAAGGTGGCCCGCGTTGTCGTTCGTATTGTTCGCGACTACGCACAGACCGCGGCGCCATCCATGAATCATGGCCGATGCCGGCCGGCTTTCATGCATGCCAGATCGTGCCTTCGACACTGGATGCAATTGGCTTGAGCTTCTTTGGCGGGAGATTCCAGGGGTCGAGGTCAGCGGCTATTCGGTGGATATCTCCGATGCTTCCCGACGCGCCCCCGTGCCGTGCCCGGCCAAGCCCCATCGACTATGCGAGGACCAGCCGACTACCGAAGTCGATCCCCACGTCCTGGTCGGTGGACGCGGCTGGCCAGTGCGAGACAGGGAGCTGCTTACGGCGCTTCTGAGATCGCGCGGTCTTTGGCTCGTTCAGCTTCCTGCAACTGCCGCCATGCGATCTTGCCTGTGGCTAGTCTCGGAAGCTCCTCAACAAACTCCACCAACCGAGGATATTTGTAGGCAGCCATTTTTGCTTTGGACCATTCAATGACATCTGCAGCAGATACGCGTCCTCTCGCAGCCTCATGCAGCACGATCACAGCTTTCACCGTCTCTCCGCGATAAGGGTCGCTGGCGGCGATCACGCATGCTTCTCTCACGTCCGGATGCTCATGCAAGAGTGCCTCGATTTCTGTAGGCCACACCTTGTAGCCGGCCGCATTGACCATGCGCTTGAGCCGATCCACCATGAAGAAGTAGCCGTCCTGGTCCATGTAGCCCAGATCTCCGGTACGAAAGAACTTTCTTTCGTCCAAGTCGATAAATGCATCGCGGGTAGCGGTTTCGTTGTTCCAGTAACCTTTGAACGTCTTGTCGCTGGAGACAACGATTTCGCCTACCTCGCCTTGTGGCAACTCCCGCAGATTCTCGGGATCCACGATCCGCACATCGGTATTGAACAGCGGGACGCCCAAACACCGCCGCTTGAAATGCACGGCAGGGTTGCCCGTGAAAGGCATGCCCTCGGACAATCCATAGCCTTCAAGAAAGTCGAGTCCGATCAACGCCTTGATGCGCTCGCCCACCGCTTCAGGCATCCCTGCGCCTCCGCCCCCCAAGCGCCGCAGCGATCGCAGGTCATAACTGTCCAGGTGAGGGCTGGCCAAGAAGTCAATCAACATGGTCGGCATCATGTTCCAGTGCGTCACCTTGCAGCGGGCAATCAGTTCAGCCGCGGCATCCCGATCCCATCGCTGGAGCAGGACCAGCGTCCCCCCAACATAGATCGGGGTGTTCATCATGTTCTGCATCCCGGTGATGTGGAAGAAAGGGAGCGCCGCCAGCACGACAGTTTCCGATTGCATCCCCATCCAGTGGGCCACCGAATTGGTGCTTGCCATCATCGAGCGGTGCGTATGCATGCAACCCTTGGGACTGCCAGTGGTTCCCGAGCTGTAGAGAATCACCGCCACCTGCTCGAAGTCCTGCGCAGCAGGGCTTGCGGTCGTATGCCCGGCCGCCATGGCCGATTCGAAGTCGTGGACCGATGGAACCGAACGTGCGGACACCCGTTCCATAGGGCTACCCGCCAGAGGTCGCCCGTTTGCGACGACGACTGCCGCAAGCTCCGTGGCCCCATCCATGGCCAAGAGTTCGTCCAGGTCTTCGCTGCCACAGAACGCGACAAGCGCTTGGCTGTCTGCTCGGTAGTGCCCTAGCTCCCCACGCTTGTTCATCGGGTTAACAGGTACCACCACGGCACCAACCCGCAGGATTGCGTAGTACGCGATGACAAACTCCCGGCAGTTCTGCATATACAACATGACGCGGTCCGCTCCTTGGACTTTCAGACCCCGCTCCAGGAACCCGGCCATCCGATCCACCTGATCGAGTAGCTCACAGTAGGTGAGGGAACCACGCGCATCTATCAGGACAGCCTTTTCAGGAAAACGGACTGCCGACACGAACAGGTTGAAGTAAAGAGTGGTGGCCGGCGTCGTCAGCTGGTGCGGAAGGTGTTGAGGCCAGTTACGGATTTGCTGCGATTTCATCGTTCTAGTTCAGTCCATCAATAACATTCAGTCGAGCGTGATGTTGAATGCGGAGATCGCCTTCGCCCAGGCCTGCCGATCGCGATTTACTCGTTTGCCGAAGGCATCATCATCGGTGCCGGTTGGCTCTTGCCCAGTGGGCAATATGCGCGCCGAGATCTCGGGACGTTGCACGATCTTGACGATGAGCTGGGACAGTTGCGCAACGATCGCCTTGGGCGTGCCGGCAGGGGCAAAGACTCCGCACCATCCGCTCGCATTCATCTCGGGGAAACCTGCCTCGATGAACGTGGGAACGTTTGGCATCAGCACTGAACGCACCGGGTTTGCTATCGCAAGAATGCGGATCTTGTTGGCATCCGCGTACTGCTTGTAGGTACCCACGGCACCCCATCCCGAGGTCAGGTTGCCAGACAGGACGTCCTGCAGGGCGGGGACCTCCCCAGCATAGGGGACGTGGACCAACTGGATGTCCGCTTGCTGGCTAAACTGCTCTGCCCAAATATGCGCCGAGGTGCCCTTTCCGTATGAGCCATAGCTCAACTTTCCGGGCTGCGCCTTCGCCAGCGCAATAAATGACTTCAGATCGGTAGCAGGGACGCTGCTGTTCACGCCGAAAGCCACCGGCGTGTTCGACACCTCCGCCACTGGAGCAAGATCGCTGAGTCGGTAAGAAGAATTTTTGCGCAACAGATCAGCCTGCAGAACGCCAGTGTGCGTGACGAGCAAGGTGTATCCATCATGTGCCGAATGCGAGACCGCTGAAGCCGCAATCATTCCGCTCGCACCGGTCTTGTTTTCGACGATGACCGGCTGCTTCAACTCCTTGGAAAGCTCTTCACCGAGAATCCGCGCGACAGTGTCAATGCTTCCTCCCGGATTGGTAGGCACGATCAATTTGATCGGCCTGCTGGGGAAGGCGGTCTGGGCGGCGGCCAGCGTGCCTGCCGACGCCACGGCGGCGGCAAGCAGGAAATTCCGGCACGTTGAGAAGAACTGAACGCGACACTTCATGATGATGACTCCATTGATGCATCTGACAAGGAAACCAGTGGGCAGAGAAGTTCAACCCGGTGATGGCGAGGGCAGAGCGTTTTCGTCGAGGAATTCAGGCTGCGCGGCGAACCGGGCCAGGTGGTGATCGGTGTCGCCGAGCATCAGCTCAATCACAGTGAGCCGCTTCACATAGTGGGAGACAGGGAACTCGTCAGTGAGCCCCATCCCACCATGCAATTGCACGGCTTGTTGCGCGATGAACCTCATGGCTTGGCCTGCGCGAGCCTTGGCCGCCGACGTGATCCGCCGACGCTCCTGCGGACCTACCCCCGCGGAGAGCTTGGCCGCCGCAAGCGTGGAGATGGCGCGCGCCTGAGCAAGGTGGATCGCCATGTCGACCATCCGATGCTGCAAGCTTTGGAAGCTGCCGATCGGTACACCGAACTGCTGGCGCTCCTTCAGATAGGCCAATGTCGCGGCGTTCAGGGCATCCATAGCGCCGACGGCTTCACCGCAGAGCAACACGATGCCGTAGTCCGTCGCCGCCTCAAGGAGATCCCAGCCGCGACCTTCGGAACACAATAGAGACGATATGGGCAACCGAACATCATTCAGTTCGACGTCGGCCGCGCGCAGGCCATCGATCGTCCGGTAGTCGCGCACAACGACACCTGGCGCATTAGCAGGTAGCAAGAAGAGGGATATGCCTCCCGTCTCCCGGCGGCCCCCAGAACTACGGGCGGATACGATGAGATGTTCCGCCTGCCCGCCATGCATCACGACCGTCTTGGTGCCGTCAAGCAGATGGCCACCGTCGATCACTCTCCCCGTCGTCGCGACGTCGAACAGGTCGTGCCGGGATTGCCGCTCCCCCAGCGCACAGGCCAGCTTGATGCGACCTGCAGCGACCTCCTCCATCAGCGCGGTGTGGCGACCGGAGAGCTTGAGAAACTCGGCGCCCATCGCCGATGAAAAGCAGGGCTCGACCAGCAGACCGCGCCCTAGCTGCTCCATCACAATGAACATGTCCAACACGCTGCCGTCGAGCCCGCCAAGAGACTCGGGCAACGCCAGCGCCGTCACTCCAAGTTCGGCCAGGGCGGTCCACGCCTTCTCCGAGACACCAGTCTCTGAGTGAATGATGGCCTTTCGTTGCTCGAAGCTGTAGTCCTTTTCGATCCAGCGGCGCAAACTGTCGGCGAACTGTTGCTGTTCCTGTGTGTAATTGAAGTTCATGATTCGATCCCTTACAGGCCCAGTACGAGCTTGGCGATGACGTTTTTCTGGATTTCGTTGGATCCGCCGTAGATCGCGATCTTTCGGTAATTGAGATACAGCGACGCCAAAGGCGCTGCGTCGTCGTTCTGCGTCACGCTGTGCGCGCGGTCGCCAATGAGGAACGCGGGATCGAAGGGAGCACCATAGGGGCCAACGGCTTCCAGCATCAGCTCGGTGATTGCCAGCTGAATCTCGCTTCCTTTGATCTTCAGCATCGATGCTTCGGGGCCTGGTGATCTGCCGTGGCTTTCCCGGGAGATTGTTGTCTGCACCAGCATCTCAAGTGCCATCAACTCGATCTCAAGGGACGCCACCTTTGCGGCAAACACGGGGTCGCTCAGTAACGGCTTATCGTTCTTGTGCTGCTTCTGCGCCAGTCGCTTGAGCAGACGCATTTCTCTCTTGGAGCGCCCGACGGCCGCGATGTTTGTGCGCTCGTGACCCAGCAGATACTTCGCGTAGGTCCAGCCCCGGTTCTCCTCGCCGATCAGGTTCGCAACCGGAACCGCGACGTTGTCGAAGAACACTTCGTTCACCTCATGCTCTTCGTCGAGCATGATGATGGGCCGCACAGTGATGCCCGGTGTTTTCATGTCGATCAGCAGGAAGGAGATGCCTTCTTGCTTCCGCGCCTTTGCATCGGTGCGCACCAGGCAGAAGATCATGTTGGCGTGTTGCGCCCACGTCGTCCAGGTTTTCTGACCGTTCAGGATGTAGTGATCGCCGACCCGATCTGCGCGCATCTTCAGCGCAGCCAGGTCGGAGCCTGCGCCGGGCTCCGAATAGCCCTGACACCACCAGTCGTCGCAGTTCAGGATGCGCGGCAGGTAGTGGCGCTTCTGCGCCTCGTTGGCGAAGGCCATGATGACGGGTGCCACCATGTTGACGCCGAAGGGCATGACGATTGGTGCGCCCGCGGCGGCACACGCTTCTTCCCAGATATGACGCTGGACTGCGGACCAGCCTGTTCCCCCGTACTCGACCGGCCAGTTGGTCCCAACCCATCCCTGCGCGGCCAGGATCTTGTGCCAGCGTACGAAGTCTTCGCGGTTCAACCGCTTGTGGTGGAGCACCTTGGCCCGCAGGTCTTCGGGCACGCTCTCCTGCAACCAAGCGACCACGGTGTCGCGGAACTCCAGGTCCCCCGCGCTGTAGTTCAGATCCACATTTGCTCCTTATGCGTTGATTCAAAGTGAGGAACCGTCGCGATCGCTCACGCTTCTGCGGCGCAGCGGCACTGCCGGCCGCTGCGAGCGGTCTGAGTGGGTGCGAGGACTTTGCGTTAGATGGGCGGCCAGTTGAAGACGTCCGCTGTTTCCTCGAGGGGCGTCAAAGCGTGGCGCATGGCGGGCAGTGCGTGTTCGGCGATGCTCTCGGGCGTCCAACCATCCGACTGATGTACAGATTTGGCCGGGCGCGGCTGGCTCATGAGCATGATTTCATTCGCGCGCACAGCGAAAACCTGGCCATTGACATCTGCACCCAGATCACTCGCGAGGAACACGGCCAAGGGTGCGACCTTGGCTGGCGTCATCAACTGCTGCTTGCGCTCGGCAGCAAGCCGCTGGGCTTCGGTCGTGATCGGAACAGATGCCACCATGCGCCCCCAAGCAAACGGAGCAATGCAGTTGGAGCGGACCCCGGATCGCTGCATGTCGAGGGCAATGGAGCGCGAGAGACCCACGATGCCCAATTTGGCGGCCGCGTAGTTGGCCTGCGCCCGGTTGCCGACGAGTCCCGAGGTGGAGGTCATGTGGACAAAGGACCCGCTCCCCTGCTCCTTGAAGAATGCGGCCGCAGCACTGCTTGTGTAGAAAGAGCCGTAGAGATGCACCTTCACTACCGCGTCCCACTCTTGTTCGCTCATTTTGTGGAAGAAGCGATCGCGCAGGATTCCCGCATTGTTGACCACGCAATCTATCCGACCGAAAGTGTCGACCGCTTGCTGGATCAGCCGGCGAGCTCCGCCCTGCATGGCGATGGAATCTGTGTTGGCGCTGGCCTCCCCCCCGGCTGCTTGGATTTCTGCGACCACCCCGCCTGCCGGCCCCGGATCGCCGCCCTCGCCACTGAGCGATGCGCCGATGTCGTTGACCACGACTCGAGCGCCGGCCTGTGCCAACTGCAGTGCGATGTCTCGCCCGATGCCGCCGCCCGCGCCCGTGACCACGGCAACCTTGCCATCCATGAATTTGCTCATTGCTTCACTTTCATTTATTGAAAACGCGCTCGGGCGTGGCTGATCACGACAGCGTCGCGCGCGGCGACATGGCCCTCAAGCGCTACATGTGTGCCTTCGTCCCACATCCGGAACTCGACTTCCTCGCCTGGGTAGAGCGGCGCGGAAAAACGGGCATCCAAGCCGTGCAACTTTTGCGCGTCGCCTGAAGCGAAGGCCCGAATGACTGCAACGGCCGCCAAGCCATAGGTAGCCAGGCCGTGAAGAATCGGCCGGGGGAAGCCAGCGCGGCGCGCAACTTCCAAATCAATATGAAGCCGGTTGGCGTCTCCACAGAGACGATAGAGCAATGCTGCTTCTTTCCGTACCGAGTACCGCACGCGCTGATCGGCCTCCCGTGTTGGAGCTGCAGCGAGCGGGGGCAAGGGCTCATCGTCAAGAATCAGGTCGGCCGCCCCGCTTGCCGAGAAGCCCCCGTCGCCTCGGCAAAAGAAAAGCTGCCACGCCTGCCCATAGCGCTCTCCCTGCTCGGACTGCAAGGTCTTGCGCACGGTGATCAGCGCGCCTTTTCCTTCGCCCTTGTCGACGATGCGGCAGACGCGAGACACGCCGACGACACGGCCGTGCGGAGGCAACGCACGCTCCAGCGCGATTCGCTGCTCCCCGTGGACCAGGCGCGCGGCATCAATCTCCATCGACCTTTCGTCACGAGCCCAGAAGCCGGGCGACGCAATTACGGCCGCAATGGACGGCACAACCACCTGGTCGGCCTCGTCCACCAGTCGCAACTGGTACCTATCGAGCGGGTCGGATACTGCACCAATTGCCAAAGCATAGAGCGCCGACTCGCGCAAGGAGTAGTCGTGAATGACTGTTCGGCTCCAGGCCATCACGGCTTCGACGTTCACGCTTTCGCTCCCGCATCATCCAGCACGAAGACAGGCACTCTGACACTCCCTGCGCGACCAAATGCGACTCGCACGGCCTCGCCAACGGACAGTGCTGCAGGCGCCGCGTCCACAATGTTGGACAACATGCGTACGCCCTCTTCCAGCTGGATGAAAGCGAGAACCTGCCGGTCGGAGGCTGCTCCGCTCACTGTGTAGGAGTAGATTCGCCCGCGGCCGCTCGCGTCGACCCAGTCGACTTGGGCCGAGAAGCAATGTGGGCAACTACGGCGGGGGTAGTAGTGGCGCTTTCCGCAGTCTCGGCATTGGCCGAATAGCAAACGCCCTTGTGCGGCCGCGGCGAAGAACGCCTCGTTTTCTGGATTCGTAGCGGGAGCGGGCCATTCGCGGTCGTCTGAAAGAAACATCTGGTTAACTCCGTCCGAGAATGAGCGTGGCGCTTCCATGACGCGCCCCCAAATTGCCGCCAGTGCCTTGGGCGAGAGCGATCTCGCAATTGGGAACTTGGACCTTTGGATGCGCCTCGCCACGCAACTGGCGCACGGCTTCGATCACCTTGGTGATGCCGCCGCGGTTGGCAGGATGGTTGTTGCACAGGCCGCCGCCATCTGTGTTGAAGGGCAGCCTGCCGACGCCGGAGATGAGACCGCCGTCCTGCACGAAACGGCCGCCCTCACCCTTGCGGCAGAACCCAAGATCTTCCAGCTGGAGCAAAACTGTGATCGTGAAGCTGTCGTAGATGGAGGCGTACTGGATATCGGCCGGTTTGACGCCCGCTTCAGCAAAGGCTTGCGAACCCGAATGCGCCGCCCCCGTAACCAGCAGGTCCTCCCAGCCGCCATAGACACCGCGCACAGACTCTCCCGCGCCCAGCACAGTGACCACTGGGCGCTTGAGACTTCTCGCAATCTCTGGCCGAGTGACCACGAGCGCGCCGCCGCCATCACTCACAACACAGCAATCGAGACGATGAAGCGGGTCTGCGACGAGGGGTGAGTTGACCACGTCCTCGACGGTGACGAGCTGGCGAAGCATCGCGTTCGGATTGTGCTGAGCGTGCGTGGCAGCCGCGACTTTGATCCAGGCCAACTGCTCTGGCGTCGTGCCGTAGACATGCATGTGGCGGCGCGCAGCAAGGGCGTAGCCGGTGAGCGTGTTCATGCCGAAGGGCTGCTCGAACGCCACATCTGGCGATGTAGCACCGTATTCGCGCGGCTTCGCCGTCGACGGATCAGTGCGCGGCTTGCCGGCCAGCGTGATCAGCGCGACATTGCACTTGCCCGCCGCAATGGCCTGGGCCGCGTGCGCGACGTGGATGAGATACGAGGAGCCTCCGGTCTCCGTCGTGTCCAGATGCTTCACGTCCAGCCCCATGTAGTCCAGCATGGACAGAGGTCCCAACCCTGGAGCATCACCGGCGCAAAAGTAGGCGTCGACGTCCTTGATCGAAAGCCCCGCGTCGGCGAGTGCTCCGCGAGCGCACTCCGCGTGCAACTGGGCAACCGAGTGATGCTCGGCTTTGCGCAGTGGATGTTCGAACGCGCCCGCAATGCAGGCTTTTCCCTTCATGGTCATGAAGACGCGCTTTCCGTTGGGCGTCGAAGTTCGCGCTGGCAGCATCTGCGTTTCATTTGTTAATTCCCTCAGACAGAACGGTGTTGTGCGTACAGGAACGATTTTGGGGCGCAATTTCGGAAAGCGCAATAGCCCTGATCAATTTCCTAACGCCGCGGCTCCGACGACCGCTCTGCATCGAGCGCGACCCACAGCCTGCGCAACCGCCGTCTACCAGAGCGAAATCCCCTCTTCGCGGTCCAGCCGCCATGCCACTCCAATCCAGGCGGGCCAGAGCCCGGCGGCGCAAATCGGTCGGTCCTTTCCCGCCGTGGAGCCAGCCTTGCCGCAGTTCCTTCCATCCTTCAATGGCGATTGAAATGAGCAGTGCGCGAGCTTTGGAAGGGCTCCCTTCGACCGCCGAGGAACTGGGCACTGCGGCATCCCCATCTGGCTGTGCCCGCGCCTCGTCTGCACCAGCGTCCGCACGTTGCGGCTTACGCGTGCCCGGATTACGGATGGCGGTGATGTGGGGGAACAGCTCGACGCTCCGGTGCTCGGGGCGTAGAGGAGGTGATCACGGCCGTGCGAACTCCCACGGGCCTGCAATTGCACCGCAAGCTCATGTCCCTAGCGCGACCGCGCGACTCTCTGCGTCTCGTGGTGAATGCCGACGACTGAAGGGCCTCGATGCAGAGCAGTCACAAAGTGAGCCTGTGGCTCATCGATGGCTTCGCTGAGAGCTCGCACAACCCGAGTGCTTCGCTTGCGCTTTCGCAAGCACAGCGAGAAGTGCGATCCAGAACAGGCAGGTCATTTTGGAGAACATGCTGGACTCCAAACGGAGGCCATCGAAGCCGAGCTGGGCCGCTTCTCTCCCCACCAGCCCGACGCCGCGGAACACGCAGCAACGGCCGCACCCTGCCGCCGGCGCGCCTGCAGCGCGCCGATGTCCACCACCGAACCGAGTCGATCACCTGCGCGTACGGCAAGAAGCCCAGGCGCATTGACCAGGACGTGGCCGACAGGCCCGACGATGTTCCCACGTGCCTACCGTCCGAACGTTCGCCCAGAGTCAAGTGTCGAGCATGCACCCCCTCAGCGATCGACCGGCTGAATCGACGATGGCCGAGGTCCCTCAAGCAGCTCGACTCACCTTGCTCTGGACCATTTCTTTCGCGGACGCAACGGGCATCTCACGGGGAACGTGGGCGCCATTCCTTCGGATGCGATGGAATGCGCTGCAGGTTGCGCCGCTCACGCATCCGAGGACGCGATGTCGACGCGCATTGCCGGGTGAATAACATCACCGTTCTTCAGAATCTGCACATCATCCAGCCAGAGGTTGCAGTTACGCATTGGCAGGTCCAGGTGGCACGCAGTGTCGTTCGTACCGCCGAGCTCCAGGTTCGGCCCGAGCGAGAAGAGCACGTTGCCGTAGAAGGACAGCGCATTCATGACATGCTCGCTCGTGAGTTGGCGCGTCACCGAAAATTGATACCAGCGGGCTTTTTCATTGAGACCCCAACCGATGTGAGAAATGGCGTAGGCCCGAGGATCGCAGAAGCTGTCGATATAACTGCGAATGAGCTCGGCATCTAGTCCCTCGCCGATTATTTCGACCACATAGCCCTTCTCGACACGCAGCACCACTGGCGACTGGACATACTGTTTAAAGGCGCAAAGGATGTCACCGGGCTGCATCACGACCACACCATCGACACCGCCGTCGTTGCCTTGAGTGAAGGAGAAACCCGATGGGAAATGGTCCCAGCGCCCGGCCTCGGCAGTGAATCCGTACTCCGAGATGACCGGATACTGGCCGAGCTTGTAGACGATGTCGGTCCCGGCATCCGAAGTGAAGCGCAGTTGCTTTGCCGACTCCAACAATCCCTTCGCGTACTCAACGCGGCGCCGAAGATCCTCGGTGGGGAACATCTGCTTCAACACATGGAAGGGTTCCATCACCCGCAAGATGCGTACACCCGCGGCTTGGATCTCTGCCTGCTCACGCGAGAACAGCAGGCCGACCATATCGATGACCATGCTCGCGGATTTCAGCGTGGTCATTGCGAGCGCATTGCCCACCAAAGGGTGCCGTCCTTGCACACCGACCGCGTTTTGCCGACCGCGGCGCAGGTTCATGTTGAACGTGGTGGCCCCAAGGTGGGCAGCGGCCGCCATGAAAGCATGAGCGTGCTCCTGCCATTCGTCATCGGCAGTGAGTACCACGACGCTCTCTCCCTGCTTCACTCGACAGAGCTCCAGCTCGCGAGTGAACAGATCGAGCATTTCGACATCAAGTTTCAATTGCTTCTCCTAATCCGATTGATATTGGCGGCGCAGCGCGGTACTCAGCAGGTCGCTGAATCCAGCAAAGTCCTCTGCTTGCAGCTGATGTCCCGCGCCTGCTAGACGGAGCGCCTCTAGATCAGGGCGCAGATGACGCATCTCCTCAATGTCCGCATCAGAAACCACGCCGCCCTCGCCTGCGCATATCAAGGAGACTGGGCATGCACTCGCTGCAAGGTCTGCAAACATGTCCTGAGAGTGGAAGTCCTCGTAGGCTGCATAGACCGCTCGCTCATCGCAAGTCGACAGCCATTCCGCGCGCAAACTTTGTAGATCCTCTGGCCACGGAGCGGCAGTGCTCCTGCGCAACGCCTCGGCCGCTTCCCCGCGTTGGGCTGCGTGTAATAGACCAAGGGTCCGGGCGATGGGAACAGGGTAGCTTCTTCGACCGGGCCCGCTGGTGGGCGGGTCCACGAGCACAAGGCCATGCACGAGTTCTCGATCTTGTACCGATACCCGCAGCGCTATCCGAGCGCCCATCGAATGCCCAATCAGGATCGTAGGCCCCAACTCTGTCTGGCGAATAAAAGCTGCAACGTCATGCGCGCACGTGGTCAGTCCGTAGTCGAGATGCGGTCCGGCCTCGGACAGTCCACGACCTCGGACATCCAGCACGAAACAGTCATGGCGGCTCATGAGCCATCTGCCGACGTGACTCCAGAGGATTGCAGGGCTCACGATGCCGGGCACGATGAGCACGCGGGGACCAACACCCGGGAAATGCAGGTAGTGCTGCCGTATGCCATTGGCACGGACGTTTGTTCCTCTTCCAAAGTTCAAGTTTTCTCCATTGCTCGCAGCCCCGGAAAAGCGGAGGTTCATTCTGCCCTAAGGAATCTTATTCCGTCAAGCAAAACAGACAGCAAGGTGCGCGCGACAGAGACTCCAAGCCGCGGCGAACTTGCGCTTTGCTTGCGAACTCGCTGCGTCGGGTGCAGCCCAGCTTCCGCTAAGGACGAAATACACGCGTATTGGATTTACCCAGCGGCTGCGCCGCATCGTCGACCAAGGCGTTGGGTGGCCTGGCGCTTGAAGGGATCACGGCTGCAGAGGTTGCGCGGGAATCACCGGCAGCCTGAAGGGACGACCACTCTGCGCGGCGGACGCTTTCGTAACTGGAAAGCACGCGCGCGGTAAGTGGCAGGATTCGGCGCACAATCATCAGGCACCGCACTCATAGTCAGCAAGTCTGAGCGGTAGCCAGAGAGCATGGATGTTCCAGGACAGCTTGCGGGATCTCAAGTGCCAGCTCCGCTCGCATGGCCGGTGTGGTCGTGTGTTCGTCCTGATCCACGGAGAAGTCATCTCCGCCAAGCAGGCCGATTAGCCTGAACCGGGCTTGCCTTTGCGGTGTCGACAGCAACGGCTGCCAGTCATTCCAGCAAGGCTTCATTCCCTCAACAATGGCGTAGGCCCGCATCTCAGCGTCAGCGTTCCCCCCGGGCTTGACGGACTATCCCCGGGGGGCTCTCTTCCTCCCACTGAACGGAGTTCCTGGGAGCTTCGTTTTTCTTTGGATGCTAACTCGGCGGCATCGCCTCCAACGCCTTCGCTGACCGTGCGAGGCCGGCGAAGATGCCTTCGGAGACGGCCGCCGGAAAACCCTCTGGCACGCGCGCGCCGACGCGCTCAATGACGCGCGGGGTTGCCGCCAAAACCCGCTGAATCAGGCTCTCGGCATCCTGCCCAAAGTGGCATCTCTGGGCTGTTGCATTGAAGTGCCGACGCTGGATATCCTTGAAACGGTAGTGCTTGTTCTTTCCCAAAACAGCCATCGCGAGCTTGGCTTCATGTCTGGAGAACTGGCTCGGCCCGTTGCCCTCTACCGGCCATATGGACATGACATCGTAGATTGGCGTGAGGCGGTAGCGGCCCTCTGGTAGTAACGCTATGCTGAAATTCTTCGCGTGGCCGTCAGGAGCGCCCAGCATCCAGAAAAGCAGTTGAACGGTGAGTAGCGTGCCCAGGTCCTCATGTGCCTGCACAGACTGGCGCAGCACGTTGGCCAGGTCAATCATCCCCGGACCGCCATCAGCCTCGTACTTCAAGTGCGAGGGTTTTCCAAGTGCCTGGCAAAAGTCCTCCTGGAGAAGGCGTAGCCACCATTTGCCAGAAGAATGCATTCTGCGGTCGAAGCGTTCGACCGCGAGCACCTTTTGACTTCCGAAGTGCAGCACAGCCGACCGGGGTACCGGGATTCCGTACTCTTCGAGGATAGCCAGACATAGCCACTCGTTCTCGACGGACGTGCTGAAGTCTGCCTTGCGGTGCCCCACCAGACCTAGTGGCAGTTTCAGGATGTGAGTGGTTGGCGTGGCGCCGCGAGGCAGGAGCCACTGGCCTTCGTGCCAGAGAAGAGCCGTTTTTTCCTGTGCACCAGCCAGAGAGATGCGCAGCTCGTCGTCTGCGCCCATGCCAAGTCCGAAGCCACCCGGTGCGACCGTCTGCTGGAGGAGGCGTTCAACATCTGCTTCGTTCATGGGCAAGCCGTCGATGCGCTCGGCGCCGGCCGGCGCGGCGTCCTCCCCCAGCAACTGGATGGCGCCCACGCAGTCTCGCCCAACAGCCTGCAGGAGGTCGAATGTCCCGGCTGTCTCCGTTTGGAAGCGCTGAGCGAGACGCTGCCGGATGGCGATGCTGTCGGGCAAGAGGTTGTCAAAGTAGTTCTGGACCAACGCGCCTTTGTGAGCAATGCCCCGGACGAGGGGCAAGGACAGCGACAGCGGTCGCCCAGACGCGGACTCCAGCCATCTTTCGTCGTAGCGCAGTTCGTCCGCCCCGCGCCCAGGGACGCGCCAAGTGCCGACTCGTTCGCCATTGGCCCACACGGAAAGTGCCTGTGAGTGTGCTTTGCGGCCCATTTGTCACCACTCCGGCTTTTGGTCCGGAAGGTGGCCGCCCCGGACGATGGCGCCCTGACCAGCGGAATCGAGCGTTTGCGTAGCGGATGCCACCGCTGCACTTGGCTTGGCGCCAACCACGACTTCCAAGCCGAGAACTGCGAAAATATCCAGTAGCTGGCCAAGGCTCACAGAGCCCGGGTTCAACTCCATGTGCGACATTCGGCTCTGGCTGATGCCCACGCGCTCGGCGAGTTTTTTTTGCGAGAGCCCCGCGGCTTTTCGAGCAGCTTTGAGGAGTGGTCCCAGCTGCGAAGGGATCGAAAGCACTTGTCTCATCGGACTACCCGTGTGGATGATAATCACAGTTTAACTATGTGAAGGGTATTCGGCGTAATACCCATAAAACAGATAATCTGCAGATTACTCACCACGTCGCTAGTTTTCCGGGACTCCGCAGAGGTGGTCCATCGCTTCTCCTCGGCGGCTTTGTACCGTTCAGTTTGCGCATTGGCCCTGAACTAGCAGCACTGCTCTCGCAACCGCCTTGCCCTATCCCTCATTGCTCTGGCAGTACCGCAGCTCGCAAGCCTTCGATCATGCGATTGCGTCCGGAAAGAAAGGCGTCGAAACGCTGCCTCCCCATTAATCCCTGGATCATTTCCGTCGGGATAGTGATAGTGCACCAACCACACCACTAAACCTCATGATCACCCGGTCCGACTCATAGCAGACCGATCCGACGACCCGACCGACCAGCAACGGCCTCTGCGGCTACGCAGCGGGAGTTTCTGTTCGGACGGCGCATGTCGATTTCCGACTTCGGCCAGATCTGGTTATCGGCGAAGGTCTGCTAGGGGCATTGCCATCAAGGCATCTGCCGGCGGGCCCGTGCGGTTCTGAAGGCCGGTGGTATGCGGACATCGTCAACGCAAAGCCTGTCGGCGAGATGTCGTGCAATCAAGGACAACCAACGTACCCGCGGCAATGTTCTCCTCGACCATGTGCAAAGGTATCCCGCCCCACTCCACGCAGTCCTTGACCGGAGCGGTCAAAGAGCACAACCCGATATGGTCCTCGAGACTGGCAACCCGACCGCTTACCGCCGACTGGACGCGGTTGAGCTTGCGAGCCGCAGCCGAGAAGCTTCGCGCGCATCAGGATTGCCGTGATGATTTCCAATACGCGCGGCCCTGCTTCCCTCAATGAGCTTGTGAATGAGCTGGCGCCTGCAGTGACTGCTGCCAGCCTCCAGGACGCCCTGGAGGCCGACATCATCCTTCTGCCCGTGCAATTCGCAGCACATGCACAGATCGCGAAGGCCAGGAAGGACTGGAAGGGCAAGACCGTCGTTGATGTCACGAACTTCCGCGAAACGGACCTCACACCGCTTGGTGGGTTGCAATCAAGTGATTTCGTGGCTATGGGCCTTCCCGGTGCGAGAGTGTCAAGACGTTCAATCAGCTCCCGGCAGCTCTCCTCGCGAGCAATCCGGTCGAGGGCGGCGGACGGCGGACGGCGAGTGATGTTTGTGGCTGGGAACCATGACGAGGCGAACACAGAGGTTGCATCTTTGATCGCGTCGCGGAAGCCTGCTGCGGTTCCGCGGTCCGCTCGTTCTGCAGAACCTCATTGAGCTCGGCGGCTGAGCGGGCTCGATCGTTGTCCATCCTTCGTGGGACTACAGAAAGACTCAATTCGGAGGATAGGCCTGGGCAAGCAACGATCCGAACCACGGGCCGGCCAAAGACAGATTCGCTTCAACTTGAGGCGAGTACCGCGCACGAGCCGCGCTGCCTTCTCCCGTGGCATATGCGTTGAACATGAAATGGACCGTCTGTGGGCTCCGCAGCTGCCAGGAAGGTCTGGAGCACCTTGACCCGTCAGGCCTCCGAACGATCTGCGGACCGAGAGCACGCCAGTTTGGGCGCCCACGCCCGAATTTTCGCAAACGCCCGCGGGCTCCTCTTTTTAAGTCCCTGGGAAGCATTTCACTGCCGTGCCGCCGCAGAGCTGGTCGACGGTGCGGCGGGTGGCCGCTTGCGGGCGCCGCTACTTGATGCAGGAACTTCCGTTTGGAATCGAGAGCTGAGGTCCGCGTTAGACCGGACTCGACGAAAGCTGCTTCGCGACTTCTCTGAGATTCGTCGTTCGTTGCATCAAGTTGGTCCGGAAGCCCGCGCCATGGCGAGCGTGTCGATGTATTCGCGGATTTTCGTCACCTTGCCGTTTTGAACGGTGATGGCGAAGACGAAGTGGTCCTCGAACGTCCTGTTCGTGGCTTTGACCTTCCCGCGGCTGAAGCCGATCATCAGAACCCGGTCGCCTTGCGCAACGAACTCGGGGGGCTCGGGAAACGAAGTCGTCAACTCGGAAGACTTGTGCAGCAAGTCGATAAGTCCCGCGTGCCCGCGGTGCGTGCCGGCCAGCGGCCAGTCCGCGCCCGGAATGATCCACTCGATGCCATCGTCCGACAAGGTTCGCAGACCCCGCTGGTCGCCGCGGCCAACAGCCGCAAAGAAGTCCTTGACAGTCCGTACATTCGCTTGTGTGCTCATCGAGATTTCTCCATTTACATTGCAGCGCATCGTGTCCGACCAATAGGACACGATTGAAAAAAACCGAGACTGGAGCAAGGGACGAAACGCTTCTTGAGGTTCGCGTCGTTCGAGTCGCTCCCGTCGCCGCGGGTACCTGTCAGCGCTTCACGAACCGATAGGCAAAGCGATCCGTCTCGCCCTTGATCGAAGGATCGAACACCTTGATCGAGTGCCGATCGTCACTTCTGGCGAGCAGGTTGCTTTCCGCGTCCAATACGAAGCCGGCCGCCTCCACCTCCTCGCGAACGGATGCAGGCGCGATCCGATGCAGCGACTGGGCGTCGCTCGTGCCCAGCCCGGCGGCGGCGTGGTCCACGATGACGTAGTAGCCACCGGGCTTCAGCCGCTCGTAGACCGCTCGATTGAAGTGGGCCGCCGTCGCGCCCCTGGCCTGCATCAGCGCAGTGTGAAGATCGTGATAGAACAGATGCATCCAAAGAACATCCGCTTGTTGCGTGACCTTGGGCATCGCCACAAGGTCCGCCGAGACGGCTTCCACGTTCTCTCGGCCCGGCTCCGTCGCAAGCGTTCGCATGCGGCTGACCGGATCGTTCTTGAAGTGGGCGACTTCGGCGGGCACGAAACTGAAGATCCGTCCTGCGGGTCCGACGATCTCGGAGAAGAGACGAGTCCAATCGCCATCGCCTGGGTAAACGTCAATGACGATGGAGCCCGCACCGACTCGCGCGAACTGGATCAACTCTGAGAGTTTGGCTTGGTCGTACATCGGAATCTCCTTTGCGGTTGGCATACGACGAGCGCGCGGGCGTGCGAGGGGGCGGTCCACGGCGGGTCCACCGTTGATCTGCACTCTCGTATTAGACCTGCGCCATGCCTCCATCGACGGCAAGATCCACACCGGTGATGTAGGAACTCTCATCAGAGGCGAGGAACGCAACTGCAGCCGCGATTTCCTCGGGGACGCCTCTACGACCCATCGGGATCTGCGCGGTGAACTGTGCGACCGCCTGCTCTGCCTGCTCAGCGGTAAGGCCCGTTGTCGTCGCCAAGGCCGGAGTATCGATGGCTCCGGGGCTCACACAATTCACGCGGATGTGGCGGTCCTTCAATTCCAAAGTCCAACCGCGCGAGAAGTTGCGCACAGCCGCCTTGCTCGCAGCGTAAGCAGTAAATCCTGGAAGGCCTAGCGCGTTTGAGACCGACGAGTTGAGGATTATCGAACCGCCGTCTTTGAAGAGGGGAAGTGCCTTCTGCACCGTAAAGAACAGCCCCTTCACATTCACGTCAAAGGTCTGGTCAAAATGCGCCTCAGTAGCTACTGCGAGCGGCGCGATTGTCCCCGCGCCTGCGTTCGCGAAGAGGACGTCGATGTGGCCGTGTTTTTCTTTCACGACGGCATAGAGCCGGTCCAGATCTTCCAAGCGCGACACGTCGCCCACCACCGTCGTAACGTTTCTCTTGATGGAGGCGGCAGCCTCCACCAGTTCTTTCTCTCGTCGCCCAGTGATCACAACGTGTGCACCTTCTTCAACGAAGCGCTTGGCTGTGGCCAAGCCAATCCCGCTGCTCCCGCCCGTGACGACTGCAACCTTACCTTCAAGTTTTTTCATGATCTTCAACCTTTCATTTGTGGTGTGACGCAACGCCGTTGCTCCGTTTGGCACGAGGGGCTGTATCATTTGGTTCACTGATCCAGATCAAGATTCATAGCATCCGAATCAGTGATCCAAATATACGGATCGATGATCCGTTTGTCAAGGAACCTATGCGAGCCGACGCCCAAAAGAATCGAACCCATCTCCTTGCGGTCGCGCTAGACGTCGTCGCCGAACAGGGTGTCAATGCGTCCATGCGCGATATCGCGCGCCGTGCCGATGTCGGTTTGGCCACACTGCTTCGTCATTTCCCGACGCGCGAGGCCTTGTTCGAAGCCTTGCTGTGCACGCATCTGGACGAGTTGACACAAAAGGCGCTCGAGCTCGAAAAGTTGAATGCGCCCGGCGAAGCGCTCGTCTCTTGGTTTGACGAATGGATGGGGTTCGCTCAGCGCTATCGAGGCGTTGTCGCCATGATGGCGGCCGCCCACACAAACCCGGAGTCCGCTCTTTATGCTGCTTGCGCCGCGGTGCACTCAGCGAGCGAGCGCCTGTTGCTTCGCGCTCAGGCCACCGGGGAGGCGCGCACCGATATGAACGGGGACGACCTGTTCGGACTGATGTCGGCGCTCGGTTGGCTTGTCGACCTGCCGGCATTCGCGAGGCGGGCCGATCATCTCTCCCACATCGTCGCAAGCGCCATCCTGCCGAATCTGCCGGGTCACGGTGTCGCAAAGCGACGTGCCAAGCCCGAGCCGTAAGGCTTCGCTGTCCGGCCCCGACGCGTCGGTCCGCGCCGCTCGCGTCATGGCCTGCGTGTCGATGTACTCGCGGATCGTGGCCAGTTTGCCGCCCCGAACCGTGATGGCGAGTACCCAGCGGTCCTCGAATGGCTTGTTCGTGGCCTTGATCTTTCCCGTCGCGACACCGATGACCAGAACACGATCGCTGTGCAAGGAATTCCGGAGGCGTGGGGTAGTTCATCTCCACTTCATCGGACGCCTTCCGAAGCACGTCCGCGATTGCCGCATGTCCGCAGTACTAGCGTCCTCGCCCGGGATGATCCACTCGATGTCGTCGGCGACCAGCCCGCGGAGCCTGCTTGTCGCCGAGGCCGATGGTGGCGAAGAAGTCCTTTACGACCTTGACGTTGTTCCGGGTGCTCATGTCGTCTTCTCCGTCAGGCTCATCAGTCGACGAGGTCCTTGAAGATCAGGCGGCCCCAGCTGTTTCCCCGTGCCTGCACGAGCAGTCCATCTTCGGAAGGCCCGCCAAGCTGGATCTATCCGCGCAGGCGTGAACGCCGTCCACGACATGCCGCCTGCGCACCACGCGCACCGGAAAAACCCTCATCCATGGTCGCGAAAAAGCAGAGAGAATTTGATCTCATTTTTGATTCTCGTATCATTTTTATTAACTTCAAATAGGCACCACGCAAGGAGCAACGAGCGCCTCTGACTGACGAGTCCCGACGATGGACCCGAGACGAAGGAACAATCCACCGATCGAGTCATAGTTGATTCCCACTTGAACAATCTCATTTTTGATCCTAGTATCACCCTCCGCAACGGCGGCCTCTTGCGGCCCGCTGCCCTCTTCGTTCATCAATCTGCCGACGCCAACCGTTTCGCGTCGAACCAGGAGCATTGACGTGTCATCAACTTTCGACCGAACGGTGTCCATGAGACCCGATGAAGCGGTATCCGGCTACGCGTGGAAGGCACTTGCCGGGTCTGCCGTGGGCTACGCCATGGACGGCTTCGACCTCCTGATCCTGGGCTTCATGCTCACCGCGATCTCCGCGGAGCTGCACCTGACGCCCGGCCAAGCCGGTTCGCTGGTGACCTGGACGCTTATCGGCGCGGTTGCGGGCGGCATCGTCTTCGGGTCTCTCAGCGACCATTTCGGGCGCATCCGGGTGCTGACATGGACGATCGTCCTGTTCGCTGTATTCACCGGCCTTTGCGCCTTCGCGCAAGGCTACTGGGACCTGCTGCTCTACCGCACCATCGCGGGTGTCGGGCTTGGCGGCGAGTTTGGCATTGGCATGGCGCTGGCCGCAGAGGCCTGGCCAGCCAAGCATCGAGCGCGCGCGTCTTCCTATGTGGCGCTCGGCTGGCAGATCGGCGTGCTCGGGGCCGCACTGCTCACGCCGCTTTTGATGCCCCACATCGGCTGGCGTGGGATGTTCCTCGTGGGCGTGTTTCCGGCGATCGTGGCATGGGTAGTGCGGAACCGGCTTCACGAGCCTGAGGTCTTCGTGCGCAAACCCAAGGCCAAAGGCTCGAAACTGAAGTCGTTCAAGCTGCTCGTAAAGGATGCTCGCACGACCCGCACGAGCCTGGGCATCGTTGTGCTCTGCACTGTCCAGAACTTCGGCTACTACGGGATCATGATCTGGATGCCAAGCTTCCTGGCCAACAAGCTCGGCTTCAACCTCACGAAATCCGGGATGTGGACCTCGGTGACCATCCTTGGGATGATGGCCGGCATCTTTGCGTTCGGGCAATTGGCCGACCGCATCGGGCGCAAGCCAAGCTTCCTGCTATTCCAGGCTGGCGCTGTGGCTATGGTCCTGGCCTATTCCCAGCTGTCGGATCCGATCTCGCTACTCTGGGTCGGGGCGATCCTCGGCATGTTTGTCAACGGAATGCTTGGCGGATACGGTGCACTCATTTCCGAGGCCTATCCCACGCAGGCGCGTGCCACAGCGCAGAACGTCCTGTTCAACATCGGCCGTGGCCTCGGAGGCTTCGGACCGGTGGTGGTTGGCGCTCTCGTCACCGCATACTCATTCCAGGTCGCCATTTCGATGCTCGCCGCGACCTACCTGCTCGCCATGATCGCCACCCTTTTCCTCATTCCAGAGCTGAAGGGCAAGGAACTCGAATGATGCTCGCACACGCCGACAACCGGTCGCTTGGGTGCGGGCTCGTGCATGCGCCTCTTTCCCCATCAAAAGGCGAATGCTTCTCGCGCAACGCGCAGACCGTTGCCTCGTATCGCTGCGAGGTCGCAGAACACCGCTGGGTGAACGAACGCTACAGGTACCTGAGGCTCACCGCGCCGGCCGACTTGCTGAGCCTTACGAAGCCAGGGCAGTTCTACCAGCTGAAGTGCCCGGTCACGAACGAACTCAGGCCCTTTCTGCTGCGCCCCATGAGCGTCTATGGCGTAGGCCCCGAGGAGGGCACGATCGAGTTCCTCTACAACGTGACCGGTCTCGGCACCCACGCGCTCGCCAGCCTGCCCGTTGGCGGCTACATGGACATCGTCGGCCCGCTGGGAAACACCTTCGTATTGGGACCGGACTTCCGGCGCATCATGGTCGTCGCACGCGGAGTCGGTCTGGCGACGATGGCACCGCTACTGCAGCAGGCATCCAAGACCGGCATCCGGATCACTGCGATTATGTCGGCGCGCACGCCCAAGGATCTGATGCGCGATGAATTCCTGCGTGGCGCCGAAGTCGACGTGCACTGCGTTTACGACTCCGATGGCAGCTCCTCGGTAGAGGCCACCGGCGTCATCATCCGTCGGCTCCTCGATGCAGAACACCATGACGCCGTTTACACCTGCGGCTCGCATCGTGTGTTGATGCTGCTGCAGCGCATTCTTGCCGACTACCCTGGCATTCGAGGCGAAGTGGCCATGGAGCAGCGCATGGCCTGCGGCATGGGCGTGTGCCTGTCATGTGTTCGGCTGTTCGATCGAAACGGCGACAAGCAATTCCTCCGCGTTTGTCGCGAAGGCCCGGTGTTTCCGATTTGCGACGTCGTCGGGGAGGTGGAGTTTGGCTAATCTGAACGTGAGGGTCGGCGAGGTCAGTCTGCGCAACCCGGTAATGCCAGCGTCAGGGTGCTTTGCCATCGAGTACGCGGAAGCACTCGATCTTAAAAAGCTCGGGGCGCTGGTGATCAAGAGCGTTTCTCCCAAGAGCCGCGCAGGCAATCCTACGCCTCGAGTGTCCGAGGCCTACAGCGGCATGCTGAATGCCATCGGAATCCCCAGCAAGGGTCTCGACCACTACCGTAAATCGGTGCTGCCGTCGTACACGCGCTTTGACACGCCGGTCGTCGTTTCGATCTCGGCGGACACTGTCGACGAGTTCGCGGATTCCGTGGCCGAGATGTCTCTGCCCGAGGTGGCCGTGATCGAGGCCAACATCTCTTGCCCGAACCTCGAGGCTGACGGCATGGCATTTGCGATGGCCCCGGAAACGACGTACAAGGTGGTGAGCGCAATCCGGCGTCGCACGCATCATCCGGTGTGGGCAAAGCTTACGCCGAACGCCGCGCACATCGGGATTGTTGCCAGGGCCGCGGAAGAGGCTGGCGCCGATGCGCTCGTGATGGGTAACACCGTGCTCGCCATGTCGATCGACGTGCGCACGCGCAAGCCCAAACTCGGCAATGTGATGGGCGGGCTGTCGGGGCCCGCCATCAAGCCGATCGCTCTGCGGATGGTGCATCAGTGCTATCGCAGCGTCCGAATCCCCATTGTCGGTTGCGGCGGAATATCGAATGCTGACGATGCCGTCGAGTTCATGCTGGCCGGTGCGAGTGCTGTGCAGGTGGGCACGGCTTCCTTCATCGATCCGGGCGTCATGCAGACCATCATCGACGGACTGGCCACCTACTGCGAGGAATCCGGCGTCACGAACATCCGCGATCTGACAGGCCAGGTCAAGCTGGACCGCCAGCTCTCAGACCGTTGGCTGCGCTTTGCGCAGCAGTCGGGCTAGATGAGGAAATGGATGAATCGATCATGAGCCTTCTTGGGCTTCGGCCTGTGGCCGAGAAACTCTTCTCGGATGTTCGCGAGTTGACCTTCGATGGGGTGGGTGTCACCCGGCAAAGCTACGGCCCTGGAGAATCGGATACCGCCGAGTACTTGTGCGCCTTCGCCGCAAGTGAGGGGCTCGAAGTGAAACCCGACAAGGCCGCGAACCTCGTGTTTCGGTGGCCTGAGACTGCATCGTCAAATGCCGTTACCTGGACCGGTTCTCACATCGATTCGGTACCCCAAGGCGGTAACTTCGACGGCTATGCCGGAGTGGTCGCGGGATTGCTGTGTCTGGTCGCTCAGAAGACGAGCGGAAAAGCCTACAAGCGGCCCCTTGAGGTTGTGGCCTTCCGGGGCGAGGAAAGTGCTTGGTTCGGTAAGGCGTACATGGGATCAGGCGCTCTCTTTGGCAAGATCAGCGAAAGGGATCTCTCCTTGAAGCAGCGCACAACGGGCGAGTCGATGGAATCCTGCATGCGCCGTTGCGGGGCTGACGTGGATGCGATCCGAGCCGGGAAGCTTCTGCTGGACAAGTCGCGCGTGAAGGCCTATGTCGAGTTGCATATCGAGCAGGGGCCCGTCATGGTCTCTCGACAACTCCCGCTCGCCGTGGTTTCCGGTATCCGCGGCAATGTGCGCCACAACCGCGTGGTGTGCCACGGCGACGCGCAGCATTCAGGCGTTGTGCCGCGCTGGCTGCGTCATGACGCCATGTTTGCAGTCGCCGACTTGATCATGCGTATCGATGAACACTGGCGCGTGCTGCTAGAGCGCGGCACCGATCTCGTCGTCACCACGGGCATCGTCGGTACTGACCCCGCCGAGCATTCGGTCTCGCGCATTCCCGGCCAAGTGAGTTTCAGCTTCGAAGCACGAAGCAAGAGCACCGACACGCTGGAGGGGTTCTATCAGCTCATGCGCGCCGAATGCACCGCTATTGAGCGCGAACGCGGGGTGCGCTTCGTGTTCGATCGCCGCCTGCTTAGCGAGCCTGCCACGATGGACACGGGGATCTGCGACGTGCTCGCGAGCGCCTGCGCGGCGCAGGACGCTGCATTCGAGGTCATTCCGAGCGGCGCGGGGCACGACGCCTCGCTGTTTGCCAACGCCGGGATCCCCAGCGGCATGCTGTTCGTACGTAACCAGAACGGCTCACACAATCCGCACGAGGCGATGGACATCGGCGACTTCATGCTCGGGGTTTGTGCAATGGACGCTGCGTTCACGCAATTGAAGTGAGTCTCACAATATGACTACACGACTGACAATTCGCCGCCCCGACGACTGGCACCTGCATCTGCGCGATGGCGCTGTGCTCGACACCGTATTGCCGTTCACGACACTGCAATTCCGACGCGCGATCGTCATGCCGAACCTCAAGGTCCCCGTGACAAGCACCGCACTCGCACGTGCCTATCGGGACCGGATCCTTGCGGCTCTCCCGAGGTCCGTCGACTTCGTGCCGCTGATGACGGCCTACCTCTGCGACAACACGCCGGCAGACGAATTACGCCGTGGCTTTGAAGAAGGTGTGCTGACCGCGGCCAAACTGTATCCCTCCGGAGCCACGACGCATTCCGAGTACGGAGTTACTTCAATTTCCAAAGTAACCAAGGTGCTTGAGACGATGCAGGCCATTGGGATGCCCCTGTTGCTCCATGGTGAGAGCACCGACCCAGACGTAGACATCTTCGACCGTGAGGCCACGTTCATCGAGTCGACGCTGCGCCCCTTGTTGCGCGCGTTCCCCGCACTCAAGGTAGTGATGGAGCACATAACGACCGAGCAGGCCGTCGATTTTGTCGCTGCCGACTCGAGCGCACGTCTGGCCGCGACGATCACGCCCCAGCATCTGATGTTCAACAGGAACGCAATCTTCACGGGGGGCATCCGGCCGCACTTCTATTGCCTGCCGGTGCTCAAGCGAGAGCGCCATCGCATGGCGCTGCGCAAAGCTGCGACATCGGGCGACATGCACTTCTTCCTAGGGACGGATTCGGCGCCGCACCTTCGCATGCTGAAAGAGGCAGGCTGCGGCTGCGCCGGGATCTTCAACGCGCCTGTCGCGCTGCAAAGCTACTGCAGTGTCTTTGACGAGGAGAACGCTTTGGAGCATCTTGAGGCGTTTGCAAGCCTGAACGGCCCCAGGTTCTATGGCTTAGCACCCAATGACGGGACGGTGACGCTGGTGCGGGTACCTTGCGACGTCCCCCAGAACGTGGCGCTCCCCGAAGGCGGGATGCTCCATCCGTTCCTTGGCGGAAATCGCTTGCCATGGACCTTGCAAGCGACGCGCGACGGAACCAATGCAGCATGACGCGGCACGCTATGACGCCCGATGCAGACGCGGTTGCAATCTTGCAGAGATCAGCACCCCGGCCGGCTTCGGTAAGGATTTCCCGTGTCGAATTTCGCCTATAGTTTCTTTTTCGATCCACGAGGTGGAAAACGAGATGGAAACGTCAAACTCGACCCTTAAATCAACGATCGACTATGTGGCGCTGGGCAACCGCTTGCGTGCTTACCGTGTCGGTGCTTCGCTCCTGGCGGAAGATGTGGCGGAGCGGCTTGGTGTCTCCCGCGCGGTCGTCTATCGGCTCGAAAAAGGAGAGATCGTCAAAATTGAAACTCTGGAGCGCTTGGCCGACTTGCTCGATACTTCCCTAGCCTCCTTGCTGGGGGTGGAGGTTGAGTACTACTCGACGGCGCTTGGCCTATTCGAGCGCATGCGCCAGCTCGAGGAGTCGTCGGATCGCATTCTTGCGCACTTCGAGCCCATCTCGCTGTTGCTGACCTCCGAAGACTACCTGCCCGTCCTGCGCCAGATGCTCATAGAGGCCTCGCCGAAGGGGTCGGGCAAGGGCCCGACTTCTGCCGACGTAGACAAGATGCTTCAAATCATGCAGGAGCGCCGCGCTTACTTCCAGCGGCGACGTCCCCACATCGTGAGCCTGATTGGGCTGCGCGAGATCGAGCGCTTTGTCGAGACGGGGCTGGTCGGCCGGATCGATCTGCCCGAGAGAGTTCGCTCTGAACGTCGGCTGGCGGCGCGCCGCGAAGTAGAACGGATCGCAGATCTGATGGAAAGCGAACCCATTGACGTGCAGATCGGCCTCATTGATGACGCCATGCCAGCCGCGACTTTTCAGGTGTTTTCCGGCCGAGAAGGTAGCGTCCTGGCCGTGAGTCCGTTCCGCCTGGGCGAGCTGCCTAATGTGCGAAACGGCATCGCGACCGTCACCGCTTCCCCCGAGGCCGTGCGAATGTATGAAGCCATGATTGGCAAGCTCTGGAAGGCCTCCTACAAAGGAAATGCCGGCGCACAGCACCTTCGAAAACTACTCGATCGAATTCACTAGCCATGGCCCCATTTCGATGACCACACCTCGCCCTTCCTCCGAGACCGGCCTAGCGGTTGCGGCTCGTCTCATCGATTCCGGCTGTGTGATATTGCGCACCGACGAACCTTTCCGGCTGCCTTCCGGGTGGGCAACACCGGTCTACATGGATTGCAGGCGGCTTATCTCCTTTACCGAAGCTCGCCGCGCTCTCGTTGGCTATGCGGTGGAGGCTCTAAAAGCCAATGGGTGCCTTGCCGAAGCCGCCTCTATCGCGGGCGGCGAGTCTAGTGGGATTGCATTGGCCGCCTGGATCGCGGACGCCCTGGATCTGCCAATGCAGTACGTCAGAAAGCGCGCAGCGGGTGCGGGCCAGATCGAAGGCGTGGTGTGGCCCGGAGAGCGTGTTGTGCTGGTCGACGACGTGATGGCGACCGGCACATCGAAGCTCAATTTCGCGCAGGCGCTACGAGGGGCGGGCGCACAGGTCCGTGACGTGCTCGTGCTGTTCGACTACAAGGTGTTCGGCTCCGACCGGATCCTCGCAGCGACGGGACTGAAAGTGCATGCCCTGGCAACATGGCATGACATCCGGACGACAGCAATCCGCCGTGGTGACTTCACCAGCGACGCCATCGCCGAACTCAACGACTTTCTGGCGGACCCCGTTGCCTGGTCGCGAGCGCACGGCGGCAAGGGTTCCATCATCTACCACACTGAGAGTAAAACGCCATGACATTCAAAGAAATCAGCGACCGATTCTCGACCGACCATTCAGGCACTGACGCTTTCAAGACCCTGTATCGCGGAGCCTTCGATCTCATGAAGGCCGACGTTCACAACGCGGGCCTCTATTTCGTCATTGGTGTTGCAGCGCAGGCTTTCGTCCAGAGGTACGAGGACCAGGGAATCACGCCTGAGTTTGCCGACAACGCGAAGGCCAGGATGTCCGCATTGACCACGAAGGTCGTCGCCGCACTCGATGCAGAACCGGCGCAGCGCCTGCTCATGCTCGGCGAGGTCGCGACGGAGTACGAGTGGGACATCTCTATTTTCTGATCGCGTCGACCTATCCTGCGAAGAGGGCCACATTCGCTCTTGTCCTCGTGCCACCCGAGTGGACAAGTACTGGCTAGCGCGAATTGGCCCCCCAAAGCACTTCACAGATTCAGGACGAGCCGCGCGGAACAGCTCCGCGAAACGCAAGGGAGAATCCGCGCCCCCGCCGTCTTCTCGTCCGCAGTGAGGTACGAGTCTCGATGCTCAGGCGTCCCTTCCAGCACCTCGGTCATGCATGTCCCACAATGGCCTTCTTCGCAAGACGTCTCGATGTGCACCCCGTTGGCACGAAGCACGGCAACGATGCTTTCCCCCGGCTGCACTTGAGCGGAGACCCCGGATGCGGCTGCGTGGACTTCGAAGGCGATTTCGGGCGCCGGGCCGGCCGTCAATGTCGAACCTGCGCCGAAATATTCGAACCTGACCTGCTCTGCAGGCCAACTCGATGCCGCTTGCCGCACGAGTTCCATGAAGGGGCGAGGTCCGCAGAGGTAGAGATACTTTCGCGAAGATGGATCTCCCACGATGGAAGCCAGCAACTCGGGAAGTGCGTCTGGCTCACAGCCAAGGTGGTAGCTGACCGAAGACGCCAGAACTGAGTTCTGCAGGTGCCGGCGGAAAGCGACATGCTCTTCTGACTGCGCGAAGTAGTGAAGTTCGAAGGTCTTCCCGCAACCGCTGAGATAGCTAGCCATGGCAAGCAGCGGTGTGATCCCGATGCCCCCCGCGACGAGGATGAAACGCTCGCCATTCTCAGCGAGCGGGAAGTGATTCCTCGGTGGTCCAATTGAGAGGATGTCACCCTCCTTCACTTCAGCGTGCATGAAGATGGAACCACCGCGCGATCGTGGATCGCGCTTCACGCCGACAACGTAGCAGCTGTCGTTGTACGGCGTGCACAGCGAGTATTGACGGATCTCTCCGCTGCCGACTTCGACGTCAATGTGGGCGCCTGGCTCATAGCGAGGAAGCGCACCGACATCGGTGGAGACGAGCTCGAAGGAATAAATGTCGGTCGCTTCGAGTGCTTTGCGTTGGACTTTGACTTGCATGACTCAGTTGCTGGAAGTGATTCGAATGGACTAGCCTGGCTCGACCTCAGGCGCGACGTCGCAGATGTAAGACCTGTGGGGAGCTGATCCACTGATCGGGTCGAGGTCGCTGTCATCGATGAGCATGTTGAAATTTGAACCCTGGTCTGACAGCGGCGCATGCGCGGGTAGGCCTAGCTGTTCATTGCCCTGCCACCATCCGTATTGCGCGCAGACGACACGGGAGTCAAGGCTTGGGTCCAGAGACGCTTTGAAGCGGACAGAGCCGCTCGGAGAGCGCACCCGGACCCACGTTCCCGGTCTGATTCCGCGTGCAGCTGCTGTGGCGGGGTTCATCGACACGAGCGGCTCCGGCGCTTTGCTGCGAAGGGATGCGACCTGTCTATGCTGGCTGTGGCAGTACTGGGGCAGCTTGGCCGAGGTCAGGACAAGCGGGAAATCTGAGATGTCTTGCCGAAGTCGGAGCTTCGGCAGCGGCTGAACATATATTGGAAGTGGCGAATAGCCGTGTCGGTGCAGGAGCGCCGAATAGATCTCAACCTTGCCGGTGTCAGTGGCAAACCGAAATCCCTCTTCGAGGTGCTTCTGGTAGTGCGTCGTGAGTGGATAGCGAATGCCATCGGGGCGCTCCTTCAACGCCTCCAGGGTGATGTCCAAAGGCTCGAGCATGTATCGCAGGCCGGCATCGATGTCTCCGTCCCAAAACTTGTCCGCCAGGCCGAGCCGTTTCGCAAGCTCGAAAACGACCCAGGTATCCGACCGGCTCTCGCCGGCCGGTGCCACCATCTGCGGTCGCAACTGGATGAGTTCCTCTGCGTCCTGACTCACCTCGAATCCGATGCGCAATGCCTCACGTTCCCAGGGCGTACTTATGGGCAATACAACATCCGCATAGTGCGCCGTGGGCGTCAACGTCACGTCGGCGTGAACGAAGAAGGCGAGTCGACCAAGTGCTTCGGCGCCGCGCAGCGGATTCGCGTGCGCCATTAGAAGGTTGGCGCCAAACCCGACCACACCGCGAATCGGATAGGGCTTCTGGTCGAGAATTGCGCGATAAAGTCCATCGCTGCCGATGCATCCTTGTGCGGCCGGTCCAAGAGGAAGATCGTCGATGCCGACGCACTTTGCGAGCTGCTCTTTTGAGATCAGCTCTTTGCCCGAAGCCTTCCGCGCCGGCGGGTGCGCGAAGTCGACGTTGCCGCCTGCAGCATCGAAGCTACCGGTCAATGCATACAGAAGCGCGATGGCTCGGTCGGTCTGCGTCGCATTGGTGTGCTGGCCCACGCCCGACCACGCGTAATAGCTGACCGGGCGATTGGAGAACAGCAGTTGTGCCGTATCGCGAATCTGTTGGGCAGGTACCCAGCAAAGTTCCTCAGCTCGCTCTGGCGGCATGCTGTTGCACAGATCGGCATAGAGCGAGAAGGCAGGCTGACATTTGACGGGACCAGCCAGCGTCTTCACGTCCCTCGCGCCGAAAAGCGCAAGGACGCCATTGTGCGGCGCATACTTTCCCGTGCCGAGGTCGTAGGGAACGATTGATCCGCCGCTTTCGTCGAAAGCCACAAGCCGGCCCGACGGAACGCCCGTAATGTCTGCTTCCCGAAGGAACTCGCCTGAGTCCTCCCGCACCAGCAGCGGACCATTGGAGAAGCGACGGATGAAGTCTACGTCGTACCAGTCATTGCGGATCATCTCCCCGGCGATGGCCAGCGCTAGCGCCCCGTCAGAGCCCGGCTGCACGCGAAGCCATTGGTGCGCGCGCATGGCAAACCCCGCCTTGCGCGGGTCGACAACGATGAGCTTCGCACCGCGCGCAAACGCCTCTGTCACACCCGTTGCGTGGTCCAGCCAGGTTGCGGACGGGTTGTGGCCCCAGAGCAGGACACATTTCGTGTTCGAGAATTCGGGCGAGCTGATCCCTCGGCCGAAGGTGAACCCGTGCGCGACGTCCTTGTGCCAGTTGCAGATCTCGGTACCGCGGCAGAGGTTCGGGCTACCGAACGCATTGACGAGCCGTTCGATCCAAGTGATTCCATCGGACAAGGGAGAACCGCTCGGCGATGTGATCGCAAAGGAAACGGACTCTGATCCACTTTCTTCCCTGATGCGTCCGATCTGTTGCGCGACCAAGTCCAGGGCTTCGTCCCACGAGGCGCGTCGCCAGCCGGGATCGCCGCCGTCTTTCGGGGTCGTACGTATCAAAGGATGAAGCAGTCTCTGCGCATTGGCCACCAGTTCGGGCGCGGCTCGGCCTTTGACGCAGAGCGCCTTGCCGGTCGGGTGGCTGGGGTTCGCCTCCTGCGCAATCAGCACGCCGTTTTCGACGACGCTGATGGATCCGCATCGGGAGCGACAGAGGGCACAGAAGCCTGGGATCTTTTCAGCCATAGTCCTAAGGCGGGAACGGCCGCCGTCCCCGTATAATATATTAAAGATTTGAAGTATATATACTTCAGAAAAAGACACAACATGAAGCAAGGCAACTCGCAAGTGGGCGCGGGATCTGTTTACGAGGCGCTCAGGTCAGAGATCGCGACGGCCAAGCTCGAGCCTGGGGCGGCGTTGAAGCAAGACCACATCGCTGCGCGCTTTGGCGTCAGCCATGTTCCGGTTCGCGAGGCGCTGTCTCGATTGGTCGCAGGAGGACTTGCGACAGCCAAGCTAAACAAAGGCACTTCTGTTGCCTCCCTGAGTGCAGCGCAGGCTGTCGAGCTCATTGAACTGCGGTGGCTCCTGGAGGGACGCCTCATCGAGCTTGCGGTGCCGAACCTCTCACGCGCAGATATTGGTCGGGCAGCCGAGCTGCTGGATCAGCTAAGCAAAGCAAAGGAAGTTGAAGACGTAGTCCGCCTGAATGAGGCTTTCCATACGGGTTTGTATATCAAGGCCGATCGCCCGTTGTTGCTGCAATCGGTGGACTCCGCGCGACTAAATCTTGGTCGCTATCTTCACCTTCCCTGGAGATCAAGAATGAACGTTGATCGGTCGGAGGTCGAACACAAGAAGTTGTTGCGCTTATGTCTTGCGGGCGATGCGAGCGGTGCAAAAGCACTTGTGACTGACCACGTCATGGGCACCGGACGCCTGATCCTGGAGATCATTGGCCGCGGTCCCGCCCAGCGCGATGTGCAATAGCATTGGGATGGTATCGAACGGCAACAATCGGTGTCATGGGGTCTGGCTCTTATGAGTGGCCAGAGTGGGCAACGCCTCGTGGGATGTGGATTGCAGAGAGCGGACACGATCTGTTGACTAGCGCGGGCTCAGGAGTAATGACGTCGGCGGCACGCGCATTCTGCAGCGTCACTGGGCGCAAAGGCAGGTCTATCAGCATAGTCCCCACCCGCAAAGACTTGGGGGGGAGAGTTCATTCCACTACCGGGGTACCCGAACCGCTTCATCAACCTTCCAATCGTGACGCCATTGCCCCGCAAGGAGTCAAGCCACTCTGTGGATCGCCTGACTCGCACCTGTGCGAATATCCTTGGCAGCGATCTGATGGTTGCGTTGCCAGGCGGCTCTGGGACAAAAGATGAGGCTTCTTTGTGTTGCCGCTTCCGCAAGCCTCTGCTGTACTTCGGCCCTACGTCCGCCTTCGACGGGTTCTCAACGTGCGTGCGCGGTGATCCCGTCTTGAGCTGCGGCCCTGCGTCCATGACGATGGTGTCCACCAAGGATTCAGGTGTGGGCGGGCGCTGTAGGAAACTGAAATCTTCCCTGAGTCAAACCACTGAAAAATCGCTTGATCCAAGCGCAGCGCTTCCCTGTGGATCACTGAAGACTTCGATGCGTTCCTACAGTAGCCCTATTGCCACAGCGAAGCTCCATTGAGCGGCTTTCACGGTCGCTCCGCCTTCGCGATCTCAGCGGACATCTGGTAGCTCACGCCCAACCATCGGTTCGACAACCGATCGATGGTGCC
Organism: Variovorax sp. 01N429; assembly: GCF_056399425.1. Lineage (NCBI taxonomy): Bacteria > Pseudomonadati > Pseudomonadota > Betaproteobacteria > Burkholderiales > Comamonadaceae > Variovorax > Variovorax sp. 01N429. Next base: position 300,283 of record NZ_JBFTRG010000004.1, on the reverse strand, counting down.
ATCAGCGCGCATGTCCTTCACGGCCTTGCTCACGGCTTCACGCAAGGCTGGCTGATTCTTAGCCATGGCTGCGGCCGAGAGTTGGTAGGTGAGGATCGGGCCGACCTCCTTGATTGGCAGCTTGTTCACGGTGGCGTACTTCATGCCCCCGAAATGCGAACTGATGAGCGCATCGACGCGGCCGATGGCGAGGTCGTTGAACACGAGTCCACCGTTGTCGTAGGTGACGATCTCGGACCCCAGCAGATTTTCGCGAGACCACGATTCGTTGCTGGTGCCGGCGGTCACGCCAATGCGCTTGCCCTTCAGGTCAGGCCGGTCCTTGATGTCGTTGTTGGCATTGCGCACGAAGATTCGAAAATCCTCCAGGCCATATGCCGCGCTGAAATCGACCTGTTTCTCGCGCTCGACCGTCGGCGTGAGGTCGTTCATCACGAGGTCGTACTTGCCGGCTTTGAGCCCCTCGACGAAGTTCTTGAAAAGGTCGGCCACAAACTCGACCCGGGCCACGCCGATGCGCTTGGCCACTTCCTTCGCCACTTCGACGTCGTATCCCGCGGGCTGGTTCTTGTCGTCCAGCATGCTCCAGGGCGGGCTGGCCTGTGTGTTCGCGATCCGGATCACGCCCGCTGCTCTCGCACTCGCGAGAATGTCACGCGGTTGCTGTTGTGCCCAGGTGGGCGCGGCCAGCACCGTGGCCATCGCCGAAGCGGCAACCAGTGTGCAGAGCAGTCTTCGCTGCAGGGGGCGTGTTCGATTCATGTCGCGGTCCAGAGTTGTAGGTCGATTCGATGGGCATCATCTTGTCGCGCCGCACCGCCCTGCCGCAATCCGGCGCCGCTAGTTGGTCGATAAGCTGGACTTATGCACCAATCAGGGAAACTACTATCCCCTTTTGGGTGCCCTCCTGATCGCAGAGACCGGGGAGCGGCCGAGGACCTCGCGCAATCGCTTGAAGTCCGTATCCAGCTGGATGCGCATGACGCGCAGCAGATCTTTTGCGTTGTCCGACAGCGGCATKCCGGGCCGGAACACAAGCAGCGAGGTCGCGGGAATATCGAAGGCCATCGGCTTGAGCAGCAGGCCGCGCGAGAAGTAGTCGAGGGCCATGACAGGGTGCGCCATTCCCATGCCGACACCGTTCAGCGCGAACTCGCACACCGAGTTCGAGTAAGGCGTCTCGATCACAGGCCGCAGGACCTTGCCCTGCGCCGCCAACGCCTCCTCCAATGCGCGTCGTCCCACGTCTTCGGGATTGAGTGCGATGAACGGGTGGGCCGCCAGATCGTTGGCGTCGAGCACTTTTTTTCTGGCCAGCGGATGCTGCGCGTTCATGACGATGACGCCGCACACCGACGCGAAGGGCGAGTGCTCGAGGCCCGTCACCGACAACTCTTCCGCCATGAGGCCGAAGTCGAGTTGTCCGGCGGACACCTGCTGGTAGACCTCGCGCGAACTCATGACCTGGAACGACAGCTGGATCTGCCGCTTGTCGAGCCCGAACGCCGCGATGGCGCGCGGCATGAAGCCGGTGCCCAGCGCCGGGAGCGAGCCGATGGCCAGACGTCCGAGCCCGAACGACTTGAGACTGCGGATGCGGTGCTCGATGATTTCCAGGCCGGTGAAGTAGCGGTCCACCTCCACCATCAGCGCCACGGCCTCCTGTGTAGGCACGAGCCGCCCCCGCACGCGCTCGAACAGGCGCAGCTCACAGGCCTGCTCGAACTTGCGCAACGACTGGCTCACCGCCGGTTGCGAAACGCCCAGCAGGTTCGCAGCCTGGCTGGTGGTGCCGGCGCGCATCACCGCGCGAAAGACCTCGATGTCGCGCTTTTCCATCCATAACCTCCGTTTATCGAGCGAGTAATCCACGCTCTTGAGTTGATCGAACGCCTGACAAATACTCCAGCGCACCCGCCAACACACCTAATCTGGACGAATAGCATAGATGCAATCAATTGCCACAACTAATGACCAGTTCGAGAGCCTGTCGCCGCCCGTGATGCGCGCATCGACGGTCGTCTTCAAGACCTTCGAGGACTTCGTCCAACGCAAAAGTCGGCAGCCCGACGGCTTCAGCTACGGCATCACCGGCACGCCGACGGCGCGAGGCCTCGAGAGGAAGATCGCGGCACTCGAGGGCGGGCGACATTGCGTCGTCACGCCCTCGGGGCAATCGGCGCTGATGACCACCGTCATGGGCTTCGTGCGCGGCGGAGACCACTTGCTGGTGTCGGCCGCGTGCTACGGCGCGCTCAAGGCCTTCGCGCTGAAGTGGCTCGCGCAAATGGATGTGGAGGTGGAGTTCTATCCGCCCGCCATCGGCGCGGAAATCGAATCGCTGATTCGTCCAAACACTCGCATGATCTGCATGGAGTCGCCCGGCACCGTGACCATGGAAATGCAGGACACGCCCGCCATCGCAGCGGTGGCGCGCCGGCGCGGCGTGCTCACGATGATGGACAACACCTGGGCCAGCCCGCTGGGCTTCAGGCCGCTGGATCACGGCGTGGACTTCAGCATCGAGGCCGCCACCAAGTTCCTCGGCGGCCACTCCGACCTGCTGATGGGCAGCATCAGCATGAACGACCATGCGCACTACGATGTGCTGCGCGAGACGCAAAGCATCCTCGGCCAGCAAGTGAGCCCGGACGACTGTTTCCTCGTGCTGCGCGGGCTGGAGACCCTCAAGCTGCGGCTCGAAGCCCAGAGCGCATCCACTCTGCGCGTGGCGCGGTGGCTGGCCGATCAACCCGAGGTTGAGCGGCTGCTCTACCCACCGCTTGAACCGGACCCCGGCCATGCCTTATGGAAGCGCGACTTCCGTACCAACGGCTGCCTGTTCTCCCTGGTGCTCAAGCCCGGACCCGAGCGTGCCTTCCATGGCTTCTTCGATTCGCTGAAGCAGTTCGTCATCGGCGCGAGCTGGGGCGGCGTGCACAGCCTGGCGGCCTACTATCCCGCGACATTGCAGGCCGAGCGCGTGTTCCCTGCCACCGACCAGCCGGTCATCCGACTCTCGATCGGCCTGGAAGACACCGACGACCTCATCGCAGACCTGGAGGCCGGCTTGGCGGGCTACAGCGCGCTGTTGCCCACCCGCTGAGGAGGACAAGATGCTCGACCTGTTCCTCAGGGCATTGCCCTTGCTCGAGAAGGCGGTGCTGGTCACCCTCGGCCTCGGGCTGTCTGCATTCTTCTGCGGCTGCGTGCTGGGGCTATTGGTGGCACTGGCGCGGATCTCTCCGTTTCGGCCGTTGCGCTGGTTCGCCTTCTCCTACGTGTCGATCTTTCGCGGCACGCCGCTTCTGATACAGATCCTGCTGATTTACTTCGGCCTGCCGAGTTACGGCATCGTGATCTCTCCGATTCCCTCTGCGCTGCTCGCGCTGAGCCTGTTCGCCGCGGCCTACCTCAGTGAGAACTTCCGTTCCGGGATCATGGCCGTGGAAAAGGGACAGTGGGAGGCTGCGTGGGCCATGGGCATGGGCTACTGGAAGACGCTGTTTCGCATCGTGCTGCCGCAGGCCTTCCGCATCGCGCTACCCCCGGTGGGCAGCCGGCTCATCGGGCTCATGAAAGACACGTCCCTCGCATCGACCGTCACGGTGGTGGAGCTCACCCGTGTGGCCGAGCAGTTGGGCGCCACGACCTTTCGCTACATGGAGATGTTTCTCATCGTCGGAGCCATCTACTGGTTCATCAACCAGGTGCTCACCATCCTGCAGACCTGGCTCGAAAACCACCTCTCGAAGCGCTACACATGAACACATCCTCCACTCACACCGCCCCCCCTGTGCAGGTGCAGGGCCTGGCCAAGAGCTTCGGCGCGAACCACGTGCTTCGGCAGATCGACCTCACGGTGGCACGCGGCGAAGTCGTGGTCATCATGGGCCCCTCGGGTTCTGGCAAGACCACGTTGATCCGCTCGCTCAACTTCCTGGAGATGCCCGACCGCGGCACCATCCGCATGTGCGGCATCGAGATCGCCAACGCGGGCCCGAAGCCCTCGGGCGACACGCGTCGCAAGATGCGTGAAATTCGCAAGAAGACAGCGATGGTGTTCCAGTCGTTCAACCTTTTCGGACACATGACGGCGGTGGAGAACGTGATCGAGGGAATGGTGTCGGTACAAGGTGTCCACAAAGCGTCAGCGCTGCCGCGCGGCCGCGACTTGCTGGCGCAGGTCGGCCTCTTGGAGAAGGCCGACGAATATCCGGGCCGCCTTTCCGGCGGCCAGAAGCAGCGCGTGGCCATCGCACGCGCCCTGGCGATGAACCCCGAAGTCATTCTCTTTGACGAGCCGACCTCCGCGCTCGACCCCGAGCTGCGCGGGGAGGTGCTCAAGGTGATGCGCGATCTTGCCGAAAAGGGCATGACGATGCTGGTTGTGACACACGAGACGCGGTTCGCGAGGGATGTCGCCGACCGCATCGTCTTCATGGAAGGCGGCGTGATCGTGGAAGACGCCTCTCCCGATCATTTCTTCGGACCGTCCGCAAGCCAGCGCTCGAGAGATTTTCTTGGCTTGATCGAAGACTGATTGCCACGCGCAGCAGGGCTGGCAGGACCCCACTGCGAAGGACATTCAAATGCCCTCGGCCTGCGCGCGTTGACTTTTCCGCAGTCAACGCCGCTTCTCCCGATCTTGCATTGCAGGTGACCTAAGACTGTCACCACCCATCCCACGAACCATGCGTTGGTGCGTATCAGGCACCACTGTGCGTCCGTTTGCGAGCCTACCGGCGCCTCCCCTGCTTCCCTACGATCAACGCCATACGGCCTTCCGCCGTGATCCGGGCCCGACAACCTTCGGTGTTGAACGGCAACTTGCTGCCAGTCACCTGGCACGTTAGGCCCGCGCAACCGGGCCGCCCTTTTGGAGATTCCGTCATGTCCCCCACAGATGACATCTTGCAACCAACGAGCGAGAAACCCAAAGATCTGGTGCCCTCCCGTTACGCGCTGCGCATCGGCGATATCGACGCGCTGGTGGTCAGCGATGGCGTGCTGCCGCTGCCCACCTCGACCATGGCCACCAACGCCGACCCGGCAGATCTGGCGAGCTGGCTGGACCAGATGTTCATGCCGCCCGACAAGTACGACTGGCCGCTGAACGTGATGGTGGCCCGCAGCGGGGACCAGACCATCCTGATCGACGCCGGCCTGGGAGGCCAGTTCCCGGGCTTTCCGCGCGCCGGGCAGTTCCCCCAGCGTCTGGCCGCGGCCGGCATCGAGCTCGAGTCCGTCACCGACGTGATCTTTACCCACATGCACATGGACCACGTCGGCGGGCTGCTCGTTCCCGGCATCAAGGAACGGCTGCGTCCCGACGTGCGCATCCACGTGGCCAAGGCCGAAGTCGATTTCTGGATCTCGCCCGATTTTTCCCAGACAGTGATGCCCAAGCCGGTGCCGGAGGTGCTCCGCTCGACGGCCAAGAGCTTCTACAACGAATACCGCGACCGGCTGCAGACCTTCGAGGAGCGACGCGAGGTAGCGCCGGGCGTGGTGGTTCGCCGTACCGGCGGCCACACCCCAGGGCACAGCGTGGTCGACCTGGTGTCGGGCGTTGAGCGACTGACGTTCGCCGGCGACGCCATGTTCCCGGTCGCGTTCGACCACCCTGACTGGCAGAACGGCTTCGAGCACGACCCCGAGAAAGCGGCCGAAGTTCGCATCGGACTCCTGCGCGAACTGGCGCAGACCCGCGGGCTGCTGGTGGCCGCTCACCTGCCCTTCCCCTCGCTCGGCCGAGTGGCGATCGACGGTGACATCTTTCGCTGGGTTCCGATCATCTGGGACTACTGAACACAGCCTGCGGCGCGCAAGCAGGCCGCCGGCCTGATGCGCCGAATCGTCGACGCCAGGATTTTTTTCTCTCTCGCGCTCTTCGCGAACGGGTACCTCAGCCGCACTGAGGGCGGAGCCACACATGACTCATCGCCTCAACTACATCAAGCAATCGCCCGAGCTCTTCAAGAAGCTGATCGAGTTCAGCACACTCGTGGATAACGGCACCATCGAGCAAACCATTCGGGACCTCATCGCCATCCGCGCCTCGCAGATCAACGGCTGCGCGTTCTGCCTCGACATGCACATCAAGGAAGCCAAGATCCACGGCGAGCGCGAACTGCGCATTCACCATCTGGCTGCATGGCGTGAATCGACGCTGTTCGTTCCCCGCGAGCGCGCGGCCCTGGCCTGGACCGAAGTGCTGACCAAGCTGCCCGAACTCGGCGTCCCCGACGACATCTACGAGCGCGTGCGCACGCAGCTGTCGGAAAAAGAACTCTCGGACCTGACCTTCAGCGTGATGGCCATCAATGCATGGAACCGCGTGAACGTCGCGTTCCAGACCGTGCCAGGGTCGTCCGACAAGGCCTTCGGCCTGGACAAGGCAAACCTTTCCTGAGTCTTTGCCGCAAGCGTCGCCGCCTCTGGCGGTGGCGCTTGCTCTTCCTGCGCGATACACCCTTCGCGCCGAAGTCCAATGGCACCTCGGGAGCGCAGTCTCCCTTCGCCATCGATGGCCGCGCCTCGCAGACCATTGCCTTTCCCCACTTCGACTTCCTTCTCGCCACTTCGCGGCGGCGCAGCCGTGCGTTTTGGAACAGCGCGTTTTCGATCGCACTGAAGCGGTGTTACGTCGCCATTGGTGCCGCTGGCTCACTGCGGCGTTTCGCTCGACAGGGCTACCGCATCGAGCTGTCGAAATCTAGATTTGGTGCAACAGATGAAGAACGTGCGAACCCGTTTTCCCCATCGCACGCAATGCCTGTCCATCCTCCCGATGCGCCTGCACGAACTCTGCCCCACGAAGAAAGCCCCCATGTCCCTGATTGACCAAGAGTCCCCCCCGCGACGTCTATTTCTGCGCCAGATCGGCGGCGCTTCCAGCGTCGCAGCGCTTGCGGCGCCCGCACTGCTGAGCGGCCTCGGCAGCCCGCTGGCGGCGGCGCAGCCCAGCGCAGCGCAGCCGACCGACAACGCCCACCCCACGGGCTACCTGTCGCTGGGCCCGCAGGAAGCCGCCTGCGTCGAGGCCCTCGTCAACGTGATGTGCCCGGCCGATGCGATGACACCGAATGGGGTCGGCTGCGGCTTGCATCTGTACATCGATCGTCAGTTGGCCGGCGGCTGGGGGCGTGGCGACCAGCTCTATCGGCAAGGCCCTTGGCGCCCCGGCAAGCCGCAGCATGGCTACCAGTCTCCCCTCACACCCGAACAGCACTTCAAGGCCGGCCTCGCAGTGCTGCGCCGCGCGGCCGGACAACGCACGGGCGAGCCCATCGAGCAGCTCGAAGCCGCCCGGCTCGACGCCCTGCTGCAGGAGGTCGCTGCCGGCCGGATGGACGACGAGCGCTATGCGCTCGGTGCCTGGTTCAACGACTTTTTCTATCCCCTGTTCGTTCAGGCCTGCTTTGCCGACCCGATGTACGGCGGCAACCGCGACAAAGTCTTCTGGCGCGCGGTCGGCTTCCCCGGCCTGCCCGCTTTTCACGGACGCAACGTGGTTCAGTACCGCGGCCAGCCCTTTCCTGGCGCGGCCAAGCCCCAGTCGATCGATGACTTCAGCTGAAGGTCTATTCCCATGACTCACAAACTTCCCAAACGCGACGTCGTCTTCGTCGGCGGCGGCCTCACCGCCGGCCTCGCGGCGCGGCAGATGATGGATTCCGGCATCGACGTGCTGGTGCTCGAGCGCGGTGGCGATCTCGCCGGCAGTGCGGCCGCCACGCTGCCCAACCAGCGTGACGAATTGCGCTGGGGCGTGCGCAACAGCCTGGTGCAGAACTGGGCCAACGAGACCTACACATTGCGTCATTCAATCAGCGAGAGCGCGCTGCCGGTGCGCCGCATGGAAGCCTTCCTTCCCGGCGAAGGCATGGGCGGCGCGGCCAATCACTGGAACGGACAGACTTGGCGTTGGGCCGAGTACGACCCGGCCCTGCGCACCCGGCTCGAATCGCGCTACGGCAAGGCGGCAATCCCGCGCGAGATGACGGTGCAGGACTGGGGCGTCAGCTACGCAGAGATGGAGCCGTACCACGACCTGTTCGAGCAGCTCTTCGGCATCGCGGGGCAGGCCGGCAATATCGGCGGGCAGCTGATAGAAGGTGGCAACCCCTTCGAGGCACCCCGAAAACGCGACTTTCCGCAGCCCCCGCTCGAGATTCTCGAGTCGGGTCGCATCTTCAAGGCGGCCGCGCAAAGCCTCGGCTACAAGCCGTTCCCCCTGCCTGCGGCCAACTCGCCACGCGCCTACACCAACCCCGATGGCGCAAGTCTCGCACCGTGTCAGTACTGCGGCCATTGCGAGCGCTTCATCTGCGAGGCCAATGCAAAGGCCAGCCCGGCAGTGCTGCTGTATCCGCTGCTGCAGAAGCGACGAAATTTCGAAATTCGACTTCACTCGCAGGTGACCGGCCTCGTCTACGACAAGCACGCCAAGCGCGTGACGGCCGTGCAGTTCATCGACCTGCAAACCGCGCAAACGTACGAGCAGCCGGCCGATGTCGTGGTGCTGTCCGGCTTCACCATGACCAACACCAAGCTGCTGCTCACGAGCGGCATCGGCCGCCCTTATGACCCGAAGACGGGCAAGGGCGTGGTCGGCAAGAACTTCTGCTACCAGGTGATGTCGTCAGTGCCGGTGTTCTTCAAGGAGCGCTTCATCAATCCGTTCATGGCCTCGGGTGCCTCGCAGATGGTGGTGGACGAATTCAACGGCGACAACTTCGACCACGCAGGGCTGGGCTTTTTCGGCGGCGGCTACATCTACTCGAACGTGACCAACGGCCGCCCCATCAATGCCCGGCTCCACCCGCCCGGGACGCCGCGCTGGGGATCTGCGTGGAAACAGGCCAACGTCGACTGGTACGCGCATGCCTTCAACGTCGCGGTGCACGGCAGCAACTACCCGCACAGCCAGAACTACCTTGACCTCGATCCGACGTACCGCGACGCCTACGGTTTGCCGCTGCTACGCATGACCTTCAACTTCCACGAGAACGACCACCGCATGAGCGAGTACGTCACGAACAAGGCCGTCGGGATCGCGCACGCCATGGGTGCCACTGCAGTCGGTACACCGCTACCGCGGCAAGGCGACTTCGATACGCGTCAATACCAGACGACGCACACCACAGGCGGAACGATCATGGGCGCCGACCCTGCAACGAGCGTGGTGTCGCCGCGGCTTCAGCACTGGGATGCGCAGAACCTCTTCGTGGTTGGCGCCTCCGTCTACGCACACAACGCGGGATACAACCCCACGGGTCCGCTCGCGGCATTGGCGCTGCGCCTGGGAGACGACCTGGTGCGCTATGCAAAGCAACCGCGCATGCTTTGAAGGACCCGCAATGCGAACACTCCTGCTCACAGCCTGCGCTGCAGCTTTGATGAACCTGGCGCATGGTCAATCGTCCGTGCAGCCGCCCAAGACATGGACGACCTGTGCGGCATGCCATACGGCGCAAGGCGCGGCCGCCATTGGGCCGCCACTGGCCGGTGTGGTGGGCAGAAAGGCCGGCTCATCGCCGGGTTTCGGCTACAGCCGAGCCATGAAGAACGCACAGATCACCTGGGACGAAAAATTCTTGGCGGCCTTTCTCAGCGATCCGCAGCAAGCCGTACCGGGCAACCGGATGCCGTTTGCAGGCGTTCCGGATCCGGCCGAGGTGGCGGAACTCGTCAGGTACCTGAAGACACTGCGATAGGACGGCTGCCAAGCCGCAGATGCCTTGCACGCCAGGGCACACTGCATGACCCTATGACCCATGGGCAGCAGGGCCTAGCCGCCTGTCGTGCAGCCTCCGGCTACGATCAAACAGATACTTGAGTCCATGCCCATGGAAACCGTCGACCTGATCCACCTTCCCAGTCAGCCGCCTTGCGACGCTCATTCAAATGCAGCCTGAGGAGTCACCTGACCTGGCGTCGGCGGAAGTCCGGTGGTACTTCGGCGTTTTCGTTGTCTGGGAGGCGCAGCGCCGCCTCGAGCGGGCCGGCGAGGCCGTTCGGCTGGGGCCGCGCTCTTTCGATCTGCTGTTGCAATTGATCAAGCGGGCCGGCGAGTTCGTGAGCAAGGACGTCCTGCTTGCAGCGGTCTGGGCCGGCGTGGTGGTCGAAGAGGCCAGCGTGCGTGTCCACATGTCCACGCTCCGCAAGGCGCTCGGGGAGCCAGGCGGGAGCGACGAATGCAAGGAGTGGATCTCCAACATTCCGCTGCGCGGCTACCGCTTCAATGGGCGTGTCCGGCGCGAGACGACCGGCATCTGGACCAAGCCCGTGGCGTCACTGCCCGATGCTGGTTTCACGCCGCTGCCCGTTCGGCTGACCGAGCTTGTCGGTCGCGAAGCCGATGTGGCGCGCCTTCTCGAATCGCTCGAAGCCCACCGGCTGGTCACGATTGCAGGCACGGGCGGCATCGGCAAGACCCGGCTCGCGATCCACGTGGCGCAGAACCATCAGCAGCGACACGGCACGCAGATCGCCTTCACCGATCTGTCGTCGCTGATTTCCCAGGATCACGTGCTCGGCACGTTGGCACGCGCCGTGGGGGTGCCCGCCGACCTGCCGAACATCGTCGGAGCCGTCACGCAGCGGCTGGCGGGGCGCGCCGTGCTGCTGTTGATTGACAACTGCGAGCACGTGGTGGATTCCCTGGCGCCGCCGATCGATGGCCTGCTTTCCGTGCTCCCCGACTTGCGCATCCTCGCGACCAGCCGTGAGGCGCTTCGCGTGGCGGGCGAGTATGTCTTCCGATTGCCGGCGCTGGCGATTCCGGACGCCGAACAGATCTCGCTCACGCAGGCGCTGCACTGGCCGTCCGTCGAATTGCTTGTGGAACGGGCCAAGGCTGCGGGTGCGGGTGCGTTCGACGAATCGCATGGCCCTCTGCTGGCCCAGATCACCAGGCAGGTCGACGGCATTCCCTTGGCGATCGAACTGGTGGCCGCGCGCCTGGGCGTCCAACCGGTCGCCGATCTGGCGCGCAGGCTGGACGACCACATGCGCCTCTATGCCTTCAGCCGCGCCGCGCTCGCACGACACCGAACGCTCGCCGCGGCGCTGGACTGGAGCATCGCGTTGCTGAGCGGTACGGAACTGCGGCTCTTTCGCTGGTTGTCGGTGTTCCGCGGCCGGTTCGATGTCGAATCCGCGCTCGGCGTGAGTGCCGGCGGCATGGACACCGAGGTGGCATTCGACGCTCTGATCTCGCTGGTCAACAAGTCGCTGGTCTTCTTCGACAGCAGCGACGCTGTCGCGCCCTACCGGCTGCTGGACACGACGCGAAGCTATGCCGCCGCGCTTCTCGCGCAGAGCGACGAACGACCGGCTTTGCTGCGGCGCCATGCGATGCTCATGCGCGATCTCATGAAGGCCGCAGCGGCGGAACTCTCGGACCTGACCGAGCAGGCCTGGGCCGATCGATACGCGCACCGCCTGGACGACGTGCGCTTTGCACTCGAAGTCTGCCTCACGCAGCAACCCGACGCGAAGATGGCCGCCTCGCTGGTCACGGCTTCCGCGCCCTTGTGGTTTCACCTGGCCCAGGTCGTGGAATACCGCGACCGGGTCTCCGCAGCGCTAGCGCTGGTCGATCGGCAACCCACCCGCGACACGGAAACAGCGACCTGGCTGAACACGGCACTGGTCAGCGCCCTGCTCCACACCGGCAGGTCCTCGCCCGAGCTTGGGGCCGCCGCGGACCAAGCCCTGGCCGGCGCGCTTGCCGTCAAGATCCCCGTGCTGGAACTGCAAGCCCGCTGGGGCCGGTGCACGCACGACATGTTCCGCGGCGAGTATTCGGCGGCCTTGGATCAGGCGCACACGCTGATGGCGGCCGCGCAATCCTGGTCTGATCCTGCCGCGCTCAATCTCGCTCACCGCGTGATGGCGATGGCCAACCACTTTTGCGGCCACTTCGGTGTGGCAAGAATGCACAGCGAAGCCTCCGTGCGCGTGGGCGGCGGCCTGGGCCATGCCCGAGCCAACATGGTGGGAGTGAACGCCATCGTTGCAGCAAAAGCCATGCTGAGCCGAACGCTGTGGGTGCAAGGGGAAACGGCCAGGGCCCTCGAAGAGGCAAGCGACGCGGTGGACCGCGCGCAAGCGGCCGGAAAGTCCGTCTCTTTGTGCTCCGCGCTGTATGGCGCCTGCCCGGTCGCGCTGTGGGCCGGCGAACTCGAGCTTGCCGCCCAATGGATTCACTTGATGACGGACGAAGCACAGCGTAGGGGCCTGGTGGGCTGGCTTCGCTATGCCGAGTGGTTCTCCCAGGGGCTGCAGTTGGGCATTGCGCCGGACCGGGACCTTTACGTGCGCGAAGTGGCCGACCAGCTCGCGACCTATGACGCCCCTCACCGGGAAATGCTCGCGACCTTCTGCGTCGACTGGGTCGACGACGAGATGGTCGAGCGCGTCTCGCGCGGAGACAGTCCCTGGGTCGCCGCCGAGGTCTGGCGCGCCGCCGGATGGCGCGCAGCGCAAAGCGCTGCGCCTGACAAGGCCGAGGTCTTCTACCTCCGGGCCATCGAAACCGCCAGGCGACAGGGTGCCGTCGCTTGGGAACAGCGCGCCACACTGGCACGGACCCGCCCGCCGGGCGCCCGGCCGGTTCAACGCTAACCCGTCCTGGCGCGAAACTCTTCCAGCGTCTGCGCTGCACGTAGTTCCCAGGCGAATGCACCTTGCGAGCGTGCGAGGGCATGGGCCTTCAAATAAAGTGCCTGGGCTTGCGCGGTGTCGCCCAGCAGTTCCTTGTGCCGCCCGGCGGCACGGTAGACCTCGGCAGCGCTCCACTGGCCTTCGCCCTGCATCGCGCGAGCCACCAGGTGATCGTCCACCCACCGGTCGCAGAACGTGACCATCATTTCCCTGCGGGGTTCATCCATGACCAAGACCTTTGCCGCGACGGCATCGATGTGCGCGCCGGCGTCGTCGACCTCACCGAGCTTCATGGCGTCGTCGTAGCAAAGGGCCCAGTCATGCCAGTAGGCGAAGCCCTTGGAACGGGTCTGCTGCAACATCGTGTCGACCCAGGCGCGCGCTGCCGGTTGTTCGCCGGCCCATATGGCCATCGGACAGATCCAGAAGAGCGCAACGCACAGCGACAGTGCGTGCCCTAGTGCCTCCGCCTCCTGCATGCACCGGACGGCAGTGGCCATGGCGAGACGGCTCTCGCCCTGGATCCACAGCGTCCTGGCAAGAATGGCCATGGCGGTGGTGCGTGCGTCAGGCTGGAACGCGTTGACATGGTTGCGCCGGATCGCCTCATCCACGTCCGCCGCCGCTTCGGCGTGCATCCTGGCCTGGGCGAACAAGCCGCAGAAGTGACTGGCGAGCGCCAGCATCCGGTGCGATAGGTTGCGCGTCACGGCGTTGGTCGAGTGGCTCGCGAATTCGTTCAGGATCTCGGCATGCCGCAATGCTGGTGGGTACGCGCCGCGCGTGACGTTCAGTGCGCAAAGGCCCCACCGAGCCTGGAACTCGAGCGTCTTCATCTTGAATTCCAGTGCGCAATCCAGCGCCCGCTCGCAAGCCTGTGTCATCTCCGGCACCGTGCCGCCGGTGTGCCACAAGGCGTTGTAAAGCGCGATCTCCAGCCGCCCGGCCGTCAGGCGGTCGGGTACCTTCAGCGAATCGACGTGGTCCAGCGCCGCCCGAACACGATCCCGGTATTCGCTGACCTCGGACAGGCGAAACCACAGCGGCGCCGATGCGACAGTGAGCGCGCCCGTGATCGTCATGTCGTCGTGGTGGCCGATACAAGCATCCAGCGCCGCACGAACGTCGTCGAGGGAGCCGCGGTAGCGCTGCGTCCAGGCATCTGCGTCCAGCGACGCGAGTTCCGCGGTGGCAATGCCCATGAGGTCCAGCATGAAAAGGGCATGGCTTTTCGACACCGCGTCTTCCTCGCCCGCCCGGACCAGCAGCGCGTGCGCATAGCTGCGGGTGGTATCGAGCAGGCGGTAGGGCGAGTCCGCGGCCTGATCGGTGTCGTAGACGACGAGCGACTTGCTGGCCAGGCTCAGCAACGCATCGGACGCCACGTCCGGGTCCAGCGCACTCGCTGCCACGCTCAGCGCCGCCGCGACGCCGAAGTAAGCGCGGAACACCGACAACCTGCGGAACAGAAGCAGCTCGGCATCGCCCAGCAGGCCGATGCTCCAGTCCAGCGTCGCAGCCAGTGTGCGTTGTCTTGCCAGCGCAGCTCGCCTGGCCGTCGAATGCAGGCGCATGTGATCGTCGAGTCTGAATGCCAGCTCGCTCACGGGTTGTGCGCCCAGGCGGGCCGCGACCAACTCGATCGCCAGCGGGATGCCGTCCACCTGTTGGCAGATCCTGGTCAGCGGACCGCTGCTTGCGTCATCGAATTCGCGGGCCCCCGCGGCCTCGGCCCTCTCGACGAGCAACTGAACCGCCGGCGAGCGCAACGCATGCGCCAGGGAATCGGGCTGGGACTGCTGGACTGCCAGAGGCATCAAGCGAAAGACATGCTCGCCTCCCATGCGAAGCACCTCGCGGCTGGTGGCAAGGACCTGCAACCCGGGCAAGGCGGCCAGAAATCTGCCCAGAAGCGGCGACAGCCTCTCGATGACATGTTCGCAGTTGTCCACCAGCAGCAGCATCGCCTGGCCTTCGAGGCGCTGGACAATGGCTTCTTCGATGTCCGACACGCCGCCTCGCACGCCAATGGCGCGCGCCATGGTCGTCAGCACGTGGTCCTGCGAGGTCAGCGGCGCGAGATCGACGAAGCAGACCTGGGCATGCGGCGGCCTTTCCCGATAGCGCGCGGCGACGCAGATGGCAACGCTGGTCTTGCCCACGCCGCCGGGTCCGGCGACCGTGACCAGCCTGCTCGCCGCGAGCATGGCGAGCAGGCGCTCGACCTCCGCCTCGCGCCCCACGAGCCTGGAGAATCGAACGGGCAACCCGGCAGGCGCATCCCGCAGCGACGCATGGGCCACTTGCGCGACCGCAGCGGGCGGCACGAACTCGCAGTGCACCCGGCCCAGGAAGCGATAGCCGCGCAGTGGGATGTTGGCGATCCATTCCAGGCAGCCGTCCTGGGCACTGGGCCAACCCAGGGTCTTGCGCAGGATCGACATATGGACTCGAACGCTCGCCTCCTCGACCACCGTGTCAGGCCAGACCGCCGCGAGCAACTCGTCCTTGCTGATCACTTCGCCGGCGCGATCTACGAGTGCGACCAGCAGGCCGATGGCGCGCGATCCGAGCCGCACCGGCTGCCCGCCGCGCTCGAGCCTTGGCTCGGCTTCCGACAGTACGAAGGCACCAAAGCGCCACCGGCGACTCTCAGACACGGACCAGCCCGCGCTGCGTCGCCTTCGCCGCCACCTGCACCCTCGAGCCGACATGCAGCTTCTCGCAGATGCTGGAGACGTGTGCTTTGACGGTGATGGTGCCGGCGGCCACACAACGGTCGCGGTGCGTGACCGCCACATGGATCGGCCTGGCCTGGATCGGCGCGGTCATGGCTTCAAGTCCTTCTGAAAGTCATGGGTGGAAGTCTGTGCAGTTGGCGATCGCGTCGCCAGTTAGACCATGTCAAGCCTTGTTAGGGGCCCGGATGCGCCAGGCAGCGAGACCTTCATGGGTACACGAGCGCCAGGACACGAGCGGCACGCAGCCTCAGGGCTGTGCCCTCGCGACCGCGTCCGCGGCTTCGACGATCAGCCGGGACACCAGCTTCGGCCGCGAGATCATGACCACGTGTGAAGCGCCCTTGACCACGACCGTCTTCATCGACTTGGCACGCTCGGCCATGAAGGCCTGCACGGCAGCCGGAATGTTCTTGTCGCGGTCGCCGTAGATGAACCAGGAGGGCACGTTCTTCCATGCGGCAGCAGGCGACGGTTCGCCCAGGGCGCCCTCTGTGATGGGGCGTTGCGACACGGCCATCAACCCGGCAAGAGACGGCGGCACGTCTTCGGCGAATTGCTTGCTGAACTTGTCCTGCTGGATGTAGAGGTCCTTGCCGCCGTCCGGCAGAAGCACCGGCGCCGCCAGCGCCGAGCCGAGCGTGCTGCCGGGAAACTTGCCCGATAGGTCGGCCGCGGACTCGCCCACTTCGGGGGCGAACGCAGCCACGAAGACCAGGGCCTGGACGTTGGGCTTTCCCATCGCCGCAGCGGAAATCACCAACCCGCCATACGAATGTCCGACCAGCACGACCGGACCGGGGATGGACCCCACGAGGGCTGCCACGTAGTCCGCGTCGGACTTCACGCCGCGAAGCGGATTCGCGGCGGCGACAACGGGAAAGCTGCGCGCACGAAGGTCGCGCGCCACGTCATTCCAGCTGGCCGATTCGGCGAAGGCGCCATGGACCAGCACGACAGTGGGCTTTGTCGGCGCGCCGGATGTGGCCGCGGTTGCAGGTGCCGACAGATGCAGCGTCAGGATGCCGAGGGCTGTGAATGCGCGTGCGAGGCTGGAAAAATTCTTCATGCTGATGTCCTTTGATGAATGGATGGCCTGGGCGGCCGCAATGGGCGGCGACTCAATACGCGCCCGGAAAGTGGCTTCCGTGCACATGAGCGGAACAGATGTCATGCACGGACGCCGTCGCATGGATGGCCGCGGTCGCAAATCGCAGTTCCGCGTGCGCCGCGTCACCGGTGGCAATCGCGTAGGCGGCCACGATGGCCAGCAGCGAGATGCTTATGTATCCCGCGCTCCAGACCCGATCGATCGCACCTCGCGGCGCGGCGTCGCCGGCCGCCTGCAAGGCCTGCGTGCGCGCCTTGAGCGTGCGGCGTGTCGCGCCCGATGGCGCGAAGGAATGAATGCGCTGCGTCATGGTGACTCCTCGAGGGTGTGATGGCGCTCGCCTCAGGACGGCTGGGCTCCGGTTCGCGAACATCGCGGCACGGCTCGAATGCTAGGTTTCGCATCCCGGTTGCGGTAGTCATGCCGGAGGTACTGCCGTGTTGCATGCCCGGCATCAATGTGCGGCGCACTGTCAGGCGCGTCGATGAAGAGGAAGCCACACGTTGAACTCGGCGCCGCGTCCGGGTCCCGCGGAGGTCGCCTTCACGAAGCCCCCGTGAGCGACCGCAAGACCGTGAACCAGCGCCAGGCCGATGCCCAACCCACCGCGCGAGCCGCGGTCCCCGGTACCGGCCTGGCTGAACAGGCCGAAGACATGCGGCAGGAACTCGCGCGCGATGCCGCAGCCGCTGTCCGCGACGGCGAGCCGGGCGAATCCATCCTCGGAGGACAGGCGCACCTGAACCTCCGCGCCGGCGGGCGAGAACTTCATCGCGTTGTCCAGCAGGTTGCCCACGACCTGCTCCAGCCGCACCGGGTCGGCATGGCAGATCAACGGATCGGCCGTCTGCATCTGTGCGCGCAAGCGCCCCGACGACCAGCGCGCACCGAAGGCGGCGACGAGGTCCAGCGCGAGTGCGCCGAAGTCGACCTCCGCGCGGCGCAGCGCCAGCTTGCCGGTTCGCAGGCGCGAGAAATCGAGCAGGTCATCGATGAGCCGCGTCTGGCTTTCGATGGCGCGCTGCATCGCCCTGGCGATGCACTGCAGTTGCGAGGGCTCCGCGGATGCGGGCAGGCGCTGCAGCAGGCTGGCGTTCATCTGAATAACGTTCAGGGGCTGCCTGAGTTCGTGCGAGATGACGGCCAGTGCCCGGTCTCGGGTCGTGCAGCGCAAGTTCGTTGCGGCTCGAACGTCGTGCGGGGTCTGAAGGGCGGATTGCGCGCCCCCGGTGTGATAAAGGTTCACGAGAAATCCGTGCTTCTTGATGCGGCCGCCCCGGATTCATCGCGGCAGGGGGCCTCGGTGATGAACGATGTTGTTCTCTGTTTTTCGCGATGACACCGATCGTAGGCAGCCGCATCTCCTCGCAGAAGGGCGCTGCGGTGGCGCACCGTGTTGCCGGCGGAACACCAATCGACCAGAGCCGGCCGCGGCACATCGTTCGTGATCTCAGGACGCTTCGTTCACCCGAACCGGATTCCTGAACCGCCCCTCATCGCATCCAATCGCTCGACAACGCCGACGGCGGTGATTGCTGCCCATGCAAGGCGCACATCGCCCCCGTCACAAAACCCCAGGCCTGGCCGTCTTGCATCTTGAAGGAGCGTGTCCCCGGCCGCCAGGCAGGCAGTTCCTCCCCCGTCGTGGGTCTGAATGGCTGCGGCCTTCATCTTCTTGACTGGATCATCGAATGAAAAAATCTGCGCTCGAGGCATTTCCCATCGCGGGCTGGCGGGTCGCCGCCGTCCGACGCCGCACGGGCCTGCCCGCAGCGCAGGCATTGCGAGGGCTCGCGAGTGGGTGACATGTACGACATCGCGGCGCGCCCCACGCCAGGGGAGGCGCATGACGGCGCGGCGCAGGGGCCGGGCGAAGTGCGCTGGCGCTTTGGCGCATTCATCCTCTGGGAGTCCCAGCGCCGGCTGGAAAGACTCGGGCATAGCGTGCGCCTGGGCTCGCGCTCGTTCGAGCTGCTGCTGCAACTGCTCAGACGTGTGGGCGAAGTCGTGCGCAAGGACGAGCTGCTCGCCACCGTCTGGGCCGGGGTGGTGGTCGAGGAGTCCAGTGTGCGGGTCCACATCTCCGCGCTTCGCAAGGCTTTGGGTGAGCCTCAAGACGGGGACAACTGCAAGGAATGGATTTCGAACATTCCCCTGCGTGGTTATCGGTTCAATGGCACGGTTTTTCGCGAACAGGTTGGCATGCCGACCGAGGATCGGCAGCGGGCGGCGGCCCTGCCCGCGCTGTCTTTCGCGAAGCTGCCTGAGCGCCTCACCCGGCTGGTGGGCCGCGACGCCGACATGGAGCGCGTGCTAGCGGCACTCGCCACGCGCCGGCTGGTCACCCTCGTCGGCACCGGCGGCATCGGGAAGACCCGTGTCGCGATCCATGCGGCCGAATGCCATGCAGAACGCACGGCCATGCAGCTGGCTTTCATCGACCTTTCGTCACTGGTCTCGCAGGCCCATCTGGCGAGCACGGTGGCCCGCGCGCTCGACGCACCGGCGGACACCCCCGACACGACGCGGGCCATCCTGCAGCGCCTGGAGGACCGCGACGTGCTCCTGCTGATCGACAACTGCGAGCACGTGCTCGACGCGCTGGCGCTTCTTGTCACCGAACTGCTCGGCGCCCTTCCCGGCTTGCGCATCCTCGCAACCAGCCGGGAGGCGATTCGCATCGAGGGAGAACACGTCGAGCGACTGTCGCCGCTCGCGGTGCCCGGCGCGCAGTGTGCCGACCTGGCCGAAGCCATGGAGTCGCCCGCGGTCGAACTGCTGGTCGAGCGTGCGAAGGCCGTGGGTGCCCGCGCGTTCGAGGATTCCGACGGCCCGTTGCTCACCGCAGTCGCCCGACAGGTCGATGGCATCCCGCTGGCCATCGAACTGGTGGCGGCACGCCTGGGCGTCCAGCCGATCGGCGACCTTGCCTTCCGGCTGAATGACCACATGCGGCTGTACTCCGCCGGCAGTCGAGCCGTTCTGCCCCGGCACAGCACGCTCGCGGCCGCGCTGGATTGGAGCATCGCACTGCTCGACGACGCGGAACTGCGACTCTTTCGGCGGCTCTCGGTCTTCCGGGGGCGCTTCGATGTCGAGTCGGCGCTGAGCGTCACCCGGGCGGACATGGATTCCGAAGTGGCGTTCGATGCATTGATCTCGCTGGCGAACAAATCGCTGGTGTCGTTCGACAACAGCGACGGCATCGCGCCCTACCGGCTGCTCGACACGACGCGCAGCTACGCCGCCGTACTTCTCGCGCAGACCGATGAAGGCCCGGCGTTGCGGCGGCGCCATGCGCTCTTCATGCGCGAGCTGATGAGCGCCGCGACGTCTGATTCGGGCGAACTCACCGTACAGGCCTGGAACGCACGCTATGCGCACCGGCTGGACGACGTGCGCAGTGCGCTGGACGCCTGCCTGGCGCAGCAGGACGACTGGGAAACCGGCGCCGCGCTCACCATCGCTTCAGCGCCCTTGTGGTTTCACGTCTCGCAGGTGGAGGAGTATCGCGACCGGGTCATCGCCGCGCTCGCATGCCTCGTGCAACCGCCGGGTGCGGGCACAGAGACAGAGGCATGGCTGCAGATCGCCCTGGGCAATGCGCTGTGGCACACCCGCGGACCGGTCCCCGAAATGAGCGCCGCCTACGATCGGGCGCTTGCTGTGGCCATGTTGGTCCGGTCGGTCGTGCTGGAGCTCCAGGCCCGCTGGGGTATCTGCGTGCTGCATGCGATTCGCGGCGAATACTCGGCCGCGCTACACCACTCGCAGGTGCTGTTCGAATTCGCGCAATCGACCCCCGATCCCGCCGCGCTCAACCTGGCACATCGCATGACCGCGTTGGCGAGTCACTTCTGCGGCAACTTTTCTGCGGCCAGCGCCGGCGCCCAGGCGGCGATCGTTGTGGGCGGCACCGTGCGCCAGACACCCGTCAATCTGTTCCAGGTCGATGCCGCCGTCGCATCGAACGCCTTTCTGGCCCGTACGCTCTGGCTCCAGGGCGATGCGGCGAAGGCCATGGCCACCGCCACCCACGCGGTGGCTCTTGCCGAGGCCGGGGGCAATGCGCTGTCGCTGTGCTTCGCGCTGTTCGGCACATGCCCGGTCGCCCTTTGGTCGGGCGAGCTGGAACTGGCGCGCAAATGGGTGCGCATGCTGCTGGACGAGGCCCAGCGCAGAGGTTTGGTGTACTGGCACCAGTGGGCGCATTGCTATGCACTGGGCCTGCAGGCGCTCACCACGCACGACCCCCACCGGCATATACGCCAGGTCGCGCAGCAACTCGACGAGTTTGACGCGCCACGCAGGGAAATGCTCGTGACCTTCTGCGCCGACTGGATCGACGACGAGACGATCGCGCGCGCCGGCGCCGGACACGGCCAATGGAGCGCGGCCGAGACCTGGCGCGCTGCGGGCCGGCGCTGCGAGCAGCGCGGCCTCGACGATGAAGCTGAGGCGTTCTACCTGCGTGCCGTCGATACCGCCAGGCAGCAAGGCGCGCTGGGATGGGAATTTCGTGCGGCGATCAGCACCGCCCGGCTGTGGGATCGCCGAGCCAAGAGGAAGGACGCCCTTGACCTTCTGGACCTGATCTGCGCGCGCGCGGCGCCTCGCGTCGAGCACCCGGGCCTTGCGCAAGCCCGCGCACTGCGCCGCGCACTCTCCCGCACCTGAGAGGCTCCGCGCCGCATCGGGCTCACGGGGACAGTGCCGGAACGCCGGGCATAACAAGGATTGACAGGGCTTAACTGGCCCCGGCACGGCTTTGCGCGCAGAGTGACCTCTTCGCTTTCATGGGGGATCCAGGACATCTGATCCCTCGAACCGAGAAGCCGTACTCATGACAACCTCTGCCCTTCCTTCGCCCTCTTCCATCCCCCTCTCGCCACGCGCGGACCCGCTGGCCTCCAGCTTCGCCACCAGCTATGCCGGGGTGGTTGCCTTCATTGCCGTTGTCACGGAAGGCAGCTTCGCACGGGCCGCCGATCGCCTGGGCATCGGCCGGTCCGCCGTGAGCCGCAGCGTCCAGAAGCTGGAAGACCAGTTGAACGTCCGGCTCTTCCTGCGCACCACGCGAAGCACCACGCTCACGCGCGAAGGCGACCTCTTCTACGCCAATTGCCACACCGGCGTCGACCGGATCGTCCAGGCAGTGGAAGAGATGCGAGACCTGCGGCAAGGCCCACCCCGCGGGCACCTGCGCATCAACGCCGCAGTCGGCTTCGGCCGCCGGGTCGTCGCACCGCTGCTGGGCGAATTTCGCGCGACCTACCCGGCGGTCACCATCGACCTGTTGCTCAACGACAAGCCGACCGATTTCACCTCCGACCGGGTGGACATCGCGTTTCGCAACGGCCGCATGGAAGATGCCCAGATCATCGCCAAGCAGATCATCCCCATGCAGCTGCTGCTGTGCGCCTCCCCCGCCTACCAGGTGGCCCACGGACTGCCCGACAGTGTGGAAGCGCTGGCCCAGCATGAGTGCATCAACTTTCGCTTTTCGTCCGGCCGCATCTTCGAGTGGGAGTTCAAGATCGGGGGCCAGCCACGCAAACTCGTGCCGCAGGCCAAGCTCACCTACAACGACGCGGACCTGGTGCTGCAGGCCGTGCTCGACGGCCACGGCATCGCCCAACTGCCGGGCTACCTGGCCTGCGAGGCGCTCAAGACCGGTGCGCTTGTCCCGTGCCTGACTCAGTACGCGCCCGACGACAGCGGCCACTACATCTGCTATCTGAGCCGCCAACATCTGCCTTCGCGCATGCGCGTGTTCATCGACTTCATGACTTCGAAGATCCGAGCCGCCGACCTGGACTGCCTCACCGACCTCAGCCCGAAGCTGCAGGCCGATGCCGGGATTGGTGCCGTCGCGACAACAGCGTGAGTCCCTGCGCAGGCCTACCCCCTCGCCCTCGGCGAACCTAGCATTTCAATCGTTCCACGGCCTCTTTCGCAGCGCTCGCGCACCGTGGTCCGACGTTTCAAATTCAACCGCAGGAAACCATGAAGACCACACAAAATCCTTCGCGCCGACACCTGATTGCGACCGGCGCTGCCGTCGCCACTGGCACCCTCGCGTTCGGCATGCAAGAAGCAGCCGGCGCAGCAAACCGCAACCGAGCGCCCCAGTCTCAAAGCCCCTCGAGAACCAGCAACACCATCACCACGCCCGACGGCACGCAGATCTACTACAAGGACTGGGGCGACGGCCCCGTCGTCACCTTCTCCCACGGCTGGCCGCTCAACGCCGACGCATGGGACGGACAGATGCTCTTCCTGGCGCGCAACGGCTTTCGCGTCATCGCGCATGACCGGCGCGGGCATGGCCGCTCGAGCCAGTCTTCGTCGGGCAATGACATGAACGGCTATGCCGACGACCTCGCGATTCTGTTCGAGGCGCTCGACCTGAAGAAGGCCACGATGGTCGGCCACTCCACCGGCGGCGGCGAGGTGGCGCGCTACATCGGACGCCATGGCAGCAAGCGCGTGGCCAAGGCCGTGCTCATCGGGGCGGTGCCGCCGGTGATGCTGAAGTCCGCAGCGAACCCCGAAGGCCTCCCGATCGAGGTGTTCGACGGCCTTCGCGCCGGGGTCGCCGGCGATCGCTCGCAGTTCTACAAGGAGTTCGCCCTCCCGTTCTTCGGTGCCAACCGACCGGGCGCGAAGGTGTCGCAAGGCATCCTGGACCAGTTCTGGATCTGGAGCATGCAATGCGGCCAGAAGAATTCCTACGAGTGCATCAAGGCCTTCTCCGAAACCGACTTCACCGAAGACCTGAAGAAGATCGATGTGCCCACCCTGATCATGCACGGCGAGGACGACCAGATCGTGCCCATCCACGACTCGGCAAAGAAGTCCGTCCAGCTCGTCAAAGGCGCCAAGGCGATCTACTACCCCGGCGCGCCGCACGGGCTCACCGCCACGATGCAAGACAAGATCAATGCAGACCTGCTTGCCTTCCTCAAGAGCTGAACCACGCACACGACCGACCTCGAACTTGCACCATGCTGAATCTTTTGCTGCAAACCACAATCGAAGGAGACCCGGACGACTGGAACATCGCGCGCTTCAGTCGCCTGGGTTCGTTTCTCTCGCAGCTGCAGGACGACAACGGTCGGCCCGCCTTCCAAGTGACCGCGCGCGACCGTTCGTCACGCACCGTTCCCGACCCCGTACTCTCTACCCTGGATGAATCAGACTTCGACCAGCTCTGGCTCTTTGCCGTGGATACCGGCGACGGCCTGACACCGGAAGATTGTGCGAGCATCAGCCGATTCCGCCGTCGCGGCGGCGGCCTCATGGTCACGCGCGACCACATGGACCTGGGCAGTTCGATCTGCAACCTCAATGGCGTCGGCGCCGCGCACCACTTCCACAGCCGCAACTGCGAGCCCGATACGAATCGCCAATGCGTCGACAACCCGTTCTCGGGCGCCATCTCGTGGCCCAACTACCACTCGGGCGCAAACGGCGACTACCAGCGCATCCGGTCGGTCGGCAGCATTCACCCGGTGATGCGCGACAGGCGCTCGGCCACGGGTGTGATCCAGTACCTTCCCGCGCATCCGCATGAAGGCACGGTCGGTGTACCGCCCGGTGATTCGAGCTGCCGCGTGGTCATGGAAGGGCAGAGCTCGCTGTCCGGCAGGCGCTTCAACATCGCGGTCGCGTTCGAGCACTCCGAGCACGGTGGTCGGGCCATCGCGCAGTCGACCTTTCATCATTTCGCCGACTACAACTGGGACCCTTCGGCCGGTTGTCCTTCCTTCGTGGCGGAACCGGCCGGCGATGGAATCATCCGCTTCTCCGAAGCGCTTCGCTCGACGAAGCAATACGTGCGCAACGTCGCCTTCTGGCTCAGCGCCGACCAGCCCGCTTGAGGAGAAAACCATGCACGCGCCCTTTCGGATCGCCACCACCGGCGGCAGCTTCACCGCGTACGTCGCCCGCCCGCAGAAACTTCCCGCGCCAGCCATCGTCGTCATCCACGAAGTCTTTGGCGTCAACGCCGACATGCGCCAGACCTGTGATGAACTCGCGGCGCAAGGTTACCTGGCCAACGGCAGGACCGCGGATTTCCTGGCGCTTCATCTGCAGCCGCACTGAAACGCCTGACGCACCCGTAGCAACAACGACTTTCTCCAGCGAAAATCGCCGCACGGCCTGTCGCGGGCCATCACTTGATGGAGTCAACCATGCTGCGTCTCTACGACAGCCGTCTGTCGGGCAACTCCTGGAAGATCCGCATCCTGCTGAGCCAGCTGGGCCTGGCGTACGAGCGCGTCACGCTGGACCTGCAGAAGGGCGAGGCGCGCGAACCCGCGTTTGGCCGGATCAGCCGGTTCTCACGCGTGCCGGTCCTGGTACTCGACGACGGGCGCCCGATCGTCGAATCGGGCGCGATCCTGCTGCATCTTGCCCAAGGAACGCCCTACCTTCCCGACGACCCGTACCTGCGAGCGGAGGTCATGAGCTGGCTCTTCTTCGAGCAGGCCGACCTCCAGAAAGCCATTGCCATCCCGCGCGTGCTTCACCTGCAAGGCCTTGCCCAGGAAAGGCAGCAGGACATCGAGCGGCTCCATGTCGACGGGTACGCAGGCCTCGAAAAACTCGACCAGTGTCTGCGCGGGCACACATGGCTCGTGGGCACGCACTACACCGTCGCCGACCTCGCACTTTCCGGCTACGTGTCACTGGCCGAGCAGGGCGGCTACGACATGGCCCGCTTTGCCGGCATCCGTGACTGGCTGGTACGCGTGCATGGCCAGCGCGGCTGGGTGCCCCTGATTCCCGAAGCCGGCCAGGCAGCCGGACGCTGAATCGCGCCTTCGATCGTTCGACATTCCGGGACCGTGCGTACAAGGTCCGACGCCTTCTCAATCACCCACCGCTTCCCTACGATTTGCCTGCGTTCATCCACCGCCGGATCGAACGAAAAGCTGCTCATTGATTGTTGGTTGGTGTGCCTGCCGCGCAGGCAGATGAGGAATGTGATGACGAGTCGTGCCTTGCTGATCGAAATGGCCGCCGCCGTGCGCGCCGCCGTTGCGGACCCTTCCCGCATCACCACCGTGGGCGGTGGCTCGGAACCCCGGTTCGAGCTCTTCCATGCGGCAAGCTCACTGTGCTCCCAGAAAGTGCGCACGGTGCTGCACGAGAAGGCGTTGCCGTATCGCTCCAACGACATGCGCATCCTGAGCACCATGGATAGCGGCGGCTTGGTTCCGGCTGAACACTACAGCCCCGCCTACATCCGCCTGCGCCTGGTCGCCGCGCGTGAATTGAACCGCGAGTACGTCAGCGGCTACAGCGGACGGACCTCGGTCGACTCGGAAGGCTTCGATCCCTGTGTTGTGCCATTGCTGGTCGACTACGACACCGGCCGCGTGATTGCCGATTCGCAACGCATCTGCATCTATCTCGACGGCGTCTCACGCACCCCGGTCCAGCTCGTTCCCGATGCACCCGATGCACGTGCGCAAGTCCTGCGACAGGTCGGCATCGTCGACCGGATCGCCAACGGCGCCCTGCTCTACGGTTTTCATCCGGATGCGGATCTGCGGCCCGACGCACTCAAGGCTTCGATGCAGACGGTCTATGACTACAAGGTCATGGCGCTGGAGCGATTGATCGCCGACAACGCGGGCGAGCCCGAGCTGGTGGCGGCTTACCGCGCCAAGATCGTGAAAGAAAGCGGCGGCAAAAAGGTATCCCGCGATCCAGTCTTCCAACGCACGGCGCGCCAGCAGACGACGCAGCTGCTCATCGACCTGGAGCGCGACCTGGCCGCTGAGTCATTCGCTTTCCTCGATGGCCACGCCTTCTCCCTGGCCGACGTGTTCTGGGGTGTCAATCTCGTGCGGCTGAACTACCTCGGCCTGGCGTGGATGTGGGATGCGTTGCCCCATGTCGCGCGCTATGTCGATGCGCTGGCCAAGCGGCCTTCCTTGTGCAAGGAGTCGATCCAGGCCTCGATCGATTCGATGCCGCACTCCCGCTGCATGGATGCCCTGGCTGACTGCCGGGTCGACGCCACGGCCTGACGTCTCCCTGCGCAGCCAAGCCGCTGCTATTTCCATCCTCGTTCCCCTCACCCGACATGTCGTGGTGGCGGGTGCGCTCGTCCCACGCCTTCTTGAACACGGAGATAAACCTTGATCGCCGATCGCCCGACGTCCCCCGTGATCCCTCGCGCACCCGGTGCGCGCTCTGCGCTCGAGGCACTGGCCGGGCGGCGCATCACAGCTGTGGCGCTGGTCGAGCAGGCACTCGAGGCCGCACAGACCAGCAAGCGCGACCTGCGCGCGTTCGCAGCCATCGACCGGGACGGCGCGCTGGCCGCCGCGGCCGAAAGTGACAGGCGCTATGCGCAAGGCCGGCAGCGGCCACTGGAAGGACTGCCCATCGGGATCAAGGACCTGATCGACACCCAGGGCGTCGAAACGAGCTATGGCTCTGCGGCTTACATGGGGCACGTTCCGACCGCGGACGCCGACATCGTGCGCACGCTGACCGAGCGCGGCGCCATTCCCATCGGCAAGACGGCCACGCACGAATTCGCATGGGGCGTCACCACCGCCAGCGCCGCCTTCGGCGACGCCTTGAATCCGTGGGACCGCACACGCATTCCCGGCGGTTCCAGCGGCGGCGCCGCGGCGGCCATCGCCTGCGGCGCCGTGGCGGCCGGCCTCGGCACGGACACCGGCGGGTCGGTGCGCATCCCGGCCGCGCTGTGCGCGGTCGTGGGGTTCAAGCCGACTTACGGCGCGCTGTCCACGCGCGGCATCTTTCCACTGGCGCCGACGCTGGACCATCCCGGCTTCCTTGGCGCGACGGTCGACGACCTCGCGATGCTGGCGGCTGCCTTCGCCATCGACATGCCGCAGCACGCCGTCCCGGCCTCCGTGCGCCTGGGCGTGGTGCGCGAGATCGCACCCGTGCCGTTGGGCTCGGACGTCGCGGACGCGTTCGACGCCGCCGTGGCGAGCCTCGGCCAGGTCTTTGCGTGCACGGCGCTCGATGCGCCCGGGTTGTTCGACGGCGTGTTCGAGGCCTTTGCGCACATCGTCCTCACCGAAGGCGGGGTCGAGCACTTCCGGCGCAACGACGTCGATCGCATCGCAGCCCACTACGGCCGCGAAACCATCGAACGGCTCGAGCGCGCCAGGACCCTCACGCTGGGCGACTATGCGCGCGCGCAGCAGACGCGGCGCAACTTCACCGCCCGGCTGCATCGCGCGATGTCGGTGCTCGACTGTCTCGTGCTGCCGACCTGCCCCTGCATCGCACCGCGAGTGGGCCAGCCATCGATCGACATCGGCCCATGGTCCGGCACGGTGCGCGAGGCGCTGATGACCTACACGGCGCCTTTCAACCTCGCAGGATTCCCCGCCCTCTCGATCCCCCTTGCCGTACGCGACGGCCGGCTGCCCGTCGGGTTGCAGATCGTGGCGAAGCCGGGCCACGACGGCGCCCTGCTGCAGATCGCACAGCAGATCGAACGCCTGTTGCACGCCGGCGCATCGATGACGTATCCCCCCACCACCAGGAGCACACCATGAGCGACACCCCCACCCCTCAGACCATCGATCGTCCTGCGGCCGGCCAGACACCCTACAGCGCATGGATGCAGACCGACACCTTGCACTCGCTGCAGCGCACGGTCAGCGACCATCCGGGCGAGCACGCCTGGATCGTGCATGTGCAGGTGTCGGAGCTCTACTGGATGCTCATCATCAAGGAGATCCAGTCGGCCCAGGCCTTCCTGCGGGCCGACGATCTGCCGCAGGCCTGGCGCACGTTGCAGCGCGTCGTTGCGCACCACGCGCCGCTGGACGCCATCTGGCGCTCGATCGACTGGATGACGCCGAATGACCTGCTCGCCATCCTTTCGCGCGCGGTCGCCACGCACGGCAAGGACACGGCGCTCCAAGGGTGGACCTACCGGCAGATGGTCTATCTGCTGGGCATCAAGCAGGCCGAGCACCTGCAGCATTTCGAGCCGCAACCCCATCGCTGGGAACAGCTCAACAAGGCGCTGGGCGAACCCAGCCTGTATGACGACGTGCTCGCGTTCCTCCAGCGTCGTGGACTGAACGTGCCGGCCGAGGTGCTCGCACGCGACCTGCGCGCGCCTTACAAGCCCAGTCGCGACGTCGAACAGGCCTGGCGCCAGGTCTACGCCGACCCGCACGCGAACATCGAGCTCCAGCAGCTCGGCGAGACCCTGGCCGACATTGCCGAAGGCTTCTGCAACTGGAAATTCCGCCACCTGATGGCGACGCGGCGAACCTTCGGTGCGCGGCCGGCGTACTTCGGCACCGAAGGCGTCGCGTGGCTCGCTCCCACGATGGACGAGATTCCGTTCCCCGAACTCTGGTCGGCGCGCACCTTCATCGGTGATCCGCCACCCGTGTGCCCTCACATGGCCCGGCAGGGGAAATGAACACCCTGATCGTTCGCGATTGTCGGACCGTGCGTGCAAGAAGCAACGTCTTCTCAGGCGCCAGCCGTCTGCCTACGATTTCCCCAGCCTTCACGAGATCGCGTGAATTCAACAACAACACCGCAAGAGACAACCATGTCAGCCAACCTACTGATGGAGATTCTGGAAATGAATTCGGCACCTTTCATCGATAACCTCATCCGGGATCGGCGCAGCAAGCGTGGCTTTCTCGACCGGCCCGTTCCCATCGACACAGTGAAGGACATCCTGTCGGCCGCGAGCCACGCACCCAGTTCGAGCAACACGCAACCGTGGCGCTGCTATGTCGTGACCGGAGAAACCCGCGACCGTGTCACCCGGGCCGCCGTGGCGGAGTTCCGTGCCAACCATGCCACGCTGGCCCCGGAGTACCCCTTCTTCCCCCAGCCGCTGCACGAACCTTACGGCACCCGCTTCAACACCTTCCGCGGCCAGCTCGGCGACGCACAGGGCGTGCATCGCAGCGACAAGACCGGGCGCCTGCGCGACGTGGAGCGCCAGTTCCTGTTCTTCGATGCGCCGGTCGGGATCATCTTCACGATGGATCGGCGTCTGGAATGGGCCAGCTTCCTGTGCTACGGCTGCTTCCTGCAGAACATCATGCTGGCCGCCAGAGGTCGGGGCCTGGACACCTGCCCGCAGCAGATCTGGTCATTGCAACACCACGTCTTGCGGCAAGAGCTGGGCATTCCGCAGAACGAGATGGTGATCGCCGGCATGTCGCTGGGCTGGGCCAACAACGGCATGCCGGAGAACCGCATGACCCTGCACAAAACACCGGTCGAGCAATTCGCCTCGTTCACCCACTAGCCACCAACCGCATTCACACAAGGTACACACATGTCGATCATCAAAGGCTTTCATCACCTGACCGCGTGCGTCAGCGGCGCACAGGAAGACGTGGATTTCTACGTGAAGCTACTGGGCCAGAGCCTGGTCAAGAAAACGGTGCTGCTGGACGGCGACGAACCGGTCTACCACCTCTATTACGGCAACGCACAGGGCGACGCCGGCACGCTGGTCACTTCGTTCCCCTTCAAGCAGAAGGGCGTGAAGGGGCGCCGCGGCTCGGGCCAGATCAAGGTCATCAACTACTCGGTGCCGGCAGGCTCGCTGGATTTCTGGCGCGACCGCTTCAGCGCCCATGGCGTGACCTTCGACAAGAACGTCGTCGAGCGCTTCGGCGAGCAGCGCCAACGCTTTCAGCATCCCTGCGGCATCGAGTTCGATCTTGTGGCCTCCAACAAGGACGCACGCCCGCCCTGCATCGCGGACGACATTCCGGCCGAGGTCGCGATCCGCGGCGTGCACAGCATCACGCTGTCGCTGCGCGAGGTCGATGAATCCATCATCTTCATGAAGGAAGCGCTGGACTTCCACTACGCCGGCCAAGCCGGCCCGCACCATCGCTTCGAGACCGCCGACGGCAAGCCCGGCACCATCGTCGAGTTCGTGCACGAACCCGACCGACTGCAAGGCTCGTCGATCTACGGCGAGGGCACGATCCATCACGTGGCCTTCGCGGTGGACAACGTCGAGCAACAGATGCAGATCAAGGAGAAGCTGATGTCGATGGGTCATATCGACACCTCCGAATCGGTCAACCGGAACTACTTCCGCTCGATGTATTTCAAGATGCCCGGCGGCGTGATGTTCGAGGCGGCGACCACCGACATCGGCTTTGCCATCGACGAAGAGCCCGGCCACTTCGGGGCGGAGTTCCAGCTGCCGCCATGGCTGCGCGAGCGCAAGGACGAGCTGCTTGCACGCCTGGAGCCCATCGCCGTCTGACGACGTGCAAGGCACCTTCTTTTTTCCCTAGCTTCCCATACAGGTCAACCCATGTCCAAACCCAAGGTTCTCATCGCTTTCTATTCCCGCAACAGTTCCACCGAGCTTCTGGCCAAGGCCCTCGCGCAAGGCGCCATGGCCGAGGGCGCGGAAGTGCGCCTTCGCCGCGCGCGGGAATTCGTTGCACCCGAGGTCATGCGCCAGGTGCCCGAATGGTCCGAGCGGGCCAGCGAGATGAACGCCAAGTACGAAGCCCCGACCGAGGCCGACGCCGAATGGGCCGATGCCATCGTCTTCGGCACACCGACGCGCTTCGGCTCCATTGCCGCCGAACTCAAGGCCTACATCGACTCGCTCGGCGGTCTCTGGTTCCAGGGCAAGCTGAACGGCAAGGCCGGCTCGGTGTTCGGCTCGACCTCTTCCAGGCACGGAGGCAACGAGTCGACGCTGCTGTCGCTGTACGGCCCCATGGCGCACCTGGGCCTGATCATCGTGCCGCTGGGCTATGCCGATCCGGCGATGTTCGCGGCAGGCACGCCCTATGGCGCGACCCACGTCTCCATCCGCGACTCGGTCATGCCCGGCGCCGAAGACCTCGCCGTCGCGACCTACCAGGGCCGGCGTGTTGCTTCGGTGGCGCGGTCGTTGCGTGTGGTGCAGCCGGTGGCCGAAGCCGCCTGAGACAGGCAATAGCGGACAGGCAGCGGCGGCGCTATCCTCGACGGCAGCGCTGTCGCTGCACATGCGGCGCGATTTGCCTGCGCTCTCACCAGGATTGCGATGCTGGATCTGAAGGATGTCTTCTATTTCGTCCAAGTCGTCGACCGCGGAGGGTTCACGGCCGCTGGGTCAGCCCTTCGCCTGCCGAAGTCGACACTGAGCCATCGCGTCCAGGAACTCGAAGGCTACCTGGGCGTGCGCCTGCTCAACCGGACGTCGCGCCAGTTCGGTATGACCGACATCGGCAAGGAGTTCTACCAGTATGCGGTCGCGATGCTGCACAGTTCCGACGTGGCCGAAGAGGCGGTGCGCCAGCGCCTGGCCGAACCCAGCGGTGTGATCCGGCTGACCACCGCCGTGGAGATTGCGCAGTTTGCGCTGCGCGAGATTCTTCCCGTTTTCCTGAACCGGTACCCGAAGGTGCGCATCGTCGAGATCGCGACCGACCGGTACGTAGACATCGTGGGCGAAGGCTTCGACCTTGCGATACGCGGGCACACGGCGCCGCTGCAGAACTCCACGCTGGTGCAGCGCGCGCTGGCCGAGGTGCCCTGGTATCTGTTCGCAAGCCCCGGGTACCTCGCGCAAAACGGCGTGCCCGAGAGCCCCGCGGACCTTGCCCAGCACGCGAGCATCGCGATGGCGCGCAACGGGCCGCTGCAATGGCAACTGAATGGGCCGAACAACGAAGAGCTCGTGATGCCCATCGACCCACGCTTTCAAAGCAACAACATGGTCGCGCTCAAAGAGGCGGCCTGCGCCAACCTGGGCATCGCGGCGCTGCCGGGCTACATCTGCAGGTCGGAATTGCGCGATGGGGTCCTGCAGCAGTTGCTGCCCGACTGGTCAGCGGCGGATGCGCGCATCTCGGCGCTGATTCCGTTTCGCACCGGGCTGCTTCCCGCGGTGCGTTCACTGGTCGATTTCCTCGCCGTCGAGATGCCGGTCGTCACGGCCTTCGACCACCCGCGCAGCTTCGAGTGAAGTGCCAGCGCGGCACGGTCGCGTCGTCCACGAACATGGACGCTGCGTCTGGCAAAGAGCGGCTTGTGAGCGATCGGTGAAGGACCTATCTTTTCGGCCCTGACTTCCACAAGGCCGATCGAGATGAATCATTTGAATTGCTTGCCGCAAGACGGCATTTTCTGGGGCCATCACATCCTGCAAGGCGCGGTGGCGCGGCTCGGCGAGCACGGCATCCATCGCCCGATGGCGTTCACCGTCGAACCATTGACGAAGCTCTACCAGGAGTGCGTGCGCCCCAACCTGAAGCAGTCCGTAGGCAGCTTCATGGAACTGCCGGCGCACGTGCCCGACGTGGCGGTGCAAGCCGGCCTCGACGCCTGCCTGCACGCCGGCGCCGAATCGATCGTGGCGCTGGGCGGCGGCTCGGTGCTCGATGCGGCCAAGGCCGTGTCCTACCTGCACCATGAAAAGACGGGACGCTACCTGCCCATCGCGGCGCTGCCGACGACGCTCTCGGGCTCCGAGTTCTCTCACTACTTCGGCATCACCGAGACCGACGGCCCCGAGAAATTCAAGCGCAGCTATGCGGTGCGCGAGACGGTGCCTAAGGCGGTCGTGATCGACCCCGTGCTCGTGTTCGACACGCCGCGCGCGCTGCTGCTGTCATCCGCCATCAAGGGCATGGATCATGCGGTGGAAGGCATGCGCAAGGTGACGAAGGAGCACCCCCACGCGATCATGGCGGCAAGCGGACTGGAGCGGTTCCTGAAGGTGCTGCAGAAGTGGCCGCAGGCCATGACGACGCGCGAGGCGCTGGACAAGGGGCTGGTGACCCCCGACGACCTGCTGCAGCTGCAGCTGGCGGCCTGGCAGTGCTACTTCTCGCCCGCCTCGGTCATCTACGGCCTGAGCCATCGCATCGGCCACATCCTGGGCGGCACCTTCGGCCTGCCGCACAGTGCGACGTCCTGCATCACGCTGGCACCGGTGATTCGCGCCTGCGCGGATTTCTACGGCGACAAGCTCGGCATCTTCATCAATGCCGGCGCTTCGCGCGATGTGGATGCCGCCGCTCACTTGGCCGACAGCATCTCGCAAGTGGTGAGGTCGCTCGGCTTGCCCGATCGCATCGGCGCCTTCGATCTCGACCGGGCCAAACTCCCCGAGGTCGCGCGGCTGCTGAAGAAGAACTACCCCAATGAAGTCGCCGACCTGGGCAACAACGCGAGCGTCAAGCTCGACGCGCTGCTCGATAGCCTCTGGTAAGTCCTTGGTGAGCGCCTGGCCGCAAACGCATTGGTGCCTTGCAGACAACGCCGTGCTCCCTCTCGCATACCTACCGCCGAGGGCCGGCCGTTCCTAGGATCGATGGGTCCATCCAACCTTCAAGGAGCTCCCCATGCGTCTGCGCACCATCGTCACCGCCCTCGCCTGCTGCCTCGGTGCCTCTCTCAACGCCGTCGCGGCGGATGTGAAGTCCATCTCCCGCCTTGCCGCGGGCCCCGGCAATATCCTGTTCATCGCCGACTGGAAAGCCGCCCGCGTCCACGCGATCTCGCTACCTGCGGCACAGCAGCGGCCGGCAGGCACGGCGTTCAACATCCTTGACCTGGAGAGCCTGCTCTCCGCCCAGGTCGGCGGCGCCAAGGTCACTGTCGAGGACATGGTCGTGCGGCCTGGCACCGCGCAGGTGTACGTGGCTGTGAGCTACGGCGCCGCGAAGACGCCAGCGCTCATCATGGTCACCAGCGACAAGAAGGCGCGCCGCGTCGACTTGAAGGCGGCGGCCTCTACGTCGGTCGCACTGCGCGACGCGCCCACCTCGGACTACAGCTTCTGGAAGGAAACGCCGGAGCGCAGCTTCACGGTCACCGACATGAAGTGGCGCGAAGGCGAACTCTTCGTTGCCGGCCTCTCCAACCAGGACTTCGCCTCGACGCTGCGCCGGGTGAAGTACCCCTTCGACACGAAGCAGTCGATCACCTCGGTGGAGATCTACCACGCGGGCCACAACCTGATCGAGACGCGCGCGCCGATCCGCGCGATGAGCTTCGCGAGCTGGGGCGGCAAGCCCTACCTGGTGGCCGCCTACACCTGCACGCCGCTGGTGACGATCCCACTGGATGACCTGAAGGATGGCGCGCATATCCGCGGCAAGACCGTCGCCGAACTCGGCTACGGCAACACGCCGGCTGACATGATTGCCTATTCGCGCACCGAGCAAGGCAAGACCGAAGACTTCCTGCTGCTGGCGAACTTCGACCGCGTGTCGAACGTCATTCCCGTGTCGCAGCTGGAGGCGACGGGTTCGCGTCCTGGCATCGAGAAGCAGGTGCCTTTCGGGCAGCTCGCGGGTGTCGAAGTCATGCAGGCCCCGCTGGCCGGCACACTGCGGCTGGACAATCTCGACGAGAAATCGTTCGTCGTCGTGCGTCGCCGGCTCGAGAAGGACGCGCTGCAGCTCGTTTCCATCGGCAAGGAACTGAGCTTCCGGCTGACCGACCACGTCTCGGAGTACGCCTTCGCAGAGTACAGCTTCAAGGGCGACAACTTCCAGCTGCAGAACATCAAACCCCGGCAGGACATCCTGCTGAAGGACGAAGGCTTCCCGGACCTGATCAAGGCATCGGAGTAAGCCGTGCGTCTTCGCCGACTATGCGGTGCCGTGG
Source organism: Variovorax sp. 01N429 (assembly GCF_056399425.1). Classification (NCBI taxonomy): domain Bacteria; kingdom Pseudomonadati; phylum Pseudomonadota; class Betaproteobacteria; order Burkholderiales; family Comamonadaceae; genus Variovorax; species Variovorax sp. 01N429. Next base: position 265,126 of record NZ_JBFTRG010000004.1, on the reverse strand, counting down.
CGCTCGTCGTGATGCTGGGCGCGTCGCACGCCGGACCTGCCGCGCCATCCCCCGCAGCTGCGCAAATGGTGCGCGTCCAGCCGTCCGCTGGCCAGGTGCCGGCCAACCTGCTGCGCCTGTCCATCGAGTTCGCGACACCGATCGAAGGCCCGGTGCTGCCGAGGCTCGCACTGCTGCGCCCCGACGGAAAGCCGCTCACGCAACCGTTTCTCGAGCAGGAACTCTGGTCGCCCAGCGGCCGAGTCCTGACCGTGCTGATGCATCCAGGCCGCGTCAAGACCGGCTTGAAAGCGCGTGATGTGCTGGGGTCGATCCTGCTCGAGGGAGACGATGTGACCTTGACGCTTGACGGCCATCCCATCCATCACTGGCGCGTCGGCTCCCCGGACACGAGCGGTCCCGCCGTGGCGGCATGGCGCCTGTCGTCCGTGCGCGCCGCATCGAAGCAAGCGCTCGTCGTGACGCTGGACGACGCCATCGATGGCCGGCAAGCCGACTACATCGCGATCGCAGACCCACACGGCCGGCGCGTGAGTGGCCAAGCCCTGCTGAAAGACGGCGAGCGCACCTGGTCGTTTACGCCACACACCGCATGGCGCGCCGGCGAATACCGACTGATCGTCCGCGGGACCCTCGAAGACCCGGCCGGCAATCGCCTTGGCGGACGCTTCGAAACGCCCGCAGACGCGCCGGAGACTGTACCCGCCGATGCCGCACTTGCATTCACCGTGGACTCGACCTCGTCATTGGCCAACGCCACGATTGGTGCGCCGGCGACAACACAGTGCAGCCCCACACAGGCCTACCGCCACTGTGCACGCCTGCCTAGCATCGAATCGTTCGCCAGCCTCTCCTTCACGACGCGAGGCCGACTGCCCCGCCGAAAGCGAAGGACTCACTTCAACCCAACGGATACATCATGAAGCTCTATCACATGCCCGGCGCATGCTCCCTCGCCGACCTGATCGTCCTCCAGTGGATCGGCGCAGACCACGAGCCGGTGCGCATGAGCCTGGAAAGCATCAAGTCGCCCGACTACCTTGCCATCAACGCGGGCGGCACGGTGCCGCTGCTGGTACATGGCGACCTTTCGCTCACCGAGAACGTCGCCATCCTCGGCTACCTGGCAGACCTGTACCCCGAAGCGCGCCTGCTCGGCGACGGCTCACCGCGCGCCCGCGCCGAGGTCATGCGCTGGCTGGGCTTTCTCAACTCGGATGTGCACAAGGCGTTCAAGCCGATCTTCGTGCCGCAGCGTTTCCTGAAGGACGCGGCGATGGCGCCCGCGCTGGCCGATAACGCGCGCGGCCACGTGCGCGACTATCTCGCGCGACTCGATGACCAACTCGAAGGGCGCGACTGGCTCACCGGCGAACGCTCCATTGCCGACCCGTACCTTTTCGTGCTCTCGCGCTGGTCGGCGGTCAAAAAGGTCGACATGCAGGGCCTGGACAACCTCGCACGCTTCGTCCGGATGATGGACGGCGACGCCGGCGTGCAAGCCGCGCTGGACGCAGAGCGCGATATGGCGCAGCAAGCCGGAACGCCATGAGACTTTCGCTGGCGGCTTCCCCCGAAGCCTCCGAGCCGCGTTGCGCCACCTCGGGCGCGCTCGCCCACTGGTACGCCGAACAGCCCGCCGTGCGGCGGCTGTGGGCCGTCCAGGCGACCGACGAGCCCATGCTGCGCGTCATCGTCATGCTGGAACCCTCGCTGGACGGCGACGAGATCAGCCCCGCCTGGATGGCTCACGGTAGCCGTTGGGCACGCGATCTGCGGGAACGGCTGGCCGGCGCCGTGCAACTGGAACGAATCGACGGGCCGCTGCCCGACGAATTCGAGATCGACGGCGAAGGTGCTGTGCTTGCGGCGCTGTGCTGGCGCGACTCGACCGCGCCCGACGCCTGAGCCCCCTTGGCCCAAGGCGCAGCGCGCATCGGACGCATCCCCATCCGAACGCATCTGCTCCAGACACAGGAACTCGCCCCGTGCCCACACGCCCCTTCGAAGTGACCAATGCCCAGGGACACCGCCTCTCAGGCAGCCTCGAAATGCCCGAGGGCATTCAGCGGGGTTGGGCGCTTTTCGCGCACTGCTTCACCTGCGGCAAGAACAACCTCGCGGCCGTGCGCATCGCTCGCGCGCTGGCCAGCGTGGGTATCGGTGTGCTGCGCTTCGACTTCACCGGGCTGGGCGACAGCGAGGGCAACTTCGCCGACGCGAGCTTTTCGCTGAACGTGCAGGACCTCGTGTCTGCCGCCGACGCCATGGAGGCCGCCGGCATGCCGGCGCGCCTGCTCATCGGTCACAGCCTGGGCGGCTCCGCCGTGCTCGCCGCGGCAGGCCGCATCGCGGGCGCGCGAGCGGTTGCGACCATTGCCGCGCCGTTCGACGTAGCCCAGGTGCTGCACCTGCTGGATCCGGCGGGTCTTGCGCGCCTGGAGACCGAGGGCCATGCGCTGGTCCAGGTGGTCGGACGGCCCATGGCGGTGGGCAAGGCCTTCGTGGACGACTTGCGCGCACACGACCCGGGTGCGCGCATCGCGGCACTTCACCGGCCGCTGCTGCTGCTGCACGCGCCGCAGGACCGGACGGTCGACATCGAGAACGCCACGCGCATCTTTCTGGCGGCAAGGCATCCGAAGAGTTTCGTCTCGCTCGATGATGCGGACCATCTGTTGTCCAAGCGCGAAGACGCCGAACAGGTCGCGCGCCTCATCGCGACCTGGGCGACCCCCTACCTGCCCGAGCCGCCCGCCGGGCACCCCATCGCGGCGGATGCCGAGGCCGAAGAAACGGGGTTGGGCAAATTCCAGCTCGCGCTGCGCTCGGGCGGCTCGCGCTGGCTCGCCGACGAACCCGCAACGGTGGGAGGGCTCGGTTCGGGACCGACACCCTACAACCTCCTGTCATCCGCGCTCGCCGCCTGCACGACCATGACGCTGCGCCACTACGCCGACAGCAAGGGCTGGCAGGTCGCGCGCATCCGCACCGCGGTGAGTCACCGAAAGGACAAGTCGGCCTCCCCGCCCGATGTCTTCAGCCGCCGGGTGTCCATCGAGGGCACCCTCACGCAGGCGCAACGCGAGGAGCTTCTGGAAATGGCGCAGCGATGCCCCGTTCACCGAACGCTCGAAGCGGGTACGCGCTTCGAGCCTGTGGAAGGGGAGCCCCCGGAGCGCAGCGGCCTTTGCGCGATTGGTGCCTTGCAGACAACACCGTGATCCATCGCGCAGGCCTACCGCACCCGGAAACCCGATCCTACGATTCATCCATCGCACCAACAAAGGCAAGACCATGATCAAGATCGCAAGAAGCCTCGGGCTCACATTTGTGCTCGCCGCAGGCGCCGCCATGGCACAGCACGCCACCGCGCACGGCACGCCCAAAGACGCGAAGGTGACGCCGCTGCTGACCCAGGAGATGAAGGACATCCCCGGCAAGGAGGTGCTGATGATCACGGTGGACTACCCGCCCGGCGCCGTTGACCCCGTGCATCGCCATGACGCCCACAGCTACGTGTACGTGCTCGAGGGCTCGATCGTGATGGGCGTCAAAGGCGGCAAGGAAGTCACGCTCAAGGCCGGAGACACCTTCTACGAAGGCCCCGACGACATCCACACCGTCGGGCGCAACGCGAGCAAGACCAAGCCCGCGAAGTTCGTCGTCATGCTCGTGAAGAACAAGGGTGCCGAGTTCTTCATTCCAGTGAAATAACCCACCGGTTGCATTCCACCCGCCGCAACGAAGATGACGGGTGTCAGATCGCCGAGGCGGCTGTAATGAGGCGTGCACTTTCCACCCGTTCGTGCACGGGACAGACTCACGTCGGCGCGGTGTCCCCGCGTAAATCCGACCAGCAACACGGCGACGCGGCGGGTGGAAGGCATCCCTTGCTTCCTGCAACAGGAAGCCGGCACACGCACACAGGACCCCCGCCATGAAACTCTTCTACATGCCCGGCGCCAGCGCGCTGGCCGATCACATCGTGCTCGAGTGGTCCGGCCAGCCGTACGAAACGGTGCGCATGGACCGCCGCAGCATCAAGACGCCGGAGTACCTGGCACTCAACCCGACAGGCGCAGTGCCGCTGCTTGTGGATGGCGACTTCACGCTGACCGAAAACGTCGCCATCCTTGGCTACCTTGCGGACCTGCATCCGCAACTGCAGCTGGCAGGCGACGGCTCGCCGCGCGCGCGGGCGGAGGTGATGCGCTGGCTCGGTTTCCTGAACTCCGATGTGCACAAGGCGTTCAGGCCGATCTTCTTTCCCGAGCGCTACCTGCCGGACGCCGGCCAGGCGGCGCGACTGGCTGCCACGGCGCGCAGCCACGTGCGCGAGTACCTCGCGCGGCTCGATGCGCAACTCGCCGGGCGCGAATGGCTCACGGGCCAGCGTTCCATTGCCGATGCCTATCACTTCGTGATGCTGCGCTGGGCCATCGGCACAAAGGTCGGCCTGCACGGCTTCGAACACCTGACTGCCTTCGTTCGCCGCATGCATGCCGACGAAGGGGTGCATGCGGCGCTCGTGATGGAGGAAGGTCTGGCGCCGCACACCGAACGTGCGCCCAGTGCGCCTGATCAGCTGATGCGCCTGACCGAACGGATCCGCGACAACCTGGCCACCACGCTGACGGCCGAAGTGGTCGGCGTGGTCGAGTACAGCGAAGGCGACGGCCCCGAGCTCGAAGTGCGCCGTGGTCTCGTGCAGGTGGAGGTCGTCCGGATGGACACGGTCTTCAGCTGGCAGGACGAGAACTACCGCGCACAGGCAGCCATTCCGTTCCAGAACTTCTCGCGTTATGTCAGCAATGGCGCGATCCGGCTCGACCTGTCCTCACTTTTGGGAACCCCGCCATGAGCGCGCAACTTTCCGCCTTTGACCACAACGACGCCGCCGATGCGGTGTTCGACGCCACGGGCATCGCTGCCCGCGCCAAGCGTGCCGGCGACCTGGCGCCTGACGCGACATTGCCGGACGGTGACGGTCGTCCGGTCCGCCTTTCGGAGGTGTGGCGCAAGGGACCGCTCGTGCTGGTCTTCTACCGCGGCGGCTGGTGCGGTTACTGCAGCCTCCAGCTGCGGGCCTGGCATCAGCGCGCAGACGACCTGGCAAGGCTTGGTGCCATGCTCCTGGCGATCTCGCCGCAGACGCCTGATCACTCGATGCGAACGGCCGAGGACAACCAGCTCGCGTTCACCGTGCTCAGCGATTCCGACCTCGAGGCCGCCAATGGCTTCGAGCTGGCCTTCACGCTTCCTCCCGAACTCGTGAGCTTCTACGGTTCGGTGGGCACCGACATCCCCGTCCTCAATGGCAACGGCCTGTGGGTGCTCCCGGTCCCTGCGACCTATGTGATCGACGAAGAAGGCCGCATCCGTTTCGCACACATCGAGGAAGACATCCGAAAGCGCGCGGAGCCGGCCGATGTGCTGCGCGTCATCGAGGACCTCGTACGCAGCCGTGCGCCTTCGGCAGCCGGTGGAGGCTGAGGCCTGCAGCCGTCCCAAATGACGAAGCCCGCCAGGAATTGACGGGCTTCGTCGCTTGGCGGATCGACAGTTCGCTGCTCAGTTGGGCGAAATTCTAGGACGCGGTCTCGCCGCTTTTCACTTTCGACTGGTGCCATTTCGGAAACATGCCGAGTCCCCCGCCGGATTGTTGCGCGAGGGGCAACACCGTGAAGCCTTGTGCGTGGCTACCGGTGGCGACCTGCCAAACCTACGCTACCTCCCTGTCTACGCGATCTTCGCAAACGGATGACTCAGCCGAGTCTGAGTACAGGCATCCGCCACCCATTTCCAGGAGCCAGTCATGACCCAACGTGTCAACTATGTCGAGCAGTCGCCCGAACTCTTCAAGAAGTTCGTCGAGTTCCTCAATGCCATCAAGGAGGGCGCGATCGAAGAGCCGCTTCGCAACCTCGTGTCGATCCGCACATCGCAGCTCAACGGCTGCACCTTCTGTCTGGACATGCACGTCAAGCAGGCCAAGATCCAGGGCGAGCGCGAGCTGCGCCTGTACCACCTGGCCGCATGGCGCGAATCGACGCTGTTCATCCCGCGCGAGCGTGCGGCACTGGCCTGGACCGAAGTGCTGACCAAGCTGCCCGAGCAAGGCGTGCCCGACGAAATCTATGAGCGCGTGCGCACGCAGCTGTCGGAAAAGGAAATCTCCGACCTCACCTTCCTCGTCATGTCGACGAACGCATGGAGCCGCCTGAACATCGCCTTCAAGAGCGTGCCCGGAGCCTCCGACAAGGTCTTCGGCCTGGACAAGGCAAAGCTCTCCTGAGCCCCGCTGGCAGGAACCGTTTCCATCAACCACCCGGCCCCTTGCGGGCTACAAGGAAATCATCATGAAGATCGTTGTCATCGGCGGCTCGGGCCTCATCGGCTCGAAGGTTGTCAGCAAGCTGCGCGACGCCGGCCATGAGGTCGTCGCCGCGTCACCCGCCTCGGGCGTGAACACCATCACCGGCGAAGGCCTGGCCGAGGCCCTGCAAGGCACGCAGGTGGTGCTGGACGTGGCGAACTCGCCCTCGTTCGAGGACAAGGCCGTGCTCGAGTTCTTCGAGACGTCCGGGCGCAACCTGCTGGCCGCGGAAGCCGTGGCCGGCGTGAAGCACCACGTCGCGTTGTCGGTGGTCGGCACCGACCGCCTTTCCGAAAGCGGCTACTTCCGCGGCAAGATCGCGCAGGAAAAGCTGATTCGCGAATCGAAGATTCCGTACACCATCGTCCATTCGACGCAGTTCTTCGAGTTCCTCGGCGGCATCGCGCAGTCGGGCACCGACGGTGACACCGTGCATCTCTCGCCGGCCTTCGTACAACCGATCGCATCGGATGACGTCGCCGCCGCCGTCGCGGACTACACCCTGGGCAGCCCCGTGAACGGCGTGGTCGAAATTGCGGGCCCCGAGCGCGTTCGCTTGTCCGATCTGGTACAGCGTTTTCTCGCCAAGACCAATGATCCGCGCAAGGTCGTCCAGGACGTGCACGCGCGTTACTTCGGCGCGGAGCTGAAGGACGACACGCTGGTGCCGGGCGCCAACCCACGCATCGGCGCGCTCAACTTCGAAGCCTGGTACGCACTGCCCAAGCCCGCACGCTGATGCGAAGTCCGCCCTCGGCCGCCGCCTGACGCGGCCGGGGGCTGCTGCCCCAAGTCTCCCCCCCCCTTCCTTGTGAACCCCAAAGCGTTCCCTCCTTGAATTGAACGGAAGCCTGGAATGCCCACGCAGAAAGACAAAGCCGGCGTCTTCGCAGCGAAAGCGGCGCAACGAGGTCGATTGCAACCGCCTCCCGTCGCGTTGCTCGACAGGTACAAGGGACAGGAGTTCGAACCGATCTATTCGACGGTCGTCACAGTGAGCGGCGGCGAAGCCGAACACGGACGGGCTTCGGGCGTGGCGCGCTCCGACGACGGCAACCTGAACGTGCAGCTTCGCCTTCCCACCGCCCTGGGCGGAGACGGCGACGGCACCAACCCGGAGCAGCTGTTCGCAGCAGCCTACGCCGCGTGCTTCCATGGGGCCTTGAACCTGCTGGCCGCGAAAAGAAGGATTCCGGTCCACGACGCCAACGTGCAGATGTCCGTCGCGTTCGGTCGCGACCCCGTCGACGGGCTCTTCATGCTCACGGCCGACGTCTGGATTCACCTGCCCGACGTCGAGAAAAGCGTGGCCGAGGAACTGGTGCGCAGCACCGAGCGGTTCTGTCCGTACGCCAAGATGGCGCGCAACGGCATCACCACCATCGTGGCACTGGCGACCTAGGAGTCCACCCCCTCTGCGCCCTCAGGCGGGGCACCCATCACCCATCACCCGGGCCGATCCGGCCTACGGCGCCGGCGTGGCGAAAGCTGGGTCTGCAAGGCTGCGCTATTTCAGGACAGACGTTCGAGCTGCGCCGCGAGGAACTCGATGAACAGACGTGCACGCGCCGGCGCCTGGCGCCCGAAGGCATGCAGGGCCGAGATGGTCACACGCGGCAACGGCTGGGACGGCAGCACGGGCACCAATCGACCAGCATCGATGTCGTCCTGCACGAACAGGCGCAGGATCTGCACGATGCCCAGGTCGCCGAGCGCCGCGATGCGCAGAGCGACGCTGTTGTCCGTGTCGAACACGCCGGCGGGGTTCAGCACCGTGCCATCGGCAAAGCGGATCGGAAACGCCTTGCCGCCCAGCATGTAGCGCACGTGCGCGTGGCTGTGCAGAGCCTCGACCGAGTCGGGCGTGCCGCGATTCGCGAGGTATCCGGGCGACGCAACCAGCGCGAGCGGCAGATCAGCGAGGCGCCGCGCGGTGAGGTCGGAGTCCGCCACATCCCCTGCGCGGATGGCGATGTCGTAGCCCTCGCGGATCAGGTCGACATGGCGGTCGGCCAGGCTCATCTCCAGCTTCAGCTCAGGGTGCCTGGGCAGGAACTTGCCGACGACGGGTTCCAGCAAGATGCGACCCAGGTCGCCGGGGGCGGTGATGCGCAACACGCCCCGCGCTATGCCCGTTGGCTGCATCACGTCGCTCGCCTCGTCGAGCGCGCGCAGCAGCGGCGCGATGCGTTCGTAGTACGCGGCGCCTTCCTGCGTGAGCGACAGCAACCGCGTCGAGCGCTGGAAGAGCCGCACGCCGAAGCGTTGCTCCAGCCGCGCCACGCCCTTGGAAACTGCCGACGGTGAGGTGCCCAGCATCCGCGCGGCCGCACTGAACGATCCGGCCTCGACAGCAGTGGCAAAGGCCATCAATCCGGGCGCGTGGTCGAGAACATTCATTGAAGACTCCGAGGCACAAGTGTTTCCATTTTTTCCCACTACTGGAGTTCACGGGGACGCCCTAGATTGAAGGCTTCTCTCTTCATTGAACAAGGAAAAGCATCATGCAAAAACTCTCGGGCAAAGTGGCCGTGATCACCGGCGGCAACAGCGGCATCGGCTTGGCCTGCGCCCAGGCGTTCGCCGCTGAAGGCGCCCGTGTCGTCATCGTGGGTCGCCGCCAGGACGCCGTGGACACGGCGTTGGCGAGCCTCGGTCCAGAGGCGATGGGCTTCGTCGGCGACGTGGCGGATTTGGGAATGCACGACCGTCTGCTCGCTCCGGTGATGGCACGCTTTGGCGGCATCGACATCTACGTGGCCAATGCGGGCACGGCCATTCTCGAGCCATCATCTGCCGTCACCGTGGACAACTACGACGTACAGTTCGCCACCAACGCGCGCGCCGTGTTCTTCGGCGTGACCAAGGCGCTGCCACTCATGCGCGATGGCGGCTCGATCATTCTCACGAGCTCGATCGCCGCCAGCAAGGTCATGGACAACCACGCGGTCTACGCAGGCAGCAAAGCCGCCATCGAGGCCTTCGCACGCAGTTGGGCGCTCGAACTCAAGGAGCGCCGCATCCGCGTCAATGTGCTCAGCCCCGGACCGGTCGACACGCCGATCCTGGGGAAGCTGGGCATCACGGAATCCGCGCGGCCCGAGTTCGACAAGGCCATGTCGGCCGCGATCCCGCTGGGACGCCTGGGCAAACCGGACGAGCTGGCGCAGGCAGCGCTTTTCCTGGCGAGCGACGACAGCGTGTTCGTCACGGGCGTCAACCTGAAGGTCGACGGCGGGATGGCGCTGACCTGAAAGGCCAATGCACGGCGCTCACGCGGTGCTGCGGACCTGCGGCCAGGCCTTCTGACGCCATCGCTTCAGGGGCATGTCCACCAAATGCAGGCAGATCGCCGCCATCGTGAACGAGAACGCAAGTGTCACGCTCAGCGTGATCCAAAGCGGCTGCCTATCGCGCAGCAGCAGCACCAATGGGAAATGCCAAAGATAGATGCCATAGGACAGCCGGCCGATGTAGACCATGGGCCGCGACGCGAGCAACGCCGCGCTCCCATGCGCTGCGGCGTAGCAGATCAGCACGAATGCCGACAACTCCGCCAATGTGATGCGCAGCGTGACCGCTTCGGTCTGGTGGCTCGTGGGCAGCGAAGGCAAGGTCGTGAGAACCAGCAGTGCCATGCAGGCCACTGCGAGCAGGCGCCTCGACACCTTGACAGGGGACAGCGCCGCAATGGCCCCGAGCAGGATTGCGCTCATTCGCGTGTCGAAGCGGAAATACGCCTGCGACCAGGTCCAGTTCATGGCCACGGTATAGCGCCATGCGGTCACGGCCAGGAATGCCGATACGAGCCAGCCGACGGGGTGGCGCGTTCGCAGAAGCAGCGGCAGCACCAGGGGCCATAGCAGGTAGAACTTCTCCTCCACGCCCAGGGACCAGGTGTGGCCGATGGTGTAGGCCACCTCCCAGAAGGCCAGCGCATAGTCGTAGACATAGAGTGCGGCGAGCACGGCGGACAGCCAGCGATTCTCTGCCGGCCAGAGGATGGGGGCCAGCCCCACGTAGACCGCGACCACGAGCAGCAGCGTCGGGTACAGCCGCAACGCCCGGCGCGCGTAGAAGCGGCCGATCTCGATGCCGCCATGGCGGTGCTCGGCTGTCAGCAGCGAAGTGATGAGGTAGCCGGACAGAACGAAGAAGATGTCCAGCCCGACGAACCCGCCATGCGCACCGGGGACCTGGCAGTGGAACAGGACCACCGCGAGGATGGACAACGCGCGAACACCGTCGAGCGCCGGGTTGTAGGGCATGGACATCCGTGCGGCTCAGCGCGTGGCCAGCGGGTCCGCACGGCACGGCTGCAGGATCGTCGCACCGCACGCCGGAAAGCTTGCCGGTCCCTTGACGTCCTTCAGCACGCCGAGCCGCACCAGGGAGTCGTACCTGGCGTTGTGCAGCACATGGAGGCGCTGCTTCTGCGTGAAGGTGTCGAACACCAGGCCACCGGTTTGGGCCGGCGTGTCGATCCAGATCCGCAGCCGCGAGCCGCTGCGAAAGTAGTGGCCCATCTTGTTGATCTCGACACGCGCAAGCACCGGCCGGCCCGGCAGCAGCGGCATGGGCTGCTCCGGTCGTTCAAGCCGGATGGGCAGCAACGGCGTCGAGCGCGAGGTGTCCAAGGCGCGGTTCGACAAGCGCAACCAGCCCCGCTGGACATAGGTTTCCTGCCCGTCGGGCCGCAGTTCGGTGACGGTGACCTGCAAGTCGGCGTCGCCGGCGCTGGCCGTGACCCAGAGGTCGGCACTGCCCGGCCCGTAGACCATCATGTCCTCACCCAACGGCGGCGAGGTGTAGGCCACGCCCGTGGTCTCCCAGTCTCCTGGCAAGGGACCCCAGAAGCTCCTTCCCGCGATGTCGTTGACGACCACACCGGTACCGGGATAGTCGAAGCCATCAGCGGCTCCGGAGCCGGGCGCATCGGCGAGCGTATGGCCCGCACCCAGGTGGAACGCCTTGACGACCAGGTCGTCGCTGCGGATCGGCCCCCTTTGCACCACCCAGCGCGGCTTGGGAGAGACGCGCCGCTCCAGCGCATTGGCGCTCGCGCTTGCTTCGGCAGTTTCCATCCAGACGGTGGTGCGTGGCGTGTCGCGCTCGAATCCGTTGTTCTCGCCTTTGACGAAGCGGTCGAGAAAGCGCACCGCCATCGCCTGGAAATCCGCGGCCAAGTACATGTCGTGCCGACCGTTCGTCTGCACGGACCACAGCTTGGACGGATCGAGTCGGGCCTGGTAGTAACCGCTGCGCGGTGTGATGGCCTGGTCCTGGAACGCTTCGAGCGACAGCACGGGAACCTGCACACGGTCTGCATGCGGCGCCAGGTCGAAGCTCTTCATGTGATCGTCCCGAAGGGGATGCGACAGGAACAGGTGCATCACGGAGCTCGCGTCCTCTGCCGCGAGGTTCTTCCGGATCTGCGCCAGGCAGGCGGCATCGCCCTCTTCGGTTGCGGTCTGCGCAACCACCTTTTCCCAGTAGGCGCGCATGGAGCCGCGCAAGGGCGTGATGAAACCTGGCGCCGGCACACCGCCGGGCATCAGGGCGTCACGGAAGTCCGTCAGCACCATGCCGGGCACGATGGCCCGAAGATGCAGCGGCCGGTGCTGCGCCGTCGCCAGTTGGGACGAACCTCCGTACGACCAGTTCACCATGCCGACCTTGGTGTCGGACCACGGTTGCGACGCCGCGAATTCGACGGCTTCGGCACCATGTCTTCCGAGTTGCGGCCGCGTGTACTCGAGCGGGCCTGTGGAGCATCCGCTGCCCGCGGCGTTGACGCCCATCACCGCATAGCCGGCCTCGACGAGCCGCTTGTCGAGCTCGACCGACATTGATGTCTTGTACTGAAGATAGGGCGTTCCGCCGATCGAGCCGGCGTCGTAGCCGTTGATGCTCAGGATGACGGGGAACTTGCCCGAGGCCTTCGGCAAGAGCACGCTGTAGCGCAGCCTGACGCCGTCGGTCGTCGTGAAATAGCCAGTGAGGCGCTTGGCCCAGAACGGTGCGGCCGGTCCCTGCGCGGGGAAATCGAAAGGCCGCGCCGCCGGCAGGCCCGTGTCGGGATCCAGCGGGACATCCTGCCCATGTGCTGCGAGCGACGTGACGAACGCCGTGGTGAGCGTAATGGCGGCAACGATGAACTTCTTCATGGTTCGTGTACTCGGGGGCTTGCTGGATCGGCGGCGTGGCGATGTTAGGGCATTGCTGCGTCACCGACAGTCCTTCGCACGACAAACGTTGGCGGTCGCTCCGGCTACGCGAAGTACCGCCGCGAATTCAACCGGATCTTCTGGAAGCGATGGTCACCGACGTGGCGCTTCAACGACGCGACCTCTGCCCGCCGCGGCATGCTCGACCGCCTGAGCCGCGGACCGGCCTCGGTGTCCGAGCCGGCCGCAACGCTGGGCATGGCGCTGCCTTCGGCCCTCAAGCACCTCGCCGTGCTTGTTGAAGGCGGGTTCGTCGCTGAAGAGCGTGCGCAGATGTGCGGACCGCATCGGAAAGGACGACCCGCGGCGAGACCTTCTGATTCGTGCACGCGGCAAGCGCCGTGGATTTCTCACTGCCCATTCCACACCTTTCCGACGCGCCGCGGCGCGAACCGCTCAGCGCCCCAGGTCTTTGGCGGACACGCCGCCGATGCCCCAGTTTTCCTTGGGCATGTCGTGCAGCCACACGCGCACGTTCTCTTTCGGCGCGTCGACGGCCTCGATGATGGCGCTGGTCACTTTCTCGATCAACGCGCGCTTCTGCTCCTCGGTGCGACCTTCGATGAGATAGATCTGTGCAAAGGGCATTCGTCTACTCCAGTGGTATGTGCTTCGGTGATTGATGCAGATCAAACGAATCGCAAGCCCACGCTGCCCATCCCCTGCACCTTCAGCGTGACGGCATCGCCGGCCTGCACGGCTACGGCCTCGGTGATGCCGCCCGACAGGATCAGCGTGCCCGCCGGAATCTCCTCGCCGCGCGCGCCCAGATGGTTGGCCAGCATCGCAATGGCCGCGGCCGGGTGCCCGAGCACCGCGGCGCCCGCGCCGAAGGCCACGGGCTGGCCGTTCTTCTCGAGCACGATGCCGACGGTACGCAGGTCGACCTCGCTCGCGGACACGGCACGACCGCCCACCACGAAGCGCGAGGCCGAGGTGTTGTCGGCCACCACGCTCTTGAGGTCGAACTTGAAGTCGCGGTAGCGGCTGTCGATCACCTCGATGCCTGGCAGCACAAAGTCTGTGGCCGCGAGCACAGAACCGATGTGACAGCCCGGGCCGCTGAGCGCGCGCTTGGTGACGAACGCGATCTCGGGCTCGACCTTGGGATGGATGAGCTCACTCACCTTGCACTCACCGCCTTCGGGCACGGCGTAGTTGTCGGCCATGAAGCCGAAGACCGGTGTGGTCACGCCCATCTGCTTCATCTTTGCGTGCGAGGTGAGCCCGGCCTTCAGTCCAATGATGCGATGGCCGCGTGCGAGCTTTCGGCGGCGGATCTCGTTCTGGATGGCGTAGGCGTCGTCCCAATCCATCTCGGGATACTCGTCGGTGATCTTGGGCGTGTCGCGCGCCTCCAGCTCACAGGTCTCCAGGTGCTCGGCGAGCGCGGCGATGGTGTTCTTGTCGAGCTTCATGCCGCCACTCCTTCCTGTTGTTGCACGGCCTGGCGTGCGCGAGCCAGCGTGATGGCCGTGTCTTCGATCATGTCTTCCTGCCCGCCGACCATGCCGCGCCGCCCCAGTTCCACCAATATCTCGCGCGCGGGCACGCCGTACTTCTTCTCGGCGCGCTTGGCGAACAGCAGGAAGCTCGAGTACACGCCCGCGTAGCCCAGCGTGAGCGAGTCGCGGTCGACGCGGATCATGTGGTCCATGATCGGCACGACGCGGTCTTCGGCCACGTCCTGGATGCGGAACACATCGATACCGGTCTCGATGCCCATGCGGTCGCACACCGCCACGAACACTTCCATCGGCGTGTTGCCCGCGCCCGCGCCCAGACCCGCGGCGGCGGCGTCGATGCGATTGGCACCGGCCGCAACGGCCGCGACCGAGTTGGCCACGCCCATCGCGAGGTTGTGATGGCCATGAAAGCCCAGCTCGGTGTCGGCCTTGAGCGCCGCGCGCACCGCGCCGATGCGCGCCGTGACATCGTCCGGCAGCATGTAGCCCGCCGAGTCGGTCACGTAGATGCAGTTGGCGCCGTAGCCTTCCATGAGCAGCGCTTGGCGCACCAGCGTCTCGGGCGAGGCCATGTGGGCCATCATGAGAAAGCCGACCGTGTCCATGTCGAGCTGGCGCGCCATGGTGATGTGCTGCTCGGACACGTCGGCCTCGGTGCAGTGCGTGGCCACGCGCACGGTGTGCACGCCCAGGCCGTGCGCCATGCGCAGGTGGTCCACGGTGCCGATGCCGGGAATCAACAGGGCCGACACCTTGGCCTGCTTCATCAGCGGGATCACGGCACCCAGGTACTCCTCGTCGGAATGCGCGGGAAAGCCGTAGTTGACGGAGCTGCCGCCCAGGCCGTCGCCATGCGTCACTTCGATCAGCGGCACGCCCGCTTCGTCAAGCCCGCTGGCGATGTGCTTCATCTGTTCGAGCGTCATCAGGTGGCGCTTGGGGTGCATGCCGTCGCGCAGCGTCATGTCGTGCAGGGTCAGGCGGCGGCCCTGGAGGGTGTTCGTGGTGGTCATGAGTGTGCTCCTAGGCCACGGCGGGCTCGGGTTGCGGGAGGCTGGCGAGCATCGCTTCGGCGAACATTTCGGCCGTGCGCGCCGCCGCAGCGGTCATGATGTCGAGATTGCCGGCGTACTTGGGCAGGTAGTCGCCCAGGCCTTCCACCTCCAGGTAGATCGACACGCGGTTGCCGTCGAACACGGGTCCGTTCACGAGCTTGTAGCCCGGCACGTACTTGCGCACCTCGGCCATCATCTCGTGCACCGAGGCCGTGATGCGCGCCTCGTCGGGCGGGCCTTCGGTCAGGCAGTGCACCGTGTCGCGCATGATCAGCGGCGGCTCGGCCGGGTTGACGATGATGATTGCCTTGCCCTTGGCCGCACCGCCCACGCGCTCGACCGCACCGGCCGTGGTGCGCGTGAACTCGTCGATGTTCCTGCGCGTGCCAGGACCGACCGAGCGGCTGGACACAGTGGCCACGATCTCGCCGTAGGCCACGGGCTGCACGCGCGACACCGCCGCCACCATCGGGATCGTGGCCTGTCCGCCGCAGGTGACCATGTTGACGTTGGCCGGACGCGCGCCGCCCGCCATCAGAAGGCTCTTCAGGTTGACCGGCGGCACGCAGAACGGGCCGATGGCCGCGGGCGTGAGGTCGATCATGAGCACGCCCAGGGCATTGAGCTTGGCGCTGTTCTCGGCATGCACGTATGCGCTGGTGGCGTCGAAAGCGATCTGCACGCCGTCGGCCTTCACATGCGGTAGCAGGCCGTCCACGCCCTCGGCCGTGGTCTTCAGACCTATCTCGCGGGCACGCTTCAGGCCGTCGGACTCGGGGTCGATGCCCACCATCCACACGGGTTCGAGCACCGGGCTACGCTGCAGCTTGGCGAGCAGGTCGGTGCCGATGTTGCCGGGGCCGATCAGCGCGCACTTGATCTTCGTTGGGTTCGTCATGGGGTTGTCTCCTTCAATGGAAGCGCACCGAGCAGCCGCCCAGGCCGCCGATCGAGACGCGGAAGTTGTCGCCGGCTTGGGCGGGGAACATCGCGGCGAGCGCGCCCGACAGGATCACCTCGCCCGCCTTGAGCCCGATGCCCAGCGCGCCGAGCGTGTTGGCCAGCCACACGACCGCGTTCACCGGCGAGCCGAGCGCGGCGGCGCCCGCGCCGGTGGCGATGATTTCGCCGTTCTTCTCAAGCACCATGCCGCAGGTCGCCAGGTCGATTCGGCGCGGATCGACCGCGTGGTCACCGAGCACGAACACGCCACACGAGGCGTTGTCGGCCACGGTGTCGGCGATCTTGATCTTCCAGTCCCGGATGCGCGAGTCGACGATCTCGAAGCAGGGCATCACGCATTCGGTGGCGGCCAGCACGTCGGCGTTGCCGATGCCGGGGCCCATGAGGTCGCGCTTGAGCAGGAAAGCGATCTCGCCCTCGGCCTTGGGCTGGATGAGCGTGCGGCTGTCGATCGACTCGCCCTCGCCGACGATCATGCCGTCGAGCAGATAGCCGAAGTCGGGCTGGAACACGCCCAGCATGTTCATCACGGCGCGCGAGGTCACGCCGATCTTCTTGCCGACGATGCGCTCGCCGGCTTCCAGGCGGCGCGCGATCATGCGCTGCTGGATGCCGTAGGCGTCCGCGATGGTGATGCCATCGTGCCGGCTCGTGAGCGGGTCCACGACGCTGCGCTCGCGCAGCGCGTCGTAGAGCTCGTCGCCGAGCCGCTGGATGAGGGTGGAGTCCATGGGAAGTCTTTCCTTTGCTCTGTCTCGGGGGTAAATGAATCAATCGGCTTCATGGAGAAAGTCGCCGACCAGGCGGGCGAAGCGCGCGCTGTGCTCGATCTGCGTCCAGTGGCCGCAGCGGCCGAACACATGCAGCTGGCTGTTGGGAATCCACTGGTTCAGCGTGAGCGAGGTGGCCAGCGGAATTACCTGGTCTTCGCGGCCGTGGATCAGCAGCGTCTCATGCGCCAGCGCCCGAATGTCGGGCTCCGGGCTCGCCATGGCATCGACCCAGCGCTGGCGCGGTGCCGGGAACATCGCGCCGAAGGCTTCCTGGAAGCCGGGCCGCATGCTGGCCTCGTAGCGCAGCTGCGCGAGCTCGTCGGTGACGAGCGTGCGGTCGAACGCGAACACGTCCATGATCCGGCGCATGTTCGCGAACGAGGGCATGTAGCCCCAGACGGCATCGAGCCCGGGCGTGATCGCGAAGGGCACGCCCACGCTGCCCATGAGCACCAGCCGGCGCACGCGGTGCGGCGCACGGATGGCGAGCGCCAACGCGAGCGCTCCGCCGAAGGAATTTCCCACCACGTCGGCGCGTTCGATGTCCAGTGCGTCCAGCAGGTCAAGTGCCTGCTGCACCCAGGTGTCCATCGTGTAGGTCGCGCCGGGCACGCGCTGCGTGAAGCCGAAGCCAGCCATATCGGGCGCGATCACACGGCGCGTGCGCGCGAGCACGGGCAGCACCAGGCGCCAGTTGGCCCACGCACTCACGCCCGGGCCCGAGCCATGGATGAAGAGCACCGGCGCGCCCTCGCCCAGGTCGTGCACGTTGGTGTCGAAAGCGCCGGTGCGCACGCTGTTCGCGATTTCGGGGTTGCTCACCGCCAGCTCCTCACAGCTTGATGCAGACGTTGCGCAGCTCGGTGTAGAACTCGAGCGAATGCACTCCGCCCTCGCGCCCGATGCCCGACGACTTGGCGCCACCGAAGGCGGTACGCAGGTCGCGCAGAAACCAGCTGTTGACCCAGCAGATGCCGACCTGCACCTGCTTTGCCACACGGTGCGCGCGGCCCAGGTTCTCGGTCCACACGGTGGTCGCCAGGCCATAGTCGGTGGCGTTGGCCAGCGCGATGGCTTCCTCCTCGGTGTCGAACGGCGCGATGTGGCAGCAGGGGCCGAAGATTTCCTCGCGGATCACCGAAGCCGTCTCGGGCAGGCCGGTCCAGATCGTGGGCTGCACCCAGTGGCCCTCGGCCAGGGCGCCTTGCATCGCCGGCACGCCGCCGCCGGTGACGACGGTGGCGCCCTCCTCCCTGGCCTGGCGGTAGTACGACAGCACCTTCTGCTGGTGCTCACGCGAGATCAGCGGGCCGATGCCCACCCCGGCTTCTTCCGACGGGCCCGGCTTGAGCGCCTCGGCCTTGGCCCTGAGCGCCGCGACGAACCTGTCGAAGATGGGTCGTTGCACGTAGACGCGCTCTGTGCCCAGGCACACCTGGCCGCAGTTCTCGAAGGCCGAGCGGGTGATGCCGGCCACGGCCTTGTCGAAATCCGCGTCGGCGAACACGATGCCGGCGTTCTTGCCGCCCAGTTCGAAGGACACGGGCCGCACTCCCTTGGCAGCGGCGCCCATGATGGCCTCGCCGGTGCGCGTCTCGCCCGTGAAGGTGATGCCGTCCACGCCCGGATGCGTGGTGAGGAACTCGCCGGCCGAGTCAGGCCCGAAGCCGTGCACCACGTTGTAGACGCCCGGTGGAATGCCGACCGCGTTCATCACCTCGCCCAGCAGCGTGGCAGTGGCGGGCGTTTCCTCCGAAGGCTTGACCACCACGGTGTTGCCGCAGGCCAGCGCCGGGCCGACCTTCCAGGTCATGAGCAGCAGAGGCAGGTTCCACGGGCACACGACGCCGATCACGCCCAGCGGCGAGCGCACGGCGTAGTTCAGCGCTTGCCCGCCGTCCGGCGTGGTCATCTCGAAGCTCTCAGTCGGTACGTTCTTCACGATGTCGGCAAACACCTTGAAGTTAGCCGCGCCGCGCGGAATGTCCACGTGCGAGGCCAGCGCGTGCGGCTTGCCGGTGTCAGCCATCTCGGCCGCCAGGAAGTCGTCGAAGCGCCGGTTGATTTCGTCGGCCACGGCGTGCAGCAGCTCGACGCGGCGCGCGACGCTCATGCGACCCCACTCACCGTTGAGCGCCGCGCGTGCGGCGCGCACGGCCGCATCGACCTCGCTGCGACCTGCCTCGTGCACCTTGCCGATGACGCGGTTGTCCACTGGCGCGCGGTTGTCGAAGGTCTTCAAAGTGGCGACGAACTCGCCGCCGATGAAGTTCATGAACTGTTTCATCGCACCGACTCCTTCAGGTCACCACGCTCAGGAAGTTCTCGTTGAGCTTGCGGTCGTGATAGAAGATCGCACGCCCGAGTTCGTCGTCGGTCCACACCAGCGGCGGCTTGTCCGGGTAGAAGATGTAGCCGCCCGAGAACACTTCGTTGCGGTTGCCGCTCGGGTCGAAGAAGTAGATGGTCTCGCCGCGCGTGATGCCGTGACGCGTGGGCCCGATGTCGAGCGACACGCGCCGCTTGGTGATGATGTCCGCCGCCTTGAGCACCTCGCCCCAGTTGTCGAGCAGGAACGAGGCATGGTGGAACTTGTTCTTCTCCGGATGGCGGATGAAGGCGATGTCGTGCGGCTTGGTCGAGCAGGTGAGAAAGGCCGCGATGTACATTCGCTCGGGACCGGCCACCACGCTCTCGGCCAGCTGGAAGCCCAGCACCTCGGTGAACAGCTTCATGGTGCCGTCGAGATCGTCGCCGTATAGCAGGCAGTGGTCGAAGCGCGAAGGCGCCATGCCCTTGAGATCGTCGGGGTAGACCTCGGGGTTCTCGTAGGGCATTCCGTTGCCGACCTTCTCCTTCTCGGCAAAGAGCTCGATGGCATGGCCGGTGGGCACGGTGAAGCGAAAGCGGTGGCCCGTGCGCAGGTGCTCACCGGCTTCGATCCACTGCATGTCGGTGGCCAGGCCGCTGGCCTTCAGGTCGGCGGCGAGCTTGTCGAGCGTGGCGGGCGAATCGACGCGAAATCCCATGAAGTCCATGCCGGCCTCGTCGGCCTCGCGCAGCACGACGCTGTGGTGGTCGTGCTCGTCCCAGGCCTTGAGGTAGATGCGGCCCCGCGCATCGCGCCCGGTTTCGATCAGGCCCAGCACATCGCGGTAGTGCGTGAGGGCAGCCCCGAGGTCGAGCACGCGCAGTTGCACGTGTCCGGGGCGAATGACGCCAGTGAGTGCCATGGAAGTCTCCTTTGGTTGGTGATGGAAAGTTCAGGTGGGGGAACGGGAATCGGATGGCGATGGCATCGACGCCGTCAGGCGCCGCTCGATGCAGCGCGCCAGCTTCTCGACGGCGCGCAGGGCCAGATCGCTCTGCGGGTAGGCGCGGCAGGCCAGCACGTAGCCCTGCTCTTCTTCTTCGACGCTGACGTGGCAACGGCTCATGCGCTCGCGGCGCACGGCGCCGGACTCGATGCGCACCTTGCACACGCCGCAGCCGCCGCCGCGGCAGCCGACGGGAATGCCCTTGCGGCCGAGCTGCTCCATGCCGCCGAGCAGGGTCTGGTCGGCGCGGCAGCTGTAGCGCTCGTGGGTGTTGCCGATGGCGACACGGAAGCTCATGGCCGACTCCACGTCACAGCGCCTTGAACAGCGGGCTGCGGGGCGCCGCGGACGCCGCGTCGGCGGCTGTGAAGAACTTCTCGGTGTAGATGTCGCGCTCGAACAATCGGCCCTGCATCAGCGTGGCGATGCAGGCCTCGGTCATCGGGGGCGGACCGCACAGATAGGCCTTGTGGCCTCGGAAGTCGTTCGCGAAATGGGCCTTGAGCGCTTCATGCGCGAAGCCACGCGCACCAAGCCAGTGGCTGTCGGCCGGCAGGTGCGACAGCACGGGCACGTACGTGAAATTGGGGTGCTGCTCGGCGAGCCGCTCGAACAGCTCGCGAAAGTACAGCTCCTCGGTGCTGCGCGCGCCCTGCACCAGCGTGATCGGCAAGGTGCAGCCTTCGGCGAGCAGGTCCAGCACCATCGACTTCGGGCTCGACAAGCCCGAGCCGCCGGCCACGAAGATCATCGGCAGCCCTGCCGACTTGCGCACGAAGAAGCGGCCGTTGGGCCCGGTGAAGCGAAGGCGCTGGCCCACCTGCAGCTCGTCATGCAGCCAGCCCGTGGCGCGGCCGTGGGGCACGCGGCGGATGTGCAACTCGACAAGCTCATCGTCGGGTGCGTTGGCGATCGAGAAGGCGCGTGCGCCTTCCACGCCCGGCACGTGCAGCATCACGTACTGGCCAGCCTGGAACGGGGCCGGCCGTTCGGTGCGCAGCCACAGGCCGCGGATGGTGGGCGTGAGCATGCGCGCCTCGACCAGCTCGGCGTCGAAGTCTTCCAGCGGCAGGAACCGCGCGTCGGGGTCTTCATCGATCTCGGCCTCGATGACCAGGTCGGCCTGCGCCATCGCGCAGCACGCGAGGATCTTGCCGTCGTCGCGCTCGAAGTCCATGAGCGCGAAGTTGGAGGCGTCACCGTGCTCGCATTCGCCTTCGAGCACCTGCACCTTGCAGGTGCCGCACACGCCGTGGCCGCAAGCGTGGGGCAGCCACACGCCGGCGCGCAGGCAGGCGTCCAGCACGGTCTGTCCGTCGCGCACCGCCACGGCTTGGCCGAGCGGCTCGATCATGATCTGGAAGCTCATGGCAAGGCCCTCCCGTGCTCAGCTGAACGAACCGCCGATGCCCGTGAGCCCGGGCGTGCGAAACCGCAGCGCCGACTTGTGGACCAGGCCGTTGTCGGCCAGCGACTTCGATGCGTCGGGCGTGAAGGGCTTGCCGGAGTCGAGCCACTCGGCGCGCGACCAGTCGATCCGGCCGAAATCAGGGTGGCTGCCGTACACGCCGGGCAGCACGTCGCTGACGAGCGCGCCGAAGGGCATGGCCGCAGGCAGCGGCAGGCACACGGGGGAGCAGAAAAGCAGGTGGTCGTCCCAACCGATGTAGAGCAGGCGGTTGCCGTGGAAGCGGTCTTCGCTGTCCATGACGGTGCCGGTGTAGCCGGGGGCGAGTGCAACAACAGACATGTCGGTCTCCTTTTTTGGGGTGAGCGCCACTCGCGCCGTGCGTGGGGCACAGCGTGAGCGCGGGAACGTTGAAGGGGTGGACGCGGGGCCTGGGTGCTCAAGCCACCTTGGGCTCGGCCGCCGACAGGTCCTGTCCAGTCCAGCGTTCCCAGTTGGCCTTGTCGGGCGAGGTGTTGAACTCGCCGTTGTCGGCGCCGGCGTTGACGTGGTAGTAGTCGAGCACGGCCGCCAGCGGGTTGAAGCCTTCCACCGTCGGGTCGGTGCCCTCGGGGAAGCAGTTGCCCTGGTAGATCTGGTGCACCGGCAGCCAGGCCTGCACGTACTTCTCGGGCTCGCCGTCGAACACGTCCTTGCAGCCGTCGGAGCAGAAGTGGTACTTCATGCCGTGGTAGCTGCTCTCGCGGTAGCAGATCTTGGTGGGGTCGTCGGGCTCGGTGAAGGCCATCGGGATCTGGCAGGTCTGGCACAGCATGGGCAGCGTGTTGTTGAACCAGCGCTTGCCCTGCTTTTCCTGCTCGGCCAGCCATTCGAAGCGCGGGCGGTACAGGCTGTCGAAGGTCTCGGGGTACTTCTCGGCCAGCCAGGCCATCTCGTCGGGCTTGGGCACCCAGACGTTGAAGTTGGCCGCATGGCCGTAGTTGTTGAAGATGGCCCAGGCCTCGTGCGAGATGCGGCTCTTTTCCTTCGAGGCGACCTCATGGTACTTGGGCATGCGGATGCCGTAGCGCGCAAGGTCCTCGAACAGCGCACCGCCGTTCTTCTCGAAATACATCTCCCAGGCCTCGGACCAGCTCATGACGCGCTTGGGCAGCATGTAGTCCATCATCATCGCGACCAGCGTGAGCAGGCGGTAGCCGCGCCAGAACCACTTGTCGACCCACTTCTGCACGATGGGCACGTTGTCCGGATCCTGCTCGAGGATGAACTTCACCACCTCCAGGCCCAGCGTCATGTGGCGCGACTCGTCGCTTTGCGCCGAGAAACCGAAGGTGACGGTGGCCATGTCGCCGTTGTAGGCCGCGCCGCTCATGAAGGGCATGAACAGCAGGTTGGTCAGGACGTACTCGAACGAGAACGAGATGGCGGTGATGAACTCGAACGGCCCCGCGCTCATCGCGTCTTCGAAGTAGCTCTTAGGCACCGACAGGTACCACACGCGGTCGTGCATGTGCTGCGGGTCGTGCAGGCCGTTGAAGTACTTGTTGAAGTGGCTGATGGTGTGGAACTGCGTCTGCGCGTGGCGCAGTTCGTCGATCGACTGCATCTGGCAGGCCACACGCGCGCCCACGCCGCGCAGCGAACGCCCCGCCATCGCGTAGCCGCGGTGCGCAGCGTACTCCAGCGGCGAGACGCCGGTGAGAAACAGCTTGAGCGTGTTCAGGTAGCGCGGATCGCTGATGTTGAACTGACCGTTGTTCTGCTGGAACGCATCGATGATGGCGTAGAGCTTCTTCTCCTTCTCTCCCTGGAATTTCCAGTAGGCGTCCATCGTGAGGCGGAACGGGTCCTCCCACTTGTCCCAGTCGTGGATCCTGATGCCCTCGAACTTGTCGAACGGGAACACGTCGTCCATCGACTGGTACGTGGTCTCCCAGCCGAGGCCGCGCGTCATCATGGCGTAGCGTTCCTTCAGGCCGAGGCGTGGGGTCGTGGGGGTCTTTGCTGCTTGGGTGGTCATGGCGTTGTCCTTGGGATCGTGGTCCAGAGATGGCAGGCGGCGTCCGCTCATGCGCCCCAGTGGAGGGTGAATTCGTCGTCGGTCTCTTCGATGCTTCCGGACAGCGAGATCAGGCTCAGGTGAAGCTCCTGCAGATCCCAGCGGCGGCCGACGAGCGCTTCGACGCTGTCGCGGCGGATCACGAGGCGCCCCGGTGCATCGATCTTCACCATCGCGGGGTACTCGGTGACGGTGGCCTCGGGGTTGTCGGCCACGATGGCTTCGACGATCGAGCGCGCGGCCTCGCCGGTCTGCAGCGCGATGAAGACGGGCGGTCGGGACACTTCGGCGGTGGCGGTGGTCATGGGATGGTCTCCTTGGTTCTCGAGGTGTGATCGTTCAGGCGGCCGCGCCCGTGCGTACCAGCCGGGCCACGCGCGCGTCGAGCGCGGTGTGCAGCGTCTTCAGCACCTCGGCGCCCTGCGCACCCAGGGCCAGCGCGGCCAGCGGCGCCAGCGCCTGCACGGCCTGGTTGCGCCAGCCCGCGTACCACTGCGCGAGCAGCTCGGCGTTGGCGGGCGATTCCTCGGCGGCGGTCTTCAGCGTGGCGTCGACCCAGCGCACGTTCTCGTCGAACCACTCGTTCATGAACTCGGTCAGCATCGCCAGCGCGTTGCCGGTGGCGGCGCTGTGCGCGTTCACGTAGTGACGGTAGATCAACGGGTACAGCAGGCCGTCGAGCACGAGGTTCTGGGCCACGAACACCTCGAACCAGTCCTTGGTGACGAACAGGTTTTCCATGAGGCGGCGCACGCCCTGCCAGGCTGGGTGCGCGAGCCAGGCTTGCTTGCCGGCGTCCAGTGCGCGGCCCGAGTTGCCGTCGATCTGCAGGCCGACGCGCGAGAGGTACTGCGCGATGCCCAGGCGGTCCATGGCCGCGTAGATGAAGGGCTGCGTGATGGCCGTGCCGTAGCCGTAGCCGCAGCAGTAGCTGTGATTCATGTTGGCGCCCCACTCGTAGTGGCGCAGCGGCACCAGCACCTGCTGCAGCGACTCGCGCACGCCCGCATCGGCCTGGGCCAGCAGCTGGCGCTTCTCGGCGAACTCGAACTGGCGGTCGGCGCCTTCCTGCTGGCGTGCGCGCGTCATGGTGTACACGCCGTAGTAGTAGTGGCGCGGGTCTTTGAAGCTGTACCAGTCGGCCATCACGAGGGCCGTGCGGCGCTTGTCGTACAGCGCGTGCTGCGGGTCCCACAGCGGCCGGTAGTGGAAGTTGGCCGTGGGCTGCATGTCCAGCGTGGCCTCCTGGTAGCGCGAAGCCGGCTTGTCGCCGAGCCGCCGCGCCACATGCGAGAAGGTCTGCCGGATCGGCCGGATGTCCGAGGTCTTGATGTCGACTTGCACGGGGTGTCTCCTTGGTTGTCGCGGGAAAGAAATTCGGGGTCGTCAGTGGTCGATGCCGGGCGCGCCGAAGCGCCACTTCATGCGCTCGAAGTCCAGGCGCGCGCCCTCTTCGGTGCTCAGGTGGCGTACCTCGTGGCGCGCGCAGAACTCGCGGAACTGGTCGAACTGCAGCACCAGCTCCACGGCCAGCTCGGGGTCGCCGATGGCGAACTCGAACTCCACGAAGCGGGCGTTGCGCGTGCCGGTGACGCGCACGAAACACGGCTGGCCGGTCATCTGTCCGGCGCTGCCGCTGCGGGAGTCGGACTGCATCGAGGGCATCACTTGTTCAATCCATCAACAGGTGGACGGCACCAGCGCCGCCCGGCCTGATAAGGGCAACGGACGTGCCAGCGTGGCTAAGTGATTGATTTGCATGGGCCCGCTGCGCCTGCGGGCCCGAAGCACCGGGAAGTCCCGGATGCTGGTTTGATCATTTGCTGCAGTGCAGCTTGATCAAATGGTGAAAACCGGAAAACGCGGCCGCCTGCGTCCGCTCAAGACGTCGGCAGGCCTTCCTTCTTGAGCCGGTAGGCCAGCTGCGGGCGCGTGATGCCCAAGATGCGCGCGGCCTGCGACAGGTTGCCCTTGGCACGCTGCATCGCGGTCTGCATGAGGCGCTGCTCGAGCGAGGCAATGTCGATGTTCTGCTCGAGCACGCGCTGGCACAGCGCATCGAGCTCGCTCGCGTCGGCACCTGAAGCAGCGGCCCCCGTCGCGACCTTGCCGCTGGCGTCGAGCTGATTGCCGGGCATCACGCCCGACGGTTGCATCCACAGGTGGCAGGCCTCGATGTCGCCGTGATCGGGCGCCAGCAGCACCGCGCGCTCGACCACGTTCTCGAGTTCGCGGATGTTGCCGGGCCAGGCATGCTTTTGCACGTCGAGCGCGGCCTTGTCGGTGAGGCCGCGCAGCTTCTTGCCGTACAGCGCGCTGTACTTCTCGACGAAGCGCGCCACGAGCGCCGGAATGTCGGCGGTACGCTCGCGCAGCGGCGGAATCTGGATCGGGAAGGTGTTGAGCCGGTAGAACAGGTCGGTGCGGAACTTGCCCGCCTGCATGGCCTGCTGCAGGTTGACGTTGGTGGCCGCCACGATGCGCACGTCGACCGTGGTCGGCTGCTCGGCGCCCAGGCGCTCGACCTCGCCGGTCTGTAGCACGCGCAGCAGCTTGACCTGCGCGGCCAGCGGCAGGTCACCCACCTCGTCCAGGAACAGGGTGCCGCCGTGGGCGCGCTCGAAGCGCCCGGCGCGCGCGTGGTGGGCGCCGGTGTAGGCGCCCTTCTCCACGCCGAACAGCTCGGCCTCGATCAGGTCGGCAGGAATCGCCGCGCAGTTGACGGCAATGAAGGGTTGCTTGCCGCGGGGCCCATTGTCATGCAGCCAGCGGGCGAACACCTCCTTGCCGACGCCGGTCTCGCCGAGCAGCAACACGGTGATTGCGCTGTCGACCGCGCTGCGCATGAGGTCGAAAGCGGCACGGAAGCCCGGCGACACACCGACCAGCTTCTGGTCGTACTCGCGGCGCGGCTGCAAGCGGCGCAGGTGCTGCAGGCCGAGGTTGAAGTCGATGAGTTTCTCGGCCACATGGTGCTGGCGGAAGTACTCGAGGTAGTGTTCGTCGTTCCACTCCTCGGCCGGATGGCCGACGATGCGGCAACGGCTGTCGCCCATGCTGGTGCATTCGACTTCCTTGAACACCACGAGCCGCCCCATGAAGGCGGTGGTGTAGCCTGAGGCGTAGCCGATCTGCGACCAGCACTGCGGGTCTTCCCCGTAGCCGAAGTCGGCCACGTGGGCCTCGCATTCCCAGGAGTTCTCCCAGAGGAATTCGCCATAGAAGTGCTTGGTGGCCACATCCAGGTCGAGCTGCACCTTCTGCACCGAGACGATGCCCTCGATGGAATGCAGGCGCGGCCCGAGCATGAACGCGTCTTCGGCGCGCATGCCGGCGCGGCGCTCGCGCACGGCCACCTCGCCGTCACGCAGGCCCGAAGCAAAGCCCATGCGCACCAGCAGGCCGCGCGCGCGCTCGATGCCCAGCGAGTCGAGCAGTTCGCGACGCAGTTCAGCGAAGGCCCGGGCATGCATGAGCAGCATGCGCTGCTCGTCCAGCCAGATATGGCCCGAGCCGGCGCTGAAGCGCAGGAGAGAAAGAAGTTCTCCCACCGTGTCCCCTTTACTTGTCTGGAATCGTTCCTGCCGCATTCTCCCGCAAGGACGCAACGTCAAGGTCGGGACAGTCCCGGACGCCAGATCGAAAGCCGTCTAGGTAGGGTCGCGACCGGCTTACGTG
Organism: Variovorax sp. 01N429; assembly: GCF_056399425.1. NCBI lineage: Bacteria > Pseudomonadati > Pseudomonadota > Betaproteobacteria > Burkholderiales > Comamonadaceae > Variovorax > Variovorax sp. 01N429. The sequence continues at coordinate 237,801 of NZ_JBFTRG010000004.1, read as the reverse complement.
CGCCACGAGCTGCACGACATCGAGCCCAAAGTCGTCGATCAGGCGCGCGGCAAACGGACAGCTCGTTCGTCTGCCCTAACGAGCAATGCCCGGACCTCCGAAGCCGTCCGGGCGGTCTCCATCGGCGAGACCGAATTCCAGTCGATCGGCGTGGCAATAGACGACAAGGTCCTGCTTCCGCGCGAAGCCGACCAGGGTCATGCCCATGCGCTGCGCAGTCGCAACGGCGAATGAGGTCGGCGCGGAGACGGCGGCCAGAAGCGAAACCCCCGCCAGCGCCGCCTTCTGCACCATCTCGAAACTGGCACGACTTGTGACCGCGATGAATCCGCTAGAGGCGTCGACTTGGTTCGCAGCCAGCGCACCAATCAGTTTGTCGAGCGCGTTGTGCCGCCCGACATCCTCGCGCAGCCATCGCACCTGGCCATCGGCCGAACACCAGGCCGCCGCATGAACAGCGCCCGTCACATGCTGCAGATCCTGCAACTCGCCCAGCTTCGACATCGCCCGGCTCACTGCCTCGCGCCGCCATGGCAGGCCGACGGGCGACAGCACACGAAGGTTGTGCGTGACATGCGCGAGGCTCTCGGTGCCGCAAAGGCCGCAGCCGGTGCGGCCCGTCAACGATCTCCGGCGCTCTTTCAAGCGCGCGAAGGGTCCGCTCGCCACCTGCAGGTGGAGCGTGATGCCCATTTCAGAACGTTCCTCGTCGACGGCGAAGAGTTCGCGCGGTGCGCCGAGAATGCCTTCGCTGAGCGAGAACCCCAAGGCGAAGTCCTCCAGATCGAGTGGCGTGGCGAGCATCACCGCGTGCGAGATGCCGTTGTATTCGAGCGCCACCGGCACTTCATCAGCGACCCAATCCTGCGCCGTGAACTCGCGCCCGGCGCGCACGCCCCGCACAGGCACGCAGACAGCACCTTGGCAGACGACAGGCGCGTCTTTCGCGGGTTGGGCTGAGTTGGGCTCGTCAGTCATGCGCATGCTCACCGTGACGCATGCACCATCCTAACGCTCAAGCGGATTCGCGGCTGCCGAGCGATCCTGCGTGCAGCGCCACCTCGCCAAGCCAGATCGGCTCGGCGGCAAAAGACAGGGCGGCCTGCAGCGTGCGTGAGGGCCGGTTGGTCTCATGCACCATGAATGCGATCGGCACCTCGACGTGCGGGTCCTTCAGCGGCAGCGCTTCGAGGTCGTCATAGCCTTGCACCGCATCGACCAGTGCGCCCGGCATCACGCTGCACACGCGTCCGGCCCGAACGCTCAGGGCCAACGCGAGAATCGAATTCGTCTCGATGACAGGCTTGGGCCGCGCGCCGAACTGCGCGAACGCGCGGTCCACGATGGTGCGGTTGTGCATCTCCGAACTCAGCAAGCACAGCGGCAGCTTGGCAGCCTCGGCCCAAGTGGTCGCAGGCCCCATCCGCAGACCCTCGCCTTTCAGGCTCTCGCATTTGCGCAGCAGAAAATAATGCTCCACATACTGCGGCAGGACCCGTATCGTCGAATGGTTGTTGCCGATGCGCTCTGTGTAGCCCAGCCCGAGGTCCAGTGCCATGCTTTCAAGGCCCGTTTCGAGCTCGACGGAACTCATCGAGCGCAGCGTCGGCACGATGCCCGCATGGCGGTCCTGCAGCATGGCGACGAACCTCGCCGCGATCGGCATTGCAGTCGGTACTGCGCCGATCAACAGATTGCCCGTGGGATCACCCGCTCCGCTGTGCAGATCCTGCTGCAGCATTTCATATTCCCGCAGGATCGTGCGGCCGGTGGCGAGGATCCGCTCGCCCTCGACGGTGAACCCGGCAAAGCTGCGGCCCCGCTTCACGATCGAAGTGCCGAAGTTCTCTTCGAGCGCCCTGATGGCATTGGAAAGGGCCGGTTGCGTCACGCTGCAAGCGAGCGCAGCGCGACCGAAGTGACGATGATCGTCGAGGGCAACCAGATACTTGAGCGAGACGAAAAGGTTCATGCGGCAGGATTCGTGCGGATCTTCTTTGGATCCTGAATCTACTTGCGAACGGGCCCTGCGCCATCCGCAACTGCCCGGACCGCGTCAAGCTTTGCGCCTTGTCCGTGCGGCATCGAGTCCCCGGCACACGCCTGCGGCGATCAGGCCGGTGACGGCAAGCATGGCAGCCGTGTGAACACCGATCGCCGCGAGAGCCAGCATGAGCGAGTCAGAGGCGGTGATTCTGTGCGTGGCCGCATCTCCGATGCAGATCGGGATCAGCGCCGGCACCAGCATCAGGCCTGCCCCATGGGCGGTGGCCATCATGAATGACCAGAGCGCCAGACCGGCGTGCCCCGCGGGCGCCCGCGCCATTCTCGGCATGCGGCCCGACAGGTGGACGATCGTCCCAACGACGAGCAGTCCGCCCAGCCACACTTGCAGCACCGTGCGATCCATTGACAGGCCCCATGCGACCGCACCAGCGACCAGCGCGATCGACATGAGGTGCCCGATGGCGATTGGCACCAGCGCCCGCAGAGCCTGCGCCCTGTTGCGGGAACGCACGCCCCACGCCGCTGCAAACATCCAGCCGGTCGCGGGGTTGAGCCCGTGGAGCGCGCCGACGCCCGCGACGACCAGCCAAGGCCAGAGGCTTTCCATGGCGCATGCGCGATGTCTGCGCGCACCCGCTCAGGAGCTCGCAGGACAGCACGATCCCGGCTTGTCCGCATCGGGCTGCTCGGCTTTCGGGCGCCGCACGGCGCGGACTTTTCCACTCGAACCGCCGCCGCAATAGAAGAGATCGGCACCATCCGATTCGAGCCCGCTGACGCCGACGCCGGCCGGCATTTCCAGCCTTTCGAGCACGGCGCCGTCGGCCGGGTCGATCCGGCGGATCTCGCTCTCGTCCCCTTCCCAGGTGCCGTGCCACAGCTCGCCGTCGACCCAGGTCACGCCGGTCACGAAGCGGTTGCATTCGATGGTGCGCTGGACCTTGCCCGTCTCGGGATCGATCTGGTGAATCTTGCGATCGCGGTATGCGCCGACCCAGAGGCTGCCTTCGGCCCAGGTCAGCCCCGAGTCGTACCCCTGGCCTGGCGCGGGGATCGACGACACGATCTTGCCGGTGGCCGGATCGATCTTGTCGATGCGCTTTTCGGCGATCTGATAGAGGTATGTGCCGTCGAACGCGGTGCCGGCGTCACAGGCGTGGTCGAGCGTCTGCGTGGTTTGGCCGCTTTCCGGGTCGAAGGCAACCAGCCGGGCGCCCGTGGCGGCCCAGACGCGGTGGCCGTCGTGCGTCACGCCCGCGACCGTGCTCGCGCCGTCGAAGGGGCCGTATTCGCGCACGATCTCGGCCGCGCGCGACTTGGCGCGGGGTCTGCTCCTGATTGTCTGTCCGCTCATATCGAGTTCCTCGTGATGCGCCGGGTTTGGCGCGACAGGGCAACTCTATTCAATCGGCAGCGCAGCGGGGAGTAACAAGATCGTCGTGAAACTCGCGAGCGGCGGCGACAGCCAGCGACGAGCCCGCGCCTGGCCGATCGAACGCACCCTTTCGGCGGCCTCGAGCTCGGCAAGCGCACGCTGAACGGTGCGTTGACTGGCGCCCAGGGCCAGCGCCAGGGCCGAAGTCGACCAGGCCGCGCCATCGGACAGCAATGCAACCACCGACGCCTGATCGCCATCGATGGGCGGCGCCAGCACGACTACAGGGCGCTCACCTCGCGGCCTGAGCACGAAGCCCCGGGCGGTGGCCTCGATGTGCGCCAGTTCCGTGACAAGCGCCCGCAAGCGCCCGATTTCGACCCGCAGCCGGGCCCGGTGGGTCTCGTTGGGGTGGCGGGTGCGAAAAGCGCTGGCGATCAAGGCTTCCCGGTCGACGTCGCCGGGCCATGCCGCAGCGAGCGCACGCGCCAGGGTGAACAGCACAGGCCGGCGTGCCAGCGGCCGCCATGCGTCGCCGACCTGCAGGCCGCGACGGCAGGCGTCGACGACCAATGCGTCCGATGCCAGGAGCGCCGCGACTTCATCGAGCCGCAGCATCTGCTCGCCTTCCGCCGAAAGCCGCCGGGCGGCGGGCCGGTCGAGCGCGGCCTGCGCCTCTTCCACCTCGGCCAGAAGCGCCGGCACGCGCGCCTGAGTGGCCAGGGCATGCGCACGGGCAAGGGCTTCTCGCGCAGGGCCGACGCGCAGCGAACGCAGGGCCAGTTCGGCCGCCGTCAGCTCTGCCACTGCCGCCAGCGACGGCGCGAAGCCTTTCGCGTCGATGCTTTCCAGCGCGGCAGCGGCTTCATCGAGCCGTCCGAGCAGCAGCAGCCGGCGCGCCGCGATCAGTCTGGCCTGCAATGCGTTGGTGCGATCGGCGTGCGCATCGAGGGTGGCCGCCGCAGCTGCCAGAGAACGCGTCGAGCCACCGAAATCGCGCATCGCCAGCGCCACTTCGGCTTCAGCGACCACGCAACGTGCACGCGCCAGCACTTCGTGGCTGCCGAAGGCGCGGGCGGCGCGGCGCAACAGCTCGCGAGCGCGTGGATGCTCGCCGAGCTGCGCCATGGCGATGCCGCGCAAGGCGAGCGCCGGCGGATCGTCGCGCAGCGCAATGCGCTTGAGCGCACCGAGTGCATCTCCGGCTGCAAGGGCGCGCCCCGAGGCGGCGATCAAGGAGTCCATGTAGGAAGAAAAAAGAGCGGCGCGCGGATTATGCAGACGAGCGAATGGCATACGATCCCGCGCATGTCGACAGAACCCCTCCCGCGCCCTCCCGAAACGAAGTTCGGCAGGCCGGACCACGGCTGGCGACTGGCCACCTACACCATCATCTTCGAAGCCGATACGCGGGCGGGACGTCGCTTCGACCTGGCGCTGATCGCGGTGATCCTGGCGAGTGTCGCCGTAGTCATGCTCGACAGCGTCGCTTCGATCCACGACAAGTACGAGAGCTTGCTCGACGCGCTCGAGTGGGCCTTCACGATCGCGCTGACGATCGAATACGTGGCGCGCCTGCTTTGCGTGCGTCGCCCGCTGCGCTATGCGCGAAGCGCGTTCGGCATCATCGACCTGCTGGCGCTCCTGCCCACCTATGTGGCCATCTTGGTGCCCGGCGCGAACGCGCTCATCGACGTCCGCCTGCTGCGGCTGCTGCGGATCTTCCGGATCCTCAAGCTCACCGAGTACGTGGCCGAGTTCGGCGCACTGGGGCGCGCGCTCGCCTTGTCGAGGCGAAAGATCCTCGTCTTCATGGCGTTCGTCATGCTGGTGGTCGTCATCATGGGCACGCTCATGTACATCGTCGAAGGGCCGGAGCATGGGTTCACCAGCATTCCGACGGGGGTGTACTGGGCCATCACCACCTTGACCACGGTCGGCTTCGGCGACATCGCGCCGCACACGGACGTCGGGCGGTTCATCGCATCGATGATGATGCTGCTCGGATGGGGCACGCTGGCCGTGCCGACCGGCATCGTGAGCGCCGAACTCACCTCGCAGCGCATGCACCGCGAGCCCACCACGCGCACCTGCCACGAGTGCCTGAGCGAAGGGCATGCACCCGAGGCCAGGTTTTGCAGCGACTGCGGCGCCCCACTGCCGCCCTGGCAGCGTCAGTCGGGGGCAGGTGGCTGAGGGCACAGCACCCGCGCGTCAGAACATTCCTACGCCATCCGGCGCGCGAAGAGACTATCTTGCGCAACCAGAACAGGAGATTGCTCTTACTGCCCACAGCCGGTACGTCACGATGTTCAAAGCGCTTGTCGTGTGCTTATTCCTGGCGTCGATCATTTACGTGCATTTGCGCGGAAGCGAGCGCCACCGGTTCCGCAAGCAGTTGTTCGACCATTCCGCATTCCTGGCGCCGCTGAACGTGATGCTCTACATGCTGTCGCGGGTGCCGACCAAGCCCTACATCAGCGTGGATGAGTTCGAGGGACTGCGCGAACTCGAAAAGCACTGGGAGACGATCCGCGACGAAGCCGAGGCCCTTGCCGCATTACGCCGCATCAAGGCTTCGGAGAAGAACGATGACGCGGGCTTCAACTCGTTCTTCAAGCATGGCTGGAAGCGCTTCTATCTCAAGTGGTATGAAGAAGCGCCGCCCTCCGCCGCGCTCTATTGCCCCCGCACCGTCGAACTGCTGCAGCGCGTGCCTTGCATCAAGGGCGCGCTGTTTGCCGAACTCCCTCCGGGCTCCGAACTGAAGCGCCATCGCGATCCGTATGCCGGGTCGCTGCGGTATCACCTGGGGCTGTCGACGCCTAACGACGATCGCTGCCGGATATGGGTCGACGGGGAACCCTATAGCTGGCGCGATGGCGCGGGCGTGGTGTTCGACGAGACCTTCATCCACTGGGTGCGCAACGACACCGACCGCTCCCGGCTGATCCTGCTGTGCGACGTGGAGCGGCCTTTGCGCTTTCGCTGGGCAGAGGCGCTGAATCGCGCGTTCGCGCGCCACGTGATGACGGCCGCGGCGTCGCCCAACGATTCGGGCGACCGCACCGGGCTGATCAGCAAGCTCTTCTACGTCTCGCTCGTGACGGGACGCCTTCGCCGCCGGTTCAAGTCGTGGAACCCGATGGTCTACACCTTCACGCGCTATGGCTTGATGGTGCTCGTGGCTGCGGTCCTGATCAGGTGGTGACCTTCGGCGCGATCAGGCTCGAAGCCATCGAAAGATCCTTCAGCCAGGCCGCCCAGGCTTCTTCGCGCTGCGACGGATCGCCGCGCAGCAGCGCCGACGGATGCAGCGTGACGAGCACGCGGCGCCCTGCCGGGTCGGCTTGCCAGCTACCGCGCTCCCGCAAGACCGCAACCGGGCGCTGCAGAAGCGCGCGCGCTGCCGTGCCGCCCAGCGCAAGAAAGGCTTTGGGTCGCACCAGCTCGATCTCATCCTCCAGCCAATGCCGGCAAGCATCGATCTCGCGCTGGGCTGGCGTCTTGTGCATCCGGCGCTTGCCGCGCAGCTCGTACTTGAAGTGCTTGACGGCGTTGGTGACGTAGAGCTTTTCGCGGCGCCATCCGAGTTCGGCAGCGGCGCGGTCGAAGAGCTTCCCGGCCGGCCCGATGAAGGGCCTTCCCGCCAGGTCTTCCTTGTCGCCCGGCACTTCGCCCACGACCATCAGAACGGCCCGCAGCGGCCCCTCGCCGACCACGGATTGCGTCGCCAGCGCGCCCAGAGGGCACTCGCGACAGGCGTTGGTCGCCTCGCGCAGCGCCTCGATGCCGCGCGGACTGTGCGCCACAGCATCGGATGCGGACGCACGCGTCATGATCTTTCGAGACCGGCCAGCACTTTGTCGAGCGTCAGCGGGTAGTCGCGAATGCGAACGCCGCAAGCGTTGTAGACGGCATTGGCGACCGCCGCGCCCGCCCCGCAGATGCCCAGTTCGCCCACGCCCTTGATCTTGAGCGGGTTGGCCTTGTCGTCGACTTCGGGCAGGAAATAAGCCTCGACGCGCGGAATGTCGGCATGGGTCGGGACGTGGTATTCGGCCAGGTCGTGATTGACGAAGAACCCGTAGCGCGGGTCGAGGGCGGCCTCTTCATGCAGCGCATTGCCCACGCCCCAGATCATGGCGCCGATGGCCTGGCTGGTCGCGGTCTTCTGATTCAGGATGCGGCCAGCGGCAAAGACGCCGAGCATCCTGCGCAGACGAATCTCTCCGGTGTCCATGTCGACCGAGACTTCGGCGAAGTGCGCGCCATAAGCCTGCTGCGAATACTTCTTCGTCATGTCGCCGGGCTTGATTTCTCCGTCTGCCTGCAATCCCAGCGTGCCGGCGACGGCACCGATCGGCTCCGAGCGTCCCGCTGCGATCACTTTGCCGTTCTCGAAGCGCGCCTCCGTGGCGGCGACGTTCATGCGACGCGCCAGTTTCTGTCGCAGGTTCATGCAGGCGTCGTAGAGCCCCGATCCGGCGCTCGCGGCGCCGAAGGAGCCGCCCGAGCCGGGCGTTTCCGGAAAATCGCTGTCGCCAAGCTGCATGCGCACCATGCGCACGGGCAGGCCCATCATTTCGGCGGCAATCTGCGACAGCACGGTGTAGCTGCCGGTACCGATGTCGGTCATCGCCATGCGCACGGTCAGCTGGCCGTCCTTGTCCAGATAGAGCGTGCATTTGGAGTCCCGCAAGAAGTTGCCGCGTGTGGACGCCGACATGCCGATGCCGATCCATGAGCGGCCCTCTCGCCGCGAGGCCGGAACGGCTTTGCGCTGACTCCAGCCGAAGCGCCCGGCCCCTTCCTGCATGCAGCGCACGAGTTGCCGCGTCGAATACGGTACGTTCTTTTCCGGGTCCATCTTCGGCTCATTGCGGATGCGCAATTCGATCGGGTCCATGCGCAATGCCTCGGCCAGCTCATCCATGGCACCTTCGAGAGCGAGCATGCCCACGGCTTCGCCCGGCGCGCGGGTTGAATCGGAAACGGGCAAGTCGAGCTTGGCCGAGCGGTGTGCACTCATGCGATTGGGCGCCGCGTAGAGCGACCGGGTCTGCGCGCTCGCGCTCTCGTAGAAGTTGTCGAAGCGCGCACTGTGCGACCAAGTCTCATGCCCGATCGCGATGAGTTGCCCTTGGGGGGTAGCCCCGAGCCGCACGCGCTGGATGGTCTGGCTGCGGTGTGTGGCGAGGTGAAACATCTGCTGGCGCGTCATCGCCGTCTTGACGGGACGATCGAGCTGCCGGGCGGCCATGGCCGACAGCATGACGTCGCCATAGACAGGGAGCTTGCCGCCGAAGCCGCCCCCGATGTAGCGGCTCACAACGCGCACCTTGTCGGGCGGGATCTGCAGCGTGGCCGCGACCGCCTTCTTCGCGCTGACAAGAAGCTGCGCCGAGCAATGCACGGTCAGGTTGCCGTCTGTCCAGTAGGCAAGCGTCGCGTGCGGCTCCATCTGCGCGTGGATGTAGTGCGGTGTGGTGTAGGTGGCGTCGATCTTGACGGGAGCGTCCGCGAAACCGAGAGCGAAGTCGCCGACCGCGCTGTCGGCCTTCTTCTCGGCGGTGTCGGCGGGTTTCAGTGCCTTGTTCTTGTCGAGCAAGAAGTCGCCCCGGCTGGTGTCGTAGCGGACGCGGACCAGACCGGCCGCAGCGCGCGCCTGCTCGAAGCTTTCCGCAACGACGAAGGCGACGGGCTCGCCGTAGTAGCGAAGCCGATCGCTCGCGAGCTGGGGCGATGACCTGCCATAGCGGTCCTGAGCTTCCACAGGACCCCAGGGTGCCTGTGCAGGCGCATTGCGGTGCGTGTAGACGAGCAGCACGCCGGGTGCGCGCTCAGCGGCCGATGTGTCGATGTCGGCCACACGGCCGAAAGCCAAGGACTCGACGATATAGCCGTAGGCCGCGCGCTTGCCCCCGTCTTGCACCTCATAGGCATACGGTGCCGTGCCCGTCACCTTGAGCCTGCCGTCGACGCGGTCGATCGGCTTGCCAATCAATCCCTCGCGGTTGTCGTCGATCGGATTGGTAGCGGAAGGTGCGGTCATCTCCACGATCTGCTCTCCTTCAGGCGCTGGCTTCGGCGGCGACCGCGGCCAATGTGCGACGCGCCAGCGGAATCTTGAAATCGTTGTGCCCGAAGCCGCGCGCGCCTTGCAGCATCTGGTCGGCGGCACGGTTCCAGCTCGCCTCGTTCGCGTTGGCGCCGGTCAGCGATGCTTCCGCCGACTCGACACGCCAGGGCTTGTGCGCCAACCCGCCCATGGCGAAGCGAGCCGTCCGGACCCGTCCGCCGTTCGCATCCACAATGGCGGCCACTGAAACCAGCGCAAAAGCATAGGACGCGCGATCGCGCACTTTTCGGTAGACGTGATGCCCGCCAACGGGCGCCGGCAGTGTCACGGCGATGATCATTTCGCCGGGCGCGAGGTTCGTATCCCGTTGCGGCTCATTGCCGGGCAGCCGATGAAAGTCGGCAATCGGAATGACCCGCCGGCCGCCGCTGGAAGAGATCGTCTCCACCTTGGCATCGAGCACCCGCATCGCAACGGCCATGTCCGACGGGTGCGTCGCGATGCATTGCTCGCTGGTGCCGAGCACCGCATTCATGCGGTTGTAGCCGCCGATGGCCGAGCAGCCCGATCCGGCCAGCCGCTTGTTGCAAGGCTTGGAGGTGTCATAGAAGTAGTTGCAACGCGTGCGCTGCAGCAGGTTGCCGCCGGTCGTCGCCTTGTTGCGCAACTGCCCCGATGCGCCCGCCAGCAGCGCACGACTCAAGACCGCATAGTCGCGCCGCACGCGCGGATCGGCCGCCAAGTCGGCATTGCGCACCATCGCTCCGATGCGCAACCCGCCGTCGGGGGTCGTATCGACCGTCTCAAGCCCGAGTCTGTTGATGTCGACCAGATGCACCGGCGTCTCGATCTGTAGCTTCATCAAGTCGAGAAGATTGGTGCCGCCGGCAATGAACTTCGCGCCCGGCTTCGCAGCAGCCGCGGCGGCGGCAGCGGGCGACGCGGCGCGTTCATAGGTGAACGCCTTCACGAGCGGCTCCTTGCAACTTCCTTGATCGCCGCGACGATGTTCGGATAGGCGCTGCATCGGCAAAGATTTCCGCTCATGCGCTCACGGATCTCTTCGTCGGCCAACGTGACCGGCGCGCCGAGATCGCGCGTGACATGACTGGGCATGCCCCGGTCGGCTTCCCCGAGCATGCCGATGGCCGAACAGATCTGACCCGGCGTGCAGTAGCCGCACTGGAAGCCGTCGTGCGCCAGAAAGGCTTGCTGCACCGGGTGAAGCCGGTCGCCATCGGCAAGCCCTTCGACGGTGGTGATGCGCTGGCCGTCGTGCATGACCACGAGCGAGAGGCACGAATTGATGCGGCGCCCTTCGACAAGCACGGTGCAAGCACCGCACTGGCCGTGGTCACAGCCCTTCTTGGTGCCGGTCATGCCGAGGTTTTCGCGCAAGGCGTCCAGCAGCGTCTTGCGCGTGTCGACTTCGAGGCGATGCGCAGTCCCATTGACTTCCACTTGGACGGCGGCGTGTTGCGGTGCAAGATCGACTTGCTCGCCGCGATCGATGGTGGCCGGCTGGGCGCTTGCATGATTGCCCGCGCGCAACGCCACCAGGGCCGCGCCGGTCTGGAACAGCGAGCGGCGCGACATTGCCCAGGCGGGATCGTCCATATTGGCTCCTGACAGCTAGAGCGCAGGTATGCCGCCGCACGAAGTCCGCGTTGATCAGGCTCCATGCCGACGGCATGTAGTCCGCGACTGTCCTCCCGCGCTAGACCTTCTGGAGTGCGGTCTTGATGTCTTCGATGCTCGCGGGCTTGGCCACATGAGCGTTGAAGCCCGCCTCCAGCGCGCGTCGGGCATCCGCGCGGCGTCCGAAGCCGGACATTGCGATGGCGATCATCCGGCTGGTTTCCGGCCGCCGCCGAACCTCCGCGACGAACTGATAGCCATCCATTTCGGGCATGCCCAGGTCCGAGATGAGCACGTCGTAGCTGTTCGCCGAGAGCAGGTCCAGCCCCGCCCTGGCGCTGTCGGCGACGTCCACGTAGGCGCCTTCGAGGCGAAGCACTTCGGCGAACGGAAGCAGGCTTTCGGCGTGGTCGTCGACCGCAAGCACCCGAAGCTTCCTGAAATCGACCTCGGCAGACTCCACCGCCGGTGCGGGCGCCACGACCGACCCATGCATCGGCAGCCACACACTGAACCGCGCGCCCTGCCCGATGCCCTCCGAGGTCACTTCGACGCGTCCGCCGTGGGCGCGCGCAAGCTCCTCGACCAGCGCCAGGCCGATGCCCAGACCGCCGTTGCGGGCATTCGCGTCGACGTCGGCCTGGTTGAACATGCCGAACACGCGCGGCAGGTCCTCCTTGGCGATCCCGCAGCCGCTATCGGCCACGGTGATCCTGACCTGCTCGTTCTCTTCTTCGGCGGACACCGAGATGCGGCCGCCATCGGGCGTGAACTTGACCGCGTTGCTCAGCAGGTTCCAGACGATCTGCTCGATGCGCACGCGATCGCCCACGCATGCGATGCTCGGCGCACATTTCACGTCGAGCACGAAGCGCTTGCTCGGCACTTCCCGCGTCGCGGCGGTTGCCAGCGTCTGGATCAATTCGCTCAGATCCACCGCCACGCGCTTGAGCCGCAGCTTGCCGGTCCTGATGCGCGAGAGGTCCAGCAAGTCGTTGATGATTCGCGTCTGGCTCGACACCGCCCGCTTGATGGTGTCGCCGATCGACTTGACCTTGGGGTGCTCTTCCGCCGCCGGCAGGCGCGTCAACAGCTCGACGTTCATCTGGATGAGGTTCAGCGGCTGCTTCAGCTCGTGCGACATCACGGCCAGGAACCTGTCCTTGAGCTCGTTGGCCATCTGCGCCGTCAGGCTCGCCTTCTTTTCCTTGAAGATGCGCTGCTCCTGGGCGAGCTCCTGCCGCTTGGAGCCGGTCATGTCGCGCGCGATCTTGGCAAAGCCGCCGCCGGAGGCGCTGTCGAGCGGGGTCATCACGCCGCTGCAGAAGAAGCGGCTGCCGTCCTTGCGGCGGTGCCAGCGCTCGTCCTCCGACCGCCCTGTTTCGGCGGCGATGCGCATTTCGCGCTCGGGCACGCCGCTGGCCTGGTCCTCGGGTGTGAAGATGCGGCCGATGGGCTGGCCCAGCATCTCCTGTTCCTCATAGCCGAAAGTGCGCTCGGCGCCGGCATTCCACGTTGCGATGATTCCTTGCGAGTCGGTGGTGATGATCGCGAAATCGCGCGTGGTCGCCGCCACCACTTTCAGGCGTTCTTCGCCTTCTCTTGCGCGTTCCTCGGCCCTTCGCAGTTCGGTGACGTCGAAGAAATTGAGGATCGCGCCTTCGATCCGGTCTTCTGCCGTGCGGTACGGCAGGATCTTCGCCAGGTAGTGGTGCCCTTCCGCGCCCGTCACATACCGTTCGGTGATTCGCAGATCCCTGAAGGCGGACGCGGTGTCCTCGGCCAGTTGCGGGTAGTCCAGCTGGCTGGTGATGTCGAACAGCGAGCGCCCCAGATCGGTAGGGATCAGGTTGAACAGCTTGCTCGCATGAGGCGTGTAGCGCTTTACCCGCATGCCGCGGTCGACGAACACAGTGGCAATCTCCGACGAGGCGATGAGATTCTGCAAGTCGTCATTGATATGCCCGCGTTCCTCGACCTTGACCTTGAGCTCGTAGTTGACGGTGACGAGCTCCTCGTTCATTGACTGCAGTTCTTCCTTGCTCGTTTCGAGTTCTTCGGTGGCGGAACGCAGCTCCTCGTTGATGGCCTGCAGCTCCTCGTTCGAAGCCTTCAGTTCTTCCGTCGATGTTTCGGAGCCTTCGATGGTGTCCTGCAAATCCAACTTGAGCTGCTGGATCTCCTCTTCGAGCTGCTTGATCAACTGCGCGCGCGCGAGGTCCGGCGGCTCTCCATCCGCGGGCCGCATGCTTTCCTCGACCTCGTCGAAGACCACCAAGGTCAGCGGAGCCCCGCTCCAGTCGGGCGGCAACGGGCGGACGATGATGTTCAGGTAGACCTGCCGACCGTCCTGCTTGCGTTGTGCAACGCGCGTCTCGACGCTGCGGTTGGCCTGCGCGGCCTTGAACAAGGCCGTGCGCAATTCGAGCCGAAGATCCTCGCGGACATTGACCAGCAGGTTGTCGGAGGGCTCACCGCTCGGACGTTCCAGGTAGCGCCCCACGCCGTTGGAGAGGTGCAAGACCATGTGGTCCTTGTCGATCAACACGCTAGGTGGTGCGTATTGCTCCAGCGCACGCTGGTGAAGCGCCGTGAAACTGGGGCGCTCGGCGTTGCGCACGGCCTGCTTCGCCGTCGATGCGCTTGGCAGTCCGCTGTCCGCTGGCGAATCGCCGATCAGTGCCACCTGGCGCCGCGGCGCAGCGCCGGGATTGCCGCGAAAGATGCGGTTTTTCTTGTCGATCGAAACAAAGAGTTCGCCCGCCGCCTCGGTCGACTCCGACGAGCCAAGGAAGAGAACACCCTCCGGGTTGAGCGATGCCCGAAAAAGCTCGAGCACGCGCGCTTGGGCGCTGCGATCGAGATAGATGAGCAGGTTGCGGCAGCAGATCAGATCCAATCGCGAAAACGGCGGGTCGCGCAACAGGTTATGGACCGCGAAGAGCACCGGCTCTCGAACCGCCTTGGCGACGCGGTATTGGTCCTGTTCCTTGGTAAAGAACTGCCTCAGACGCGCCGCGGACATGTCTTCGACGATGCCCTCCGCATAGAGGCCCTTGCGCGCGACATTGATTGCCCGCTCGTCGATGTCGGTGGCAAAGATCTGGGTGTCGAGCTGCTTCGATTGCGCGTCGAGTTGTTCGTGCAGCAAGATGCTGAGCGAATAGGCCTCCTCGCCGGTCGCGCACCCGGCCACCCACACGCGCAATTGTTCGCCCGCCGCCTTCCGCTCTATGAGCTGCGGGATCACCTCTTGCTGCAACGCCTCGAAAGGCTCGCGGTCGCGGAAGAAGTTGGTCACGCTGATCAACATGTCCTGAAGCAGGGGACCGGCTTCCTCGGCGTGTTCCTGCAGATAGTGCTGGTAAGCGGGCAGGGTGGACAGCCGATTCACCTGCATTCGCCGCTCGATGCGCCGCAGTACGGTCGCGCGCTTGTAGTGCCGGAAATCGTGCCGGGTGTAGGTCCGCAGCAGGCCCATGATTTCGCGCAGGGCGGCCCCCGCCCTTCGGTTCGTTTCGTCGTCGGAGGGCTCGTTGATGTTCGGCGAGACCCATCGCACGTCGGGCAGCTGGATCTTGCGGGCATTGCTCCACAGCTCCATCAGCCGCTCGCCCATGTTCCCCGCCGGCAAGACGAAATCCACCATGCCCGTTGCGATGGCGGCGCGCGGCATGCCGTCGTGCAGCGCGTCTTCAGGCAACTGCGCGACGGTGATGCCTCCCATTTCCTTGACGCGCGTGAGGCCGACGGCACCATCGCTTCCGGTTCCCGACATGACGATGCAGATCGCCCTTTCCCGGTGAACCTGCGCCAAGGTGCGAAAGAAGATATCGATTGCCACGTGCGGCCCGGCGGCCCGTTGGCGATGCGCCACGCGAAGATGGCCGTCGTCCATCGTGAGGTCCACGCCCGGCGGGATGACATAGACGTGATTGGCCTCGATCCGCATCGGCTGCTTGACCTGCACGACCTTCATCTGCGTTGCGCGCTGAAGAATTTCCGCAGCACTGCTTTCGTGCTCCGGCGACAGGTGAAAAATCGTAACGAAAGCCATGCCGGAGTCGGCGGGGACATGCTCTAAAAAGCTGAGAAGCGCTTCCAGCCCGCCCGCCGAGGCGCCGATGCCGATCACGGGAAAGCTGAGCGAACTCGGCGTGAGCTCGTCGGCCTCCGGCGCAAGGGCGGAATCAAGGAGAGGCTTGGTCATGGATGTTTCGGCTCGAACTCAGCGTGAACCATGATGATGGCCCAATTCCAGACGCTTGGCGACATGCCGGAGCGGGGGTCTAGAAAGAGAATAAGGTCTGGCGATGTCCCGCGTCATCGAGAACTCTGCGCAGTGATGTGCGTCGACTATCACCTCCCATGAGATCAGCTTGCTTCTTCGGCCACGCGCGCGTTCGCAAGCGTGGTCTGCCAGGGGTTGCCCGGCACAGTGGGCGTCGCGCGTGGACTGCACCATGCGCTAGGCGCTAGCGGCGCACGCGTTGGGCGGCTATCGCGTGCAGGGCAAGAGCATTGAACAAGAACGGAGACGCTCAGACATTCACGAAGTTATGAATCTTCCTGGTGGCTGCATGCAATCTCAGGCGAGCCCGAGCGTTTTTCTGAGGCTGGAATCGACGGGACCGGCAGGCATGAAGCGGCGCAGCTTGCTCAACAGGGACGCCTGTCCGGGCGGAGTGCAACGCATACGCCACGGGCCAAGCGCCGCTTCGACGATCGTGCTTGCCACGCCATCGGGTTCGGGAGCACCGCTGACCGTGTCGGCGAAAGAGCGCGATACGAGCTCGCGCTCGCGTTCGTAGTCAGAGATCCTTGACTTTGCGCGGGGCGAATTGGCTTCCAGATTGGTCCTCGTGTAAGCGGGTTGGACCAGCGTGACGCGGATGCCGAACTGGCGTACCTCATGATCCAGAGTTTCGGACAGTCCCTCCACGGCATGCTTCGAAGCCGAATAGAGTCCCATGTACGGGGCCGGAAGAAAGCCGAGCACCGAACTGACATTGACGATCCTCCCGCGACGCTGTGCGCGCATGTGGGGGAGCACTCCCTGTGTCGTTCGCAGGATGCCGAGCACGTTTGTGTCAAACAACGTTGCCGCCTCGGTGATCGCAGTTTCCTCCACCGCGCCGATCATGGTCACTCCCGCGTTGTTGACGAGCACGTCGATGCGCGTAGTCTGGCCGATGATTGATCGGATGCCCGATTGAACGGAAGCTTCGTCGCGAACATCCATCTCGACAAGATGGAGGCCGGCAACTCGGGGAGCTTTCGTGATGTCGCGCACGGTGCCGAATACCTGGCAACCGCGCTTGACGAACTTCTCTGCAGCGACGCGTCCGATACCTGATGACACGCCGGTAACCACGACAACTGTCGAATTCGACATTGCAGTCCTTTCGATGGAGGTGAATGGGAATGAGGAGCGGATCAGCGGCGGGACGAGCCCTGCGGATAGGCTTTTCTTGCGCCCGCCATAACAAGCGCCCAGATGGACGCCTTGCTTGCCGGCTTCTCGTCCACAGAACGGCCACCGTGGTCGGGCCTGATCTTGAACCAGATGGAATACATGGCCGGCAGGAACACCAGAGTCAGGACCGTTCCCGCCAGAGTGCCACCGATCAGCGTGTAAGCGAGCGCTCCCCAGAACACCGAATGGGTCAACGGAATGAACGCCAGGATCGCCGCCAACGCGGTCAGGATCACCGGTCGGGCACGCTGCACGGTGGCTTCGACGACCGCACGATGGGGATCCAGCCCAGCCTGTTGGTTCTGGTGGATCTGCCCGATCAGAATCAGCGTATTGCGCATCAGGATGCCCGACAGTGCAATCAGGCCGACCAGTGCGTTGATGCCGAAAGGCTGCTGAAACAGAATCAGCGTTGGCACGACGCCGATCAGCCCGAGCGGGCTGGTCAGGAAGACCATGACCATTGCGGAGATCGAGCGCACCTGAAAGATGATGACGAGCAGAGTCAAAGCCAGCATGATCGGGAACAGCGGCAGCATGGCTTTGGTCGCCTTCGCTGATTCCTCAATGGAGCCCGCCTGCTCGATGCGATAGCCGCCTGGCAGCGTGTCGATCATCGGCTGGAGTTGCTGCGTGATGGCTGTCGAAACGTCCGGCGGCTGCAAACCATCGGCGATGTCGCCGTGCACGGTGATCGTCGGCATTCGATCGCGCCGGCGCATCATGGGCTCCTCCATGACTACATTGATGTCGCCCACCTGCGACAGAGGGATGCGTTGGCCATTGCCGCCGGAGAGCGTGAAGTCCGCGATCCTCGCTGGGTCGAGACGGATGGCGCCTGCCGAACGGGCCACGACCTGCACAGTGCGAATGTCCTCACGCACGGCGGTGACAGGCACTCCGTTCAAAAAGAACTGCAGTTGCTGCGCCACGGCACTAGAGCTCAGCCCGAAGGCCTGCAATCGGTCTTGGTGCAAGGTGAAGTGCAAGGTGGGCGTGCGCGTGCCCCAGTCCGTGTTGACAGTACGCATCATCGGGCTGGCATCCATGACCTGCTGCACCTCGGCCGCAATCTTGCGCAGCTTGTCCGGGTCCGGCCCGCTGATCCGGTAGGCGACCGGAAACGGCGAGTACGGCCCGAACACGAGTTGCGTGACACGCACGCGCGCCTCAGAGGCCAGGCCATCGGCGATCGCCTGGCGCAGTCGGTGTTTCAACGCCTCGCGCTCATCCTGGCTGCCCGTACGGACCACGATCTTGGCAAATGAGGGGTCCGGCAGCTCGGGTCCCATCGCGAAGTAGAAGCGTGGTGCGCCTTGCCCGACGTAAGCCGTGACGATCTGTGCTTCCTTCTGTGTGGCCAGCCACGCTTCCACCTTCGCCGTGGCGCTGCTGGTCTGCGCGATCGAAGTGCCATAGGGCATCTGCACCTCGACCAGGACTTCGGGTCTGTCGGAAATCGGGAAGAACTGCTTCTTGACGATGCCCATGCCGAATATGGCCATGACGAAAAGGCTCACAACAGCGCCGGCGACCAGCCACTTGCGAGCGATGACGCGACCCAGCACTTGACGCAAGCGGTTGTAGCGCGGCGTGTCGTAGATCGCGGCGTGGCCGCCTTCGACCACCTTGAAATGAGGCAGCAGCTTGACGCCCAGGTAGGGTGTGAAAACCACCGCGACCAGCCAGGAGGCGATCAGTGCGATGCCGACGATCCAGAACATGTTGCTCGTGTATTCGCCCGCGGTGGACGGGGCGAAGCCGTTGGGCATGAAGCCGACTGCGGTCACCAGCGTGCCCGCGAGCATGGGCGCTGCGGTATGGCTCCATGCATACGCGGAGGCGGCGACGCGGCTGTAGCCCTCTTCCATCTTCACGACCATCATTTCGATGGCGATGATGGCGTCGTCCACCAGCAGTCCCAATGCCAGGATCAGGGAGCCCAGGGTGATGCGGTCGAAGTTCTTGCCGGTGGCGGCCATCACGATGAAGACCACCGCCAAGGTCAGCGGCACCGCTGCGGCGACCACGAGACCCGCGCGCCAACCCATGCTCACGAAGCTCACCAGCATGACCACCAGCAGCGCGGCAAAGAACTTGACCATGAATTCGTCGACCGAGGCGCTGATGTTGACGGCCTGGTCCGTGACCTTGGTCAAGCTCATGCCCATAGGCAGCTCGGCGTTGACCGCACCGACCTCCTTGTCCAAGGCCTTGCCCAGGTCGAGCCCGTTCCAGCCTTCTCGCATGACGACGCCCAGCAGCAGGGCCGGCTCGCCGCCGCTGCGGATCATGAAGGTCGCCGGATCTTCATAGCCACGCTCGACGGTGGCGACGTCTGAAAGCTTCAGTGTTCGACCCTGCGCTACGACCGGCGTATCGCGAATCTTCTGCAATTCGTTGAAAGGGCCTTCGAGCCGAATGAACACCTGTGGCCCCTGAGCGTCGACGGAGCCAGCCGGCGTCAGTGCATTCTGGCCATTGAGCGCAGCGAAGACGTCCTGCGGGCTGATGCCCAACGTGGCCAGGCGCTCATGTGAGAACTCGACGTAGATCCGCTCGGATTGCTCGCCGGCGATGTTGACCTTCTTCACACCGGGCACATGCAAAAGCCGCTGGCGCAGCGTCTCGGCGTCGCGCACCAGCAGGCGCTGCGGTTCGCCCTTTGCCTTGAGCGCGAACAGAGCAAAGGTGACATCAGCGTATTCGTCGTTGACCATCGGTCCGATCACACCAGGCGGAAGGTTGCCTGCCTCGTCGCCGACTTTCTTGCGGGCTTGGTAGAACTGCTCCTGCACTTGCGAAGGCGGTGTGCTGTCGAGCAAGGTCAAGGTCGTGAAGGCCAAGCCAGGTCTTGTGTAGGTCTCCGTCCGGTCGTACCAGCGCAGCTCCTGCATGCGCTTTTCGATCTTCTCGGCGACTTGGTCCTGCATTTCCTGCGCGGTGGCGCCGGGCCAGGCCGTGATGATGGTCATCACCTTGACTGTGAAAGCCGGGTCTTCCGCTCGGCCCAGCTTGAAGAACGAAACGAGACCCGCCAGCGACACCAGGCAGATCAGAAAGAGTGTGATGGAGCGCTCGCGCACGGCGAGCGCGGACAGGTTGAAACGGCCTTCGCTCACGGGCGGACTCCCTCCGTCGCAGCGGCGGCAGCTTGGCCGGCCACGCGAACCCGCTCGCCTTCGCGCAACAGGTGCGCGCCGAGCGCGACGATCCGGTCGCCTTGTTTGAGCTGGCCGGCGACGAGTGCGCCATCGTCATCCAGGCGCTGAACCGCAACCGGTTGCCAGTGAACCTTCGCCGGCTCGCCGCTGATGACCCACACCCCCGGCCCCTTGCCTGCATCGAACAGGGAGCCAATCGGCACCTGCAAGCCATCTTGCGCAGAGGAATCTCTATCCGGAATCCGAACGGTGACCGTGGCACCCAGTGGTGCATTGGCGAGATCTCCGTTCAGCACGTACCGCGCCTCGAAGGTGCGGGTCAGCCGATCCGCAGCATTCGAGAGTTGCCGGAGGGTGGTCGGCACGCTGACGCCCTCTTTGCCGAACAGCGTGGCCTGTCCGGCGGAGCCTATCGCCGGGCGCAGGGTTTCAGGCAACTGGACGATTGCCTCGCGAGCTCCGGCGCGGGCTAGGCGGACCACGGCCTGTCCGGCATTGACCACCTGGCCGGGTTCGGCCAGAGTTTCCACGACCACACCATCGCCGTCGGCTACCAGCTCCGCATAGCGGCTCGCATTGCGAGCCACGTCGGCCTGGGCCTCGGCCGCGCTGAGTTGGGCCTTGGCGGCATCCGCCGCGGCCTTGATCTGGTCGTAGGCCGAAGCCGATACCGCGCCGGTTCCACGAAGATCGTGGTAGCGGACTTCGTCCTCCGCCGTCTGCCGCGCCCGCGCTCGCGCAGCGGCGACCCCCTCCTGCTGCGCACGCGCCGCGAGCTTCAGATCGACCGGGTCGATGCGCATGAGCAACTGGCCGCGCTTGACGACCTGCCCCGCATCTACGAGCCGCTCGAGCACTTTGCCGGAGACGCGAAACCCCAGGTCGCTCTGGACCCGCGCCGCTACGGTCCCGGTGAAGGAGCGCGATACGGCGCTTGCCCCCTGAAGAGTGGCGGCACGCACCAGCGGCGCTTCCGTGCGCGGATCGGATTGCGCCTTCTCACCGCAAGCGACCAACCCACATGGCAATGCGCAGATGACTGTAGAGATAACGAGGAGGCGCCGAAGCATGAGAGGCCCAGGAGTGAGTTGATCGGGGCCTTCATTTTGATGCTTGTGACTATTTCAGTCAATAGTCACAACGACGTCAGGGTGACAAGCTGCGCAGCACCAGGCCAGACAGTTGAGCCGGCGCCTCGGCCGTGTAGGCGAAGCTATGCTGCAGGAGCAGCGGATTGACGTAGGGGTGCATGACCAGGTAGACGGCGATCGCGGTCTCGTCCAGGGGCGTTTTGCGCTCGAACTCGCCCGTCTCTCGCCCTTCCCGCAAGATGTCCTGAAGCAATTGCCGTATCCACGCTTCATGGTCGAGTGCCGCCTGCCAGCGCTCAGTGGCTGCAGAAGCTGCAATCTCATAGAGCTTGCGATCCTGGGAGAACAAGCGCAGGCTTGCCTCGACCACTGCCTTGAACATCCGCCGCAGCTTCTCGGCCGGCCGGTCGGCGCCGTCCACGGCCGTCCTGATCTCGACTTGGATCTCGCGCAGGCAGTTCGCACAGATCATCTCGCCGATGGCTTGCTTGGATTCGAAGAACTTGTAGATGTAGGCCTTGGAAAAGCCGATGGCCTTGGCGAGATCGGAGACGGTCGTCTTCTCGTAGCCATAGCGGCTGAAGTGCTCGGTCGCCGCAGCAACGATCTGGTCGCGCACTTCGTGATCGGCCGGGCCTCGAGCCGGAACGGGAGAACTGGTTGCTTTGTTCATGTCTCACAGCTTACTGCGACGGTCGGAAATCACCAACCAGTGACCAACTTGGACTATAGTCACGTCCCGACCACGTTTTCTGCTGCTCCGGAAGAAGCCCATGCCCAAACGCACCCTCGTCGCGCTCATCGCAGCCAGCCTCCTGGCAGGCTGCGCAGTCGGCCCCGACTACGTCCGGCCCGAAACGCCCATGCCCGAACAGTACCTGGGCCAGGCCGCAGTGGATCGACGTCCTGCCGCTGCCAGCGCCGACCTCCTTGTATGGTGGACGGGGTTCGGCGACCCGCAACTGACTCGATTCGTGGCGCTTGCGCTGGAGCAGAACCTCGATCTGGCGCAAGCTTCCGCCCGCGTCGCTCAAGCGCGCGCGGGACTCGGGGCAGCGAATGCAGCGTTACTGCCTTCCGGAAACATCGGAGGTCAAGCAGCCAGGGCCTACCAGTCGGTCGAAACGCCGCTAGGACGCGTCCTGAGCTCGACGCCCAGCTTCGATCGCTATGGCAACGTCTACGAAGCCAATCTTGGTGCGAGCTGGGAACTGGACGTGTTCGGCGGTCTGCGCCGTGGGTGGGAAGCGGCGCTTGCCGACTACCGGGCTTCGGAAGCAGGCGCGGCCGCCACCCGATTGACCGTGGCGGCACAGACTGCCGACATCTACATCAGTATCCGGGGATTGCAGACCCGGCTTGAGATTGCGCGGCACCAAGTGAGGACGCAGCAGGAGTTGCTCTCCACCGTCAACCTCCTCTATGGCAAAGGGCTGGCAGCCGAACTTCAGGTGCAACAGGCCGAAGGCCAGTTGGCCCAGGTCCGGGCGTCCGTACCCGTCCTGGAAGCAGGCCTGGATGCGGCCATGAACGCGATGGATGTGATGCTCGGGTCGTCGCCAGGCACGCATCGGGCGGAAGTGGCCGATGGCGGCATCATCCCCGCCGCCCCGCAGATCGCGGGCGCGGGTTCGCCAGGTGAGTTGCTCAGGCGCCGGCCCGATCTCATCGCAGCCGAACGCCGCCTTGCCGCATCGAACGCTCGTATCGGCGTTGCGATCGCCGAGTACTACCCCAAGCTCTCCCTGAGTGGACTGATCGGCAGCGCCACTTCGGTGTCCGCCGACAACCTGTTCACGAGCGGTGCAAGCCAGGCCGCCGGCCTGCTGGGCCTGCGCTGGCGCCTGTTCGATTTCGGCCGCATCAACGCGCAGATCGAGCTCGCCAAGGGCCAGGACGCCGAGATGCTCGCTGCCTATCGACTGGCCGTGCTGCGTGCAACCGAGGACGTCGAAAACGCCTTCTCGGCCCTGGTCAAGCGAGAGGAGCAGGCCAGCGTGCTCGCGCAGGGGGTGGACTCGCTCGACCGCGCGCAGCGCGCGTCGTTCGCGGCATACCGAAGCGGCGTCGTCAGCCTGATCGAAGTCCTGCAAGCCGACGAAAGCTTGCTGCGTGCCTCCGATGCGCGAGCACAGGCGCAGACCGATTCAGCACGCGCTGCGGTGACTGCCTTCAAGGCACTGGGCGGGGGCTGGCAGCCCAACGAATCCCACGTAGCGGGAATCAGATAGCCATCCTCGACTGTCCGCTGGTTAGATGGGGTTGTGTGAAAAGGCTCTCTTGACTGTCACACCAAAAAACTAGATCTGCCAACCCTCAAAGCGAAGTGGCTATGAAGCGTTCGTCCGCACGGTTCCAGATAGGAAGCTAGACTTCGCAGTTCGCCTTTGCACCGGTCCGTCCGACATGTCCTCCCTCGCCGAAACCGACGCCGAAACCACGCACACGGTCGCGGTCGAACTCCGCTTGGTGGCCTCCCAACTGCGCCGCCGTCTGCGGCAGCAGGCATCCGCCGCCGATTGGACCGAATCGCAACGGGCTGTCTTGCTGCGGCTGGAGCGCCACGACCGCGCGACGGTGACCGAACTCGCGCTTGCCGAGGGCGTGCGCTCGCAGTCGATGGGCGCCACGGTGGCGTCGCTGATCGAAGCCGGCTACGTCGAGGGTGCGCCCGACCCGGCAGACGGCAGACGCACGCTGCTTTCGCTCACGCCGCACGCGCGCAAGGTGTTTCGCCAAGTGCGTGCGGCGCGCGAGGACTGGCTGCAACATGCCATCGCGGCGCGCTTTTCCCCATCCGAACTGAAGCAATTGCAGGGCGCCGTGCGGCTGCTCCAGCGCTTGCTGGACTGACCCACCTCTCCCTAACTGCAGATTCATTCAAATGCCCATCACACAACTCGACCCCCACACGGCCCTGGTTCTGATCGACCTGCAAAAAGGCATCGTCGGCATGCCCACCGCGCATCCGTCAAGCGACGTTATTGCCCGCGCCGCGGAGCTGGCCGCCGCTTTCCGCCGCCACCAGTTGCCGGTGGTGCTGGTGAACGTGATCGGCGGCGCTCCCGGGCGAACCGATCCGCAACCGGCCAGAGCCGCTCCGGGCGCGGACTGGGCCGACCTCGTGCCAGAACTCGGTGCGCAGCCGCAAGACATCCGCATCAGCAAAAAGACCTGGGGCGCCTTCACCGGCACCGATCTGGCGGCCACCCTGCGCGGGCGCGGTGTGACGCAGGTCGTGCTGGCCGGCATCGCCACCAGCATCGGCGTCGAATCGACCGCGCGACAAGCCCACGAGCTCGGCTTCAACGTCACATTGGCCATCGACGCCATGACCGATCGCAACGAGCAGGCGCATGCCAACAGCGTCGAGCGCATCTTTCCGCGCCTGGGCGAAACCGGCAGCAGCTCGGACATCGTCTCGAAGTTGGAGGTGCGGTGAGCGGCACCTTCCGATCACTGCGAATTCGCAATTACCGGCTGTGGGCGGCCGGGGCGGTGGTGTCGAACATCGGCACGTGGATGCAGCGCACCGCGCAGGACTGGCTTGTCCTGACGCACCTGACCAAGCACAACGCCACGGCTGTCGGCATCGTGATGGCGCTGCAGTTCGGGCCGCAACTCGTGCTGCTGCCTTTCACCGGACTGGCGGCCGATCGGCTGGACCGGCGCAAGGTGCTGATGGCGACACAGGCCACCATGGGCCTGCTGGCGCTCGGACTGGGCCTGCTCACCATGAGCGGAATGGTCCAGCTCTGGCACGTGTACGTGTTTGCGCTTGTGCTGGGCTGCGTCGCGGCCTTCGATGCCCCGGCCCGGCAAACCTTCGTCTCGGAGCTGGTCCCGGAGACCGAGCTGGCCAATGCGGTGGGGCTCAATTCCACATCCTTCAACGCCGCGCGCATGGTGGGCCCGGCGGTGGCGGGGCTGGTGATCGCCGCGACCGGACCCGGCGAGGCATTCCTGCTGAACGCGCTGTCATACGTGGCGGTGCTGGCTTCACTGTTCAGCCTGCGCCGGTCTGAACTGTTTCCGCGGCTGGGCACGACCGGACGCGCCAAAGGCAGCCTGATGGAGGGCTTCCGCTATGTCTGGCGGCGGCCCGACCTTCGCGCCTTGCTCGCGATGCTGCTCCTTGTGGCCACCTTCGGGCTCAATTTTCCGATCTTCATTTCGACCATGTCCGTGAGCGCTTTCCATGGCGGGCCGGGGCAGTACGGTCTGTTGTCGTCGACCATGGCCATCGGCTCCGTCACCGGCGCGTTGCTCGCGGCGCGCAGGGCGAGGCCGCGTTTCGAGCTACTGATGTTCGGCTCGGCGGCTTTCGGGTTCGGCTGCCTCGCGGCCGCATCGATGCCGAACGTCATCGGCTTCGGGATCGCGCTCGTCGTGACCGGCATTGCGGCGCAGACGATCACGACGTCCACCAACAGCCTCGTGCAGTTGTCGACCGAGCCCGCGCTGCGAGGCCGCGTCATCGCGATCCTGCTTGCCACGCTGCTGGGCAGCACGCCGATCGGCGCACCCGTGGTGGGCTGGGTGGCCGACACATTCGGTCCGCGCTGGGCGATGGGTGTGGCTGCGGCCGCAGGGTTGGGGTCTGCGCTGATCGGACTGCGCTATTTGGTCAAGGCGCACGGTTTCCGGCTGCGGCGCGAAGGGATGTGGCTGCGGTTCAGCGCGCCGACGCCCTCCAGCGTGGCGACGGAGCCGGGTGCGAGCGCGTCTTGAATGGAGAAACTCGCACACGCGCTCGCGGCGAGTTCCCATCGTTCTCTTGGTCGTCGTCCTAGGCTCAGGCGAAGGCATTCCAAAGGTCGGTGCCGAGAAACCAAGGGTTGATGCGGCTGGACGCGAGCTCGATGGTCTCGAAGTCAGTGACCTCGGCGAGGAGCTTGTGCTTGGAACCCGAGTTGTCGAAGATGTAGGCACGGTGGGCGACCTCGCACGCCTGAGTCATCAGGGCGATCGACTTGTGATATCGCTCGACAACCTTCTCGGCAGCGACAGGATGTCCGCCCAGCAGCACGCGCCGCTGCACGCGGTCGATGTTGATGTCCGGGTCGTCCGTGGCCACGAAATAGAGGTAGACGCGATAGCCGCGGGCTCGGGCCTTCCTCATGAACTCGATCTTTGAGGGATGAGACATCACCGTCTCGAAGGTGAAGGTCCGTTCCTCCTCTAGAAGCTCCTGACGTACGGCATCTGCCAACGCCGCGGCGAGGTAAGAGTTGTATGGGCCGGGCACCCACAGCATCATGGCGTCGTTGAGCGTGATGCCCGAAAGCAGCGCCGGCAAGTCGAAGCTCTTTTTCAGTTCCGATGACTTGAGGCTCCGCTTGATCCGTTTTAACGCCGCGACCGGCTCGCCGCCGATCCCAAGATTGCGCAAGCTCAGGAAGCCCTGGCTGGCCTTGAGATCGCGCTCCATCTCGTCAGCATTGACGAAAACGCCTAACCAGCGGGGTTCCAGTTCAGGCTTGATCGTGCTTTTTCCAGAACCATTGGGTCCGGCCAGAACACGAAGGCGCGGCCGGGCCATTTGGGCCGCCCCCCGCAGGGGTGGCTTGGCAGTCTTGGTCCCAGGTTCGTCGTCGGCCGCGTTACCTGACACGCTTGAGGACCGTGCCCGGCTTGACGCGTTTGCCGATCGGCAGATCCTTGATGACGGTGATGCTGCCGTCGCGCTTGCGTTCGACCATTTGGCCGGTGCTCGTCTTCACAATGACGGCGCCGGTCTGTTTCAGAGTCGCCCAATAGGCGTCATGCCCAGCCTTTGCCGCGAGTTGAGGGATGCGTCGCTCGACGATTCGCATTCCTCTTTCGGTGAGGGAATTCAGGCTTGAACGGGTAGACATTTGAGTCCGATTGAAGGCAATGCGCGCAGTCTAGCAGCGGCTGACCGGAAGGCTGTCCGAAGGGCTATCGGGCCAAGCCAGCGTTCACCGCAACGGTAGCTCCATCAAACCGGCAAGCGGAACCGAATCCATCCGCTCGGCGCTTGCGACAACGATGGCGCGGTCGGGCCGCTCGGCCAATTCAGCGAGCGAGCGCCACAGGAAGCGGACCGATGCTGCGTCGAGTGCGGCTGCAGGTTCGTCGAGCAACGTGAGTGCGCGTTCCGATGCGAGCGCCGCGGCCAGCCACACCTTGCGCTTCGAGCCGGTCGAGAGCATGTACATCGGTTTGTCCAGGTGCGGAGTCAGGCCAAATCCCTCGACGAGTCCCTGCCACTTCGCCTCATCGAAGCGCGCATCGCCAGCCTTGAGAGATGCCGTGCACTGCACTGCCGTGACCTGATCAAACGTGTCGGTCGTCGGATCGCAAAAGAACACGTGGCGTCGATAGGCTTCCGGTTCGCTCTCGAGGCGTGCGCCTGAGAGGATCAGTCGGCCTTTGCCGGGCATGGTGCCCGCAAGCAGCCGAAGAAGGGTCGATTTGCCGCTGCCTGTGTCGCCGTACAACAGCGTGACTCCACCGCCAATGCAAGCGCTCCATCCAGCCGCGAGTGCCGGCTGCCCTGGGTACGCGAATCTCAAGTCCTCGATCTCGAGGATGGGGGCAAGTGCCGTGGCGTTCATGCCGCAACCCGGGCTCGTCACTCGAACACCGGCCTGAAGAAGCTGCGTTCATAGCTGACGATGCAGCGCGTGTCTTCTGCATACTTGAATGCCGCCTGGCACTCGGAATCATCGGCGGACGCAATGCGGTAGATCTCGTAGGCCGCAAGACTTGGAAAGGTGAACATCGCAAGAGCGATGTTGTTCGCTCCTTCGGACGGCAGAAAGTAGCCGTGATGCTGTCCCCCGAACTTCTCGACAAGCGGGATCCAGAGCTTGCCGTAGTGTTCGAATTCCTTCAGCTTGAAGGGGTCGATGACATATCGGAGATAGCAGGTGACCATTTTGAATTGCGAAGGGTTGGAGGTGGCGAGGACCATCGAACCGTGAGTATGCATGCCGGCTGCACGCCAAATGCGCGATGAAATAGGCCGGACCCCCAAATGACGAAGTCACCATGGCGGCGCAAGGTGTGCGCCAGAATTTCCTTCGACGCGAAGTCGGCCGTGGCCGAACTCGATCCGGAATTCACTACTTGGGCTCACCAGGATCGACATCGTCCGGCCATCGCTCAATGGCTTCGATTCACCGTTTGGATTTCCAGCTGGATGAGAAAACCACTTGACGCACAGCCCGGCCGCAAGTTCTTCGGCGGGCATGTGGCGCAAGTGGGCCGGCGGCGTCCTGGTCCAGTCGCTGAAGCCGACAAACCAGCCGGTTCCGCTGGTGTCCAAATCGCCGGCGTTGCCGAATTCGACTTTCTGCGCGAGAAGCTGCTTCGATTGCATGCTCGATCCGGCGTCAGGAATCTTCCTTCTTGCGGCTCTCGCGCACTGCCAAAGCAACCATGATGACCACTGCGGCGATTGCGAGGGCAATGAGGATGAGCGTTCCGGACATGACGATGGGCTTTCTGTTCAGTGATGCGGGGTCATCCTACGCTGATGAGCCCTGCTGACCGCACCCACCCGACGGGAGTCCCAAGACCCTGATGACTGGTTCGCCTCAGTGCCGCGATCCCGGCAACACCTTCGCCATGACTTGCCTGACCGTATTCGACAGCACGCTGCCAAGCTCCGGCTCGGAGACCGTCATCTTCATGAAGTTCTTCGCGTCCTCGGCGGTGATGTGCGGCGGCAGCGGCGGCACGTTCGGGTCGGTCACGCAGTTGAAGATCACCGGCCTGTCGGCGGCGAGCGCCTCGTCCCAAGCCGCGCCCAACTGCTCCGGGTCGTCGACGTAGATGCCCTTGAGCCCCAGCAGCTCCGCATAGCGGTGGTACGGAAAATCCGGAATGCTCTGGGTCGACTCGGTCTTGCCAGCGCCCATCTGAACGCGCTCTTCCCATGTCACCTGCGAGAGATCGCGGTTGTTCAGCACCAGGACGATCAATCTCGGATCCGACCACTGCCGCCAGTATTTGCCGACGGTGATCATGACGTTCAATCCGTTCATCTGCATGGCGCCGTCGCCAATGAAAGCGATGACGACGCGGTCAGGAAACGCCATCTTCGCGGCCACCGCGTAGGGCGTTGCGGAGCCGAGCGATGCCAGGCTGCCGGACAGCGAGCCCATCATTCCGCGGCGCATGGAGATATCGCGCGCA
Source organism: Variovorax sp. 01N429 (assembly GCF_056399425.1). NCBI lineage: Bacteria > Pseudomonadati > Pseudomonadota > Betaproteobacteria > Burkholderiales > Comamonadaceae > Variovorax > Variovorax sp. 01N429. The sequence goes on along the minus strand of NZ_JBFTRG010000004.1, from coordinate 208,802 downwards.
TACCAGTTGGCGACCGTGCCGGCGTCGCCGGTGAAGATGCAGTTGTCCGGCGCGCGTGGCGACAGCTCCCGGAACACGCGCTGCGGGTTGATCGGCTTGGCCGGTTGCATCGCGCGCTCTTCGAGCGTGTTCCACCATTTGGCAACGCCTGATTCAATGCCTTCGCGCCACGCGCCGGCCGGCTTCGGGTCCAGCAGCGGCAACAGGGCGCGGAGCGTCACGGCGCTGTCGCCGACGATGTTGACCTCCATCGGATAACGCAAGCTGAGCGACGCGCCGTTGATGTCGATCTGCACGCCTCGCGCACTTCCGGGCTTGGGCAGGAACTCGCTGTAAGGAAACGACGAGCCCACCATCAGGAAGGTGTCGCACTTCTGCATGAGGTCCCAACTCGGCTCGGTGCCCAGCAGGCCGATCTGTCCGGTCACCCACGGCAGGTCGTCCGGCAACACGGCCTTGCCGAGCAAAGCCTTGGCGACGCCCGCCTGGAGCCGTTCCGCGACGGCGATCACCTCATCCGTGGCGCCAAGCGCACCCGCGCCGACGAGCATCGCCACCTTCTCGCCCGCGTTCAGCACGTTGGCTGCCGCTTGCAGGAGGTCGGGCGCCGGAAGCTGCGCAGGCCCCGCATAGCCGACCCCGGTGTGGGTCGACCCGTGCGCCATGGGCGGTTCTTCATAGTCCAGTTGCTGAAGGTCGTTCGGCAAAATGACGCAGGTCACGGTCCGGTTCGTCGCCGCAATGCGCACGGCGCGGTCGACGAGGTGGCGCACCTGGCTCGGCACCGCGGCCGTGGCGACGAAATCGCCCGCCACGTCCTTGAACAACGATTGAAGGTCGACCTCCTGCTGGTAGCTGGCGCCGATCGCGGTTCGTGCCTGCTGACCGACGATCGCCACGACAGGCACATGGTCCATCTTCGCGTCATACAAGCCATTCAAGAGATGAATAGCGCCCGGGCCGGACGTCGCATAACAGAGGCCGACCTCGCCGGTGAACTTGGCGTGCGCCGAAGCCATGAACGCGGCCATTTCTTCGTGTCGCACCTGCACGTAGTGCAGGCCCTTGGCCTTCTCCAGAGCGACATCCAGACCGCCGATGCCATCACCCGGATAGCCGTAGATGCGATGAAGACCCCATTCCTGCAATCTCTGGCAGACAAACTCGCTGACGTTCATGCGCATGGCCGGCTCCTTTACAGGGACCCAGCCTGGGCCTTTGCATCAGGGCCGTTTGTGGGACAAAAGAGAAGCCGGTTGCGCGCATTCAGCCCGCATGGTCCTCCCTGCCGACGACGGTGACCTTTCCGTCGGTTTCGAGCAGGGCCAGCGCGACATCCGAGATCGCCTTGTTCCCGATCGACTGCCGGATGGCCTCGTGCAGATTCCTGTCCGTCAGGAGGGCCCGCCGCATGGCGGCCGGGTCGATCTGTCCGTCACGGACGAGTTCGATCTCCGGCCCGTTGACCAGGTGATCCAACCAGGCCCAGCGCGTGCTGGCCAGCGCCACTGCACGATGGATGACAACAAGCACCGCAGCCGCGGCAACGATGCCCCAGAACGGCGACACACCCACCACCGCACGGCTCAGTACGGCGCCGAGAAGAACCGTGATGCATGCGTCGAACGGGCTGTGCTGGCCGAACGAACGCCGACCCGAAGCGCGAATGAGCACGAGCGCGATGACAAACACCACTGCACCGCGCATCGCCATTTGCCAGACCTCCAGATCCGGGCCTTCTCCGAACAGCGTGCTGACGAGGCTTGTGAGTTCATTCACGGCGTTCTCCTACTGCACGGCGCCGAGGGACTGCGCGAAGATCCTTCATCATTGCCTGGGGGCTTTCGATGTACAGCATTGGCTCGCAGCTCAAGGACGTGAAGCTCCGAGAGCTTCGTCCAACGCAGATCACTGTCGGGTTCAAGGAAGTCGACAAAAAGCGTAAGTCGTGGTCTAAGCTTGCGCCCAAGGAAAGGCGTGAGGCCATGCGGCGCGAGTTGTTCCCGGCCATCCAGGGGCCGGGCAAGACCTTCTACATCGTCGACCACCATCACACCGCCGCCGCACTCGTGCGCGAAAAATCCGAATCCGTCACGGTCGGTGTGGTGAAGGACCTGTCCAAACTCGAGCCCCGGAGCTTCTGGATCTTCATGGACCACTACAGCTGGGTCCACCCCTACGACGAATCAGGCGACCGGCGGGAATTCGACGACATTCCCAAGGCGTTCGAGGACCTGCGCGACGATCCGTATCGCAGCCTGGCCGGCGAGGTTCGGGATGCCGGCGGCTTTGCCAAGTCCGATGCGCCGTTTCTCGAGTTCCTTTGGGCGAATCACTTTCGGCGCGCCATTCAGAAAAACCTTCTCGACGAAGATCCGAAGGAGGCCCTGGCCCAGGCGCTGGAAGTGGCTCGATCGAAGAAATGCGCGTACCTGCCCGGCTGGCCGGGACACAGCTGAAAGCCCCTGAAGGCCTGCGAAGCCAGATGCGCTCAAGCCGCAGTGCGCATCCTGCGCTGGCGCCTTGATTTTTCCTTGCGCTTGGTCCAGCGGGCCGCCACTGCGTTGGCGGTCACCAGAACGCCCAGCACCACCAGGCGCTTGATGAGTTGCTGCGCTGCCGAGTCGACGCGACGGTCGACCTCGACTTGCATCCTGGCAGTCTGGCCAAGGCCGGAGTAGTCCGGCATCGGCGGCGGCGGTGCCGCACCGGCCGAAGCCTTGGTCGGCCCTGCGCTGTCCGCGCTGCTGCGCGTCGCGTCCGCCGCCCGGCGAGCGGAGCGTGAGCCGTGCCGGTCTGCGTAGGCTTTGGTGAACTCGGCGCCGAGCAGAAATATCTGCGAGGCGTAGTAGACCCAGGCCACCAGCACGACCAGCGACCCGGCGGCCGCAAACGACTGCTGGAATCCACTTTTGCCCAAGTAGAGCCCGATCAGCAACTTGCCGAGTTCGAACAGCAGCGCCGTGACGAAGGCGCCGGTCGCCACGTCCTTCCAGGCAATCGGCACGGTCGGCATCAACTTGAAAATCATCGCGAAGAGAAGCGTGAAGATCCCGATCGAGAACAGCTCGTTGATGCCCTGCAGAATGACCTCCCAGCCGGGGAGCAGGCTTCCGAACCACGTGTCGAACACCGCCAGCATTGCACTCACGACAAGCGAGACGATCAGCAGGAAAGCGAGCCCCAGGATCAGGCCAAACGACAGGATCCGCGCACGCAGCACGGCCCACACGCCCGAGGGCTTTTCCTTTTCGGGGACATGCCAGATGCGGTCGAGCGCGCTCTGGAGCTCAGCGAAGACCGACGTCGCGCCGATGAGCAGCACCACGACGCTGATCGATCCTGCAATGAGGCCGCGCTGCGGCTCGTTCGCGCTGCGCAGCAGTCCTTCGACCGCGGTCGCTCCGTCCTGGCCGACCAGCCCTGAAATCTGCGCCACGATCTGCCCTTGGGCGGCTTCACGGCCGAACAAGGCGCCGGCGATGGCGATCACGATCACGAGCAGCGGCGCCATCGAGAAGATCGTGTAGTACGAGATGGCTGCGCCCATGCTGGGCGCGTAGTCGTCGGACCACGCCACGACCGAAGTTCGACAAAGATCGATGAACTGCTTGGGCTTCATGGCTGGCTCCGTCTGCTGGAACAGCTCGGGAGCCGGCATGATCAGACTTCCGCACTCCCGGGCGGCTGGTTCTACCAAGCTATTTCGCGCGGGTGGGGCGCGACGTCAGGCGGAGCGCGCGATTGGCTGTAGGCAGCCAACTGACCGGCTCGATCGGAGGCCGTCGGAAGGCCGTTGAAAGCGGCGCTTCCGAAGGAGGCTTCCGCGGTCAGGCGCTCGCGGCGGCGAGCGTCGAGTTCAACGTTGCGCTGGGGCGCATCACGGCATCGGTCTTCGCCGGGTCCGGCAGGTAGTAGCCGCCGATCTCGGCCGGCTTGCCCTGCACGGCAGCGAGTTCGTCGACGATCTTCTTCTCGTTGGCGGCCAAGGCGTCTGCGAGCGGCTTGAAGTGCGCGGCCAGTTCCTTGTCGTCGGACTGTTCGGCCAAAGCCTGCGCCCAGTAGAGCGCGAGATAGAAATGACTGCCGCGGTTGTCGAGCTGACCGGTCTTGGGCGACGGACCCTTGTTGTTGTCCAGCAGCTTGCCGGTGGCGGCGTCGAGCGTCTTCGCCAGGACCTTGGCCTTGGCGTTGTTGTTCTTGATGCCCAGGTCTTCCAGGCTCACGGCCAACGCCAGGTACTCACCCAGCGAATCCCAGCGCAAGTGGTTCTCTTCCACCAGTTGCTGTACGTGCTTGGGCGCCGAGCCGCCGGCGCCCGTTTCGTACATGCCGCCGCCGGCCATCAGCGGCACGATCGACAGCATCTTGGCCGACGTGCCGAGTTCCATGATGGGGAACAGGTCGGTGAGGTAGTCGCGCAGGATGTTGCCGGTCGCGCTGATGGTGTCCAGACCGCGAACGACACGCTCCAGCGTGTAGCGCATGGCACGCACCTGGCTCATGATCTGGATGTCGAGCCCCGTCGTGTCGTGCTCGTGCAGGTACATCTTGACCTTGGTGATCAGCTGCGCTTCATGCGGACGATAGGCGTCCAGCCAGAACACCACCGGCATGCCCGAGTTGCGCGCACGCGTGACGGCCAGCTTGACCCAGTCGCGGATGGCGGCGTCCTTGACCTGGCACATGCGCCAGATGTCGCCGGCTTCCACGTTCTGGCTGAGCAGCACTTCGCCGGTGTTGAGGTCGGTGATGTTGGCCATGCCGTCTTCGGTGATCTCGAAGGTCTTGTCGTGCGAGCCGTATTCCTCGGCCTGCTGGGCCATGAGGCCGACGTTGGGCACCGTGCCCATGGTCTTCGGGTCGAACGCGCCGTGCCATTTGCAGAAGTTGATCATCTCCTGGTAGATGCGGGCGAAGGTGCTTTCAGGCATGACGGCCTTCACGTCCTTCAGGCGACCGTCGGCGCCGTACATCTTGCCGCCGTTGCGGATCATCGCGGGCATCGAGGCGTCCACGATGATGTCGTTGGGCGAATGGAAGTTGGTGATGCCCTTGGCGGAATCCACCATGGCCAGTTCGGGGCGGTGCTCATGGCACGCATGCAGGTCGCGCCGGATCTCGTCCTGCGTGCTCTGTGGCAGCGCGGCGATCTTGTTGTAGAGATCGACCATGCCGTTGTTGACGTTCACGCCCAGTTCTTCGAAGAGCTTGGCGTGCTTCTCGAAAGCCTCGCGGTAGAAGATCTTGACGCAATGGCCGAACACGATCGGGTGCGACACCTTCATCATGGTCGCCTTCACGTGCAGCGAGAACATCACGCCGGTGTTGTGGGCGTCCTGGATCTGCTGCTCATAGAAGTCGACCAGCGCCTTCTTACTCATGAACATCGAGTCGACCACCTCGCGCTCCAGCAGCGAGACCTTCGGCTTGAGCACGATCGCCTTGCCGCTCTTGGTGATCAGTTCCATCTTCACGTCGCGGGCCTTGTCAAGCGTCATCGACTTTTCGCCGTGATAGAAGTCGCCGTGATGCATGTGCGACACGTGCGAGCGCGACGCCTGGCTCCACTCGGCCATGCTGTGCGGATGCTTGCGTGCGAATTCCTTCACTGCCCTGGGCGCGCGGCGGTCGGAATTGCCTTCGCGAAGGACCGGGTTCACCGCGCTGCCGATGCACTTGTTGTAGCGGGCGCGGATGTCCTTTTCCTCGTCCGTCTTCGGGTTCTCGGGGTAATCCGGAATCTTGTAGCCCTTGTCCTGCAGTTCCTTGATGGCGGCTTTCAGCTGGGCCACGGACGCGCTGATGTTGGGCAGCTTGACGATGTTGGCTTCAGGGCGAAGCGTCAGCTTGCCGAGTTCGGCCAGGTTGTCCGGCACGCGCTGCGCTTCGGTCAACAGCTCTGAAAACTGCCCCAGGATGCGGCTGGCCACCGAGATGTCGCTGGTGGTGACGTCGATGCCGGCCGGCGCGGCGAAGGTCTTGATGATGGGCAGCAGCGAAGCGGTTGCCAGGCGAGGCGCCTCGTCGGTGAGGGTGTAGATGATCTGGGATTTTCCGGCAGTCATGGCAGGCTTTGGATAGGTTGAACAAGGGCGCAGCGGCACTCGCCAGCAGGGCAAATGGTTTGCGAACTGACGCGAACTTTAGCAAGTTGAAGCAGGGTTTATCCGGCGAGGCGCATTATCGGCGCCCGTACCAGAAAAGCCCGGCGAGGCGGCCGGTGCCGGCGTCCTGCCCAGGGGAAACATAAACGACAAACGACGGGTCGACCAATGAAGCGTCACACCTGGAGCCGACACCCGGTCGCGACCATCGTCATCGCGCAACTGTTCGGCACCTCGCTCTGGTTCAGCCCCAACAGCGCGGCGGACGACCTGGTGCGCGTCTGGTCGCTTTCTCCGGCGCAACTGGGGCAGCTCACGAGTGCGGTGCAGATCGGGTTCATCCTCGGAACGCTGCTCCTCGCCATATCGGGTCTGGCGGATCGCTTTTCCGCGAGCCGGATATTCGCGGTGTCGTGCGTGGCGGGCGCTGCATTCAACGCGGCTTTTGCGCTCGCGCCCGTCGACCTGCACCAAGCGCTCGTGCTGCGATTGATCGTCGGCGTGTGCCTGGCCGGGATCTACCCGCTGGGCATGAAGATGGTCATCTCGTGGAGCGAAGGCAGCACCGGTGCATCGCTGGGGCTGCTGGTGGCGATGCTGACGCTCGGAACCGCCCTGCCCCACGCCATACGTGCGGCGGGCGGCGACCTGTCGTGGCAGGGCGTCATCCTGACGTCATCCGTGCTGGCGCTGCTCGCGGCTGCCGCGGTGTTCTCGCTGGGCGATGGGCCCTACTTGAAGCGACAACCCGGAAGAAGCGCGCGCTGGGGCGAAGCACTCACCATGTTCAGGAACCCCGCATTCAGGGCGGGTGCGCTCGGCTACTTCGGTCACATGTGGGAGCTCTATGCCTTCTGGACCGTGGTGCCGTTCCTGGTCGCCCATGCGGTGCGGCAGTCAGGAATCGCCGCAGCGATCCAGCCGCGCTGGATCTCGTCACTGTCCTTCTTCGTGATCGCTGTCGGTGCAGTCGGCTGCGTGCTCGGCGGCTCCATGAGCAAGCGATTCGGCAGCCCCAGGGTCGCCGCCGCAGCCCTGGCAGCGTCGGGGACGATGTGTCTTGTCTATCCCTGGGTGAGCACCGCGGGACTCGGCCTGTGCATGGCGGCGCTGGTGCTCTGGGGCGTCGCGGTCATTGCGGACTCCGCGCAGTTCTCGGCCATCGCGGCCAAGGCCTGCCCGCCCACCGCCGTCGGCAGTGCACTGGCAATCCAGAACAGCCTGGGCTTCTTCGTGACAGTGTTGTCGATCACCTGGGTCACTTCGAGCGTGGACCGGATGGGAACCTCGATCGCCTGGCTTTTGCTGCCCGGACCTCTGTTGGGTTTGCTGTTTTTGCGGCCGCTGCTTTTGCGTCCCTAAAGCAGATAAAGCAGATAAAGCAGGGAAATCCCTGCCCTCTTTCCACCGCGAAGTTGCGGATTCTTTGCTGATAATACGCATTACTAAATTGCTAATGCGCATCAGCAGCCACAAATGCCCGCCGCCCGCCGCGTCACCCAGCTCGACATCGCCAAGCTCGCGGGCGTGAGTCAGGCGACCGTGTCCCTGGTGCTCAACGGGGCCGAAAACGCGCTCGCCCGCATTCCGCCTGAAACCCGCGAGCGAGTGCAGAAGATCATTCGCGACACCGGCTATGTGCCCGATCCGATTGCGCGCCGGATGGCGAAGGGCTCGAACCGCATCCTCGGCGTGTTCACCTACGAACCCGCTTTTCCGAACGCGCACGCCGACTTCTTCCTGCCCTTTCTCTTCGGAATCGAGGAGGAAGCGCAGGCGCGGGGCTACGACCTTCTGCTTTTGACCGGCGCCAGCAGTGACGCACAGCGAAAGATATTTGCCGAGGAAAGCCGGCTGCGCATCGCCGATGGCTGCATCGTGCTGGGCAAGACCTTCGACCGGACGGAACTCGCGCGGCTGGTGGCCGGCGACTTTCCCTTCGTTGCGATCGGCCGGCGCGAGGATGCCGGCGGGCGAGTGCCTTTCGTGGGCGGCGACTATGCCGCGGCCACGGGCGCTCTCGTGCGGCAGGCCCACGACCTCGGGCATCGCCGCCTGGCCTATCTGGGGTCCATCGGTCCGGCGGAGTCGCAGTTCGATCGCTGGACAGGCTTCTCCGCGGCCCTCGGCGCCGACATGGAACTGGTCCTGCAAATGCCGGACACGCCAGCCGACGACGTTGAACTGCTCGACGCCCTGCTCGGCAGCGGCGCGACGGTCGCTTTCTGCGTCGAGCTTGCCGACGTCGTTCGAATGGAGCGCGCGGCCAAGGCGCGCGGCCTGGCGCTGCCGGAAGACTTGTCCGTCGTCGCCCTGGGCTCTCACGTTCGCACCGAAGGCAGTGGCACGCGTTTCGCCTCGTTCGTGGTTCCACGCGAAGAGATGGGCCGCCAGGCGACCGCGATGCTGGTCCGTCGGGTTGAAGGCGGCATGTCGCAAGCCGTGCAACAAGTGCTGCTGCCTTGCGAGCCGATCCGCGGCGAAACCCTCGGGCCTGCCAACGCTCACTGACACCTCAACCGACTGAAACGACACAGCATGCGAGAAATGAAGACGGACATCCTGGTGGTAGGCGGCGGCCTCGGCGGCGTGGCCGCTGCGCTGGGCGCGCTGGAGGCCGGCCGTTCGGTGGTGATGAGCGAGGAGTACGACTGGCTCGGCGGACAGCTCACCAGCCAGGCGGTGCCGCCGGACGAGCACAGCTGGGTAGAGCAGTTCGGCGTCACGCGCCGTTATCGCGCGCTGCGCAATGGCATCCGGCGCTATTACCGCGATCACTATCCGCTCACCGCGGCCAGCCGCGCATGGGACGAACTCAACCCCGGCGCCGGCTGGGTCAGCCGCCTCTGCGCCGAACCGCGCGTCGGGCTCGCGGTAATCGAAGCCATGCTGGCGCCTCATCGCGGCGCAGGTCGCCTGACAGTGCTGCAACCGTACCGCCCGGTGGCGGCCGACACCGACGGCGACAAAGTGCGTTCGGTCACGCTGCGCCATCGCGACACGCAGGAAGAGATCACGGTCGCGGCCGCGTTCGTCATCGACGCCACCGAGCTGGGCGACGTGCTGCCCCTGACTGGCTGCGAATACGCGATCGGCTTCGAAAGCCAGGCCGACACCGGCGAGCCGAGCGCCCCGCCGACCGCACAGCCGGACAACGTGCAGGCCGTTTCGATCTGCTTTGCGATCGACCACGTCGACGGCGACCACACCATCGACAAACCCCGCAACTACGACTTCTGGCGCGAATATCAACCGCACTTCTGGGGCGGCCCGCTGCTCGGCTTCAAGGCGCCGAACCCGCGCACGTTGGAGATCGCCGAGCGATCGTTCACGCCCAATCCGGATGACGATCCGTTGCTCGTAGATGCAGACCAACGCAAGAGCGGAGGCGACCAGAACCTGTGGACCTTCAGGCGCATCGCGGCGCGGCGCAACTTCAGGCCGGGCGCTTATGCGTCCGACATCTGCCTCGTGAACTGGCCCATGATCGACTACATGGAGGGGTCGATCCTCGATGTCTCCGAAGATGAGAAGGCGCGCCATCTGCAGTCCGCGGCGGAGTTGTCGCACTCGGTCTTCTACTGGCTGCAGACCGAAGCACCACGCGCCGATGGCGGAACGGGTTTTCCGGGGCTGCGCCTGCGCGGCGACGTCACGGGCACGACGCACGGCCTGGCCATGGCGCCCTATGTGCGAGAGAGCCGGCGCATCATCGGCATGACACGCATCGTCGAGCAGCATCTGTCGCATGCCGTGCGCGGCGACCAGGGCGCAGTGCACTACCGCGACAGCGTGGGCGTCGGCATGTACCGCATCGACCTGCACCCCTCGACGGGCGGCGACAACTACATCGACGTGCCGTCCTGCCCCTTCGAAATCCCGCTGGGCGCCTTGCTGCCGCGCCGCATGACGAACCTGCTGGCCGGCGGCAAGAACATCGCCACGACGCACATCACCAACGGCTGCTACCGGCTGCACCCGGTCGAATGGAACGTAGGCGAAGTGGCCGGCATGCTGGCGGCGCATTGCCTCGAAGGCAAGGTGACGCCGCACCAGGTGCAGGCGGACGACACGCGGCTCGCGAGCTTCCAGGCGCTGCTGGCCCGCGCGGGCGTGGAGACGCGCTGGCCCGACGTGCGCGCCTACTGAGCCCGCTCACCGAGAAGACACCGAGGAGACCACCCATGTTTCAAAGCAAGAAGTCCGTCACCCTGCGCGCCATTGCCGGCGGCCTGGCCCTGTCGCTCGCGCTCGCGGCCGGCGCATCGGCAGAGACTAGGCTTCGCATGACCATCTGGAGCGCCAACGAAGCCCACTTGAAGCTCTTCAACGGCATTGCCGATGGCTTCAAGAAGGAGCATCCCGACGTCACTGTCACCTTCGAGTCGCTGCCTTTCGAGAACTACACCACGGCGCTCACCACGCAGATCGCCGGCGGCAACGCGCCGGACATGGCGTGGATCTTCGAGACCAGCGCCTATGACTTCGTCAACTCGGGCGCGCTCGTGCCGCTCAGCAAGCCGCTCGCCGCCACCCCGGGCTACAACCTGGGCGAGATCAGCCCTTCCGCCACAGAGCGCTGGTCGAAGGACGGCGTGCTCTACGCCTATCCCTTCTCGACCTCGCCTTTTGCGGTGTTCGTCAACAACGACCTCATCCGCAAGGCCGGCGCCAAGACCCCGGCGGAACTGATCGCCGCCGGCGAATGGACCTGGCCCAATGCCATCGCAACCGCTCAGGCCGTGGCGCAAGGCGGCAAGGGCGGCCTCGTGGTGCGCGACTTCAACTACCAGGCCTGGCAATACCTGTCGTCGGTATGGAACGCATGGGGCGCCGCGCCCTGGAGTGCCGACGGCAAGCGTTGCACCTTCGCAGACAGGCCGATGGTCGATGCGCTTGGCTTCATCCACGAGGCGATCTTCGTGAAGAAGGCAATCCCCGGGCCGGGGCAGAACGTCGACTTCTTCGCCGGCGACGCCGCAATGACGATCACGCAGATCAGCCGTGCCTCGCTGCTTCCCAAGGACAAGCGCTTCGACTGGGATCTCGTGCCGCTGCCCAAGGGTCCGGCCGGCGATTACGCGATCGTCGGACAGGCAGGCATCGGCGTGCTGAAGGCAGGCAAGGACGCGGCGATGGCGACCGCTTTCGTCGGCTACATGACCAATCCGGAGAACTCGGCCAAGCTCGCGCAGTTCTTCCCTTCGGCGCGCAAGTCCTTGCTCAATGCCGAAGTGCTCGGCAAGACGAATGCCCTGCTCTCGCCGGTGCAGCTCGACAAGGTCGTCGTCTCGGGCATCTCCACCGGCAAGGTCATGCCGGCACACACGGACTTCGCGCGCCTGCAGCAGATGGTGCGCTCCGGTCTCGATGCCGTGTGGCAGCCGAAGGCCGACATCCCTGCGGCGACGCGCTCGATCTGCGCGCAGATCGGCCCGCTGCTCGCGCAATAAGGCCTGAGGCGCCATGGCACGCGTACTCGATCGCACGCCCGAGCCGCTCCCGGCGCCGCGGCCGTTCTGGACCATTGCGCGGCGCGACAGCGTGGCGGGCTTGCTGTTCGCCGCACCACAACTGGCGGGGACGCTCGTCTTCGTGCTCGTGCCGCTGCTGCTGGTGTTCTGGTATTCGCTGCACGAATGGAACGTGCTGGCCAACACCTTCAACTACACAGGCACCGCCAACTACCAGCAGTTGCTGAACGACCCTCTGCTGCCTTCTGTGCTGATCGCTTCCGCCTTGTTCTCGGGCGGACTGGTGATCCTGAACATGTCGCTGGCGCTCTTGCTGGCGGTGTTGCTGAACCAGAAGCTTCCCGGCATCACGGTGTTTCGCACGCTGTTCTTTTCCCCGGTGGTGGTTTCGCTGGTTGCCTGGACCATCGTCTGGGGCTTTCTGTTGCAGAACAACGGCGGCATCAACGGCATGCTCGCGCTGTTGGGCATCGAAGGACCGAACTGGCTGCGCACACCCACCACGGCGATGCTTTCGGTGATCGTGGTGCAGGTGTTCAAGAACGTCGGGCTCAACATGGTGCTGTTTCTCGCGGCTTTGCAAGGCGTCCCGCGCGAACTCTACGAGGCTGCGCGCATCGACGGAGCGCCGCGCTTCAAGCAGTTTCGCCGCATCACGCTGCCGCTCATCAGTCCGACGATCCTGCTGACGTCCATCATCACGATCGTCGGTTCGCTGCAGGTGTTCGCGCAGATCGCGGTGCTGACGCAAGGCGGCCCCGGAGTGTCGACCACCGTGCTGGTGTACTACCTGTACCAGCAGACTTTTCAGTTCCATCGGTTCGGCTATGGATCGACGCTGGCGATCGTGCTGTTCGCGATCGTCGCACTGCTGACGCTCGCGCAATGGCAAATGCGCAAGAAGTTCGTCTTCCATGAACAGTGAAATCAACCAGACCTCCGGACGCATGAAAGTCGTGCTGTACGGCTTGCTGTGCGTGTTGCTGATTCCGTTCGTGTTCCCGACCTGGTGGATGGTGACTTCGTCGTTCAAGCCGATCAGCGACATCTTCGTTTTTCCGCCGCAGCTTTTTCCGTCGCATCCCGACTGGAGCACTTACAAGCAGGTGTTCACGGTGCAGCCCTTCGCGCAGCAGTACTGGAACTCGGCATGGATTGCCGCAGTGGTCACGGCTGCCACGCTCGCGATCTCATCGATGGCCGGATATGCGTTCGCGCGCATTCGCTTTCCTGGCGCCAATGCGTTGTTCATCGTGGTGCTGACGGGCTTGCTGATCCCCTCCGAAGTCACCATCGTGCCGCTGTTCCAGATGTTTCTGAAGCTGGGCTGGGTCAACACGCATTGGCCGCTGGTGCTGATTCCGGTCTTCGGCGCACCGAGCGTTTTTGCGACATTCGTGATGCGCCAGTTCTTCATCGCACTGCCGCCGGAGCTGGAAGAAGCCGCGCGCGTGGACGGTCTCGGCCGCTTCAGGATTTTCCGCACCATCGCACTTCCGCTGGCGCGTCCGGCGCTGGCATCGGTGGCGATCTTCACCTTTCTGCATAGCTGGAATCTCTACCTGGAGCCGATCGTCTTCCTGTCGACGCCATCGAAGTTCACGCTTCCGCAGGCGCTCACGCAATACACCGACGCCTACGGCGGGCCGATGTGGAACATCCAGCTTGCCGCGGCCACGCTCACGGCACTGCCGGTGCTGATCGTCTTCGTGCTCGCGCAAAAGCAGTTCGTCGAAGGCCTGGCGCATACGGGACTCAAAGGCTGAGCCTCTTCACTCCAATCCATTCATGGCAGAAGTCCTTCTCTCCCGAATCCAGAAACGCTTTGGCGGCGTGCAGGTCATCCACGGGCTCGACCTGCATATTCATGACGGCGAATTCGTCGCGCTCGTCGGGCCTTCGGGCTGCGGCAAGTCGACCTTGCTGCGAATGATCGCCGGACTGGAGGCGGTCACGCAGGGGCGCATCCACATCGGCGGACGCGATGTGACGGACCTCGATCCGAAGGACCGCGACATCGCGATGGTGTTCCAGAACTACGCGCTCTATCCGCACATGACGGTGGCGGCGAACATGGGCTTCTCGCTGGAGCATCGCGGCAGTGCTCGCGCCGAGATCGCCCAGCGCGTGCAATGGGCGGCCGACATCCTCGGGCTGGCGCAACTGCTCGATCGCTATCCGCGCCAACTCTCCGGCGGGCAGCGCCAGCGCGTCGCCATGGGGCGCGCGATCGTGCGCAATCCGCAGGTGTTCCTCTTCGACGAGCCGCTGTCCAACCTCGATGCCAAGCTGCGCATCGTGATGCGAGGCGAGATCAAGGGCCTGCACCAGCGCCTCAAGACCACCACCGTGTATGTCACGCACGACCAGGTCGAAGCGATGACCATGGCCGACCGCATCGTGGTGCTCAACGCAGGCCGTGTCGAGCAGGTCGGATCGCCGCTCGAACTCTTCGACCGGCCTGCCAATCAGTTCGTTGCCGGCTTCATCGGCTCGCCCGCGATGAACTTCATCCGAGGCCGCTGCACGCCGAAAGGATTTGAAGCGGCAGGCGTCTCTTTGCCGCTGTCGCAGACGGCTTCTCTCATCCATGCGGGACGCGACGTCATTTGCGGGATCAGGCCCGAGCACTTCGAGATCTGTACGCCGGCTGAGGGTGCGGCAAGTCAGGTCCTGGTGGTCGAACCGCTCGGGTCCGACACGCAACTCAGCGTCCGCATGGGCGATACCCAGGTGATTGCACTCTTCCACGAGCGCCTGTCCGTCGCGCCCGGCGACACCGTGCATCTGCGCCCGAAGCCGGGCGGCGTGCATCTGTTCGATCCCGCAAGCGGCGCACGCATCGACATCGATGCCGACATCGAAGACGGCAGCGCCACCGGCGTGCCGTTTCTCTCGACCTGAGCGCCTGGAGCTAAAGCGACAGCAGTCGGTGCAGGAAGGAGCGATAGCGCCGCAGGGCCACTCGCAAGTCTTCCGTCGATGTCGAATCCGCTTGCGCAACCTGCGCTTCGACGCGACCGCGCTCTCCGCCGAAGGTCTCCGTGAGGCTTTGCAGCACTTGCTTCACCAACTCGTCGGCGTTGCGCACCGCCTGCCGCGGGTCATCGACAAAGCCGATCTGCACTGCGTCCCAGCCGTGGCGGAATTGCTTCGCCAGGTCTGGCGGAAAGAGCGGTTCCAGTTCTTCGCGCTCGCTCTCCGATGTACCGCCAGTACCGTGCGCATGCCCAGCGTCGGCGCCCTGCCGCTCCACGGCTCGGTTCGCGGGGGCATGGGCGTCCATTCCAACTCCACCGCCGGAAATCGGTTGCTCGGCTCTGGCGTCGGCCGTGGCGTGCGCCACGGGCGGGGCGTCTTCATGTCCGCCGCTTCGCTCGTCGGGACGGTGCTCGCGGTCCGCGACCGTCGCCACTTCCGATTCGGCCTCTGGCGGCCGACGGCGCTTGGAATCGAAAATCATGATCGAACCTCCATCGGCCGGCCCGGCCGCATTGACTGCACGGGTTTGGCGCCCGGCCGCTGTTCACGCACTTCCAGCAATTCGTCGAACAGCGCCCGGTAGTGAACCACCGCCTTGCGCAGCTCTTCCGTCTCCACGTCGCCCTGGAGAACGCGGTGCCGGATCTCCTGCGCTGCGCGGTAGTTGTTCACCACGACAGGGTGATCGACGGAAACGTCGGCCGCGCGGTTCTCGAAGTCGGCCAGCGGATAGCCGCGCTTGGCGAGCAGTTCGCGCACCAGTGCATCCGCCTGGTCGACCACACCTCGCGGGTTGTCGACGAACTGGGCTTGCAGCGCGGTCCAGGCTTCGCTGAAGCGTGCGCCGTCCGCCGGGGTGAGTGGAACGATGGTCAGATGTTCGACGCGCTCCTCGCGGCGCCTCAACTCGGCTTCGGCCTCGGCGCGGCTGGCGTGCGTCGCGACCGCATGTTCATACTCGGGACCGAAGCGCTCCCGCAATCGACGAGACTGTCTGCCGCGATAAACGGCATAGGCAATGAGGGCGATCAGCACGACCGCCGCGACGATGGCGATCAGCATCCATGTCTCAGGTGTCATCTTGTCCACGATCTTGTCCATGGGATCTCCTGGAGTGATGCGTCGCGCCGCAAAGCTGCAATCACACGGCGACGCGGCGACGGCAGACGAATTCATGCTGCGTCGCGGTCGCGCGGAGCCACCGCAGCCCACGAGACTTTCGGGCGTGGGAGACTGCCTACAGGAGTGCCGTCGGTTCGCCCTCGGTCTACACGACCTGGCGGTTGCGCCCCTCCCAGTAGGGCTTGCGAAGATCCTTCTTCAAGACCTTGCCGGTCGGGTTCCGCGGCAACTCCAGGATGACATCGAAGGACTTGGGACACTTGAACGAAGCCAGGCGTTCGCGGCAATAGGCCAACACCTCTTCGACATCGACGCTGGCCCCTGGCGCGGCAACGACCACCGCCTTGGGGACCTCTCCCCACTGATCGTCCGGAATACCGATCACTGCAACATCGGCGATGCACGGATGCTCGATCAGCACCCGCTCGATTTCCGCCGGATAGATGTTCTCGCCGCCGCTGATGATCATGTCCTTGATGCGGTCGGTGACATAGATATAGCCATCGGCATCCATGTGGCCCCCATCGCCCGAGCGCAGCCAGCCGTCCTTGGTGATCGCCGCCGCAGTGGCCTCCGGCTTGCCCCAATAGCCGCTCATCACCTGCTCGCTGCGCACCCAGATCTCTCCGGGCTCGCCTGTCGCAACCGCCTCGCCGGTCGCCGGGTCGCAGATCTTTATTTCGACGCCGCGAATCGGCGTGCCCGCCGACACCAGCCTGTGAGCCACTGCCGGGTCGGCATGGTCCGCTGCGCCGAGGATGGTCACGACGCCGCTTTCCTCGGTCATGCCATAGACCTGCTGCATCACTCCGGGAAACAGCTCAAGCGAAGCGCGCATCACCGGAAGCGGCATCGGAGAGGCACCGTAGGACAGCGTTTTCAATGCGGAGAAGTCGCGTTGCGCCGCACCGGGGACCCTGGTCATCATTGCCAGCAGCGCCGGCACCAGGAAGGTGTGCGTGATCTTCTCGCGCTCCAGCATTTCCAGCACCGCCGCCGGGTCGGGCATGCGCAGCATGAAAATCCGTGCGCCTTGGCTGATCACCGCGAGCGAGTAGCTGGTCCCGCCGACATGAAACAACGGCATTGCGACCTGGACGCGTGCGTCGACATCCATGCCCTGGTCGACTGCCACGTTGTATGAATGCGCGACCATGCCGCGGTGGGTGAGCATCGCGCCCTTGGGAAAGCCCGTGGTGCCCGACGTGTACAGCTGCAGAAAGCAATCGTCCGGCTTTGCAGGATGAATCTCGCCATCGGGCTCATGCGCCGCGAGCCAGGCTTCGTACTCGTCTTCGGGCCCGCCGATGCGGATCACCCGCTCCACGGCGGGCAGCTTGTCGCGCAGGTTTTCGACGGCCCCGGCGAACTCCGGTCCGACGAAAAGCAGCCGGGCGCGCGCGTCGTTGATCACATAGGCGATCTCGGGCGGGGCGAGTCTGAAGTTGACCACGGCATTGGCCGTACCGACCTGCGCGCACGCGAGCGTGAGTTCGAGGCAAGACGGATGGTTGAGATCGAGAACGGCAATCCGGTCGCCGGGTTGGAGCCCCGCCGCCCGCTGCGCTGCAGCATTGCGGCGCACCCGCCGGGCCAGCTCGGCCCAACTCAGGCTTGATTCGCCAAAGGTCAGCGCCACGGCATCGGGCTGCCGGGCTTCCCAGTGGGCAAGGATCTCGGTGAAGGTGGCTGGAACCGTCATGCTGTCTCCTCTTGTTTGGCGTGATTGTGTCGAGGAAAGTCATCTGACGGTGAACTGAATGGCCAATGCGGGGCACGAGTGCGAGATCATCGCCGTCCATGGATTCCCACCAAAGCCAAAGCCCCCGATGGCGCTGGTTGCCCACCGAGGGCAGTTGGCAATATCACCTGCTCCTGGCGTGCACGGGCATGTTCATCCTGGGGCCATTGGCCGGCGTGACGGCCGCCTACATGAACTTCTCGCTCGGCTTCTTCGTCGGCGGACAAGTGCTGGCAGGGCTGCTCGGCTCTGCCGTCACCGCAGGCTACGGCGCGGCCGGGCGCCACGGCGCCAACTACATCCAGACGGCGGCTTCGTCCGTCGCCAGCATGAGCGGGCTTGGCGTGCTGCTGCAGGCCATGGCGTGGATGGGCATGCCGCAGCCGCCAGCGTGGCAGATGGCGCTCTACCTTGCCTGCGTGGGCATGTTCGGTGTGGGGGTCGGCATGCTCTACACGCCCGTGCTGGTCGACCGCATGCGGCTCGCCTTTCCTTCGGGGCTGGCGGTCGCCAACATCCTTCGGGCATTGACCGATCCCGCACTGCTGCGGCGCTCCGTGGGACAGCTCGGCGGTGGGATAGGCATCGGGTTGTTGTCAGGGCTGGCGTCGACCCGAGTTCCGCTGCTGGGCGCCATCGGCTTGTCTGCTTCGACTTTCGGTGCGGGCCTCGTCGTCGGCGCCCGCATCGGCATCCCCGCCGTGACGGGCGGCCTGATCGGCATTGCGCTGCAACCGTACTTCGTCTCGATCGGATGGCTGCAGACCGGCGATCCGCCGCGCAAGATCATGTTCCTGATTGCCCTGGGAACGATCATGGGCGCCGCGCTGGTCGACATGACGCTCCTCTTCGTGCGGGCCCTTCCGCAAGAACGCTTGAGGGCCACGCAAGATGCATCGCCAGGCAAAGACGATTGGCGGCGCGTCAACAGCGTGCGGCTGATCGCATGGGTGCTCTTCTGGGCCGCCGCCACGCTGGCATGCGGGCATTGGCTGCTGGGGCAGCCCCTCTTCTTTCTCGCGGTGGCCGTCGCGCTGGTCCTCGTGTTTGCCCTGGTGAACGGCATCTCGGTGGGGGTCAGCGACTCCAATCCGATCTCGTCCGCCTTCGTCGTGACGGTCGTCATCCTCGCCGCCATCGGCTTGCGCGATCCTGGCGTGGGCCTGATGGCCGGCGCTGTGTTGCTGGTGGCGACGAGTGTCGCCTGCGACATGCAGCAGGACCGCTCCACGGGCTGGCGGCTCGGCACGCCGCGCGTCGTGCAGTTCCGCTATCAGGTGATGGGCGTCGTCGTGGGTGCCGTGCTGGCGGTGGTCTTCGCGCGGTTGTTCATGGCGGCCTATCCGGTGCTGCTCCAGGACCAGACCGTGCTGAAGGCCGATCAGCAGCCGGCCGAATGGAGTTCGGCCATGACTTACAAGTTCGTCGGCGTGCTGCGCGGCCTGACGGAGGACCTGCCGTTTCAGCGCACTGCGATGGCCGTCGGCATCGCCGCGGGCCTCGTGATCGAGCTGCTGCGCAAGTGGTTGCGTCCACGCAGCTTCGTGCTCGATGCCATTGTGTTGCCGTCGCCCTATGCGCTGTCTTTCGGAGGCTTCGTCAACTTGCCGACTTCGCTGTGGTTCGGCGCTGGCGGTGTCGCAGGAAGCCTCTGGACGGCGCGCACGCCTGCGAAAAGCGACGTGCCGGAAGACATGAGCAGCGCATCGCTGTTCGGCGGCGGGTTGATCGCAGGCGATGCGCTGGCCGCCGTGGCGATCGGCATCGTCAGCCTGCTGGCGGTTCTGGACTAGCCCCGGCAAGCGCGAGAAGCGCTCGACCTTGCTCGACCTCGCTCGACATCACTTCAGGAACCGGAAGGGCGAGTCGCTGGCAATCTGGCCCGGCGGCAGATGCACGAGGGTGAGCGCAGTCCAGCCGATCAGACCTTCAGTCAACTGAAGCAGCCGCAGCCATTGCAGTGGACGCAGAAGCTCATGAAAGCGGTCTTCAAGTGAGATCCGGGAAACGTCGCTCTCTTGGGCCAACGCTTCGCCAAGCTCTTCGGCAAAACCCAGCCTCAGCCGGAGCAGCGCTTCGGGTGCAGAAGCCTGGCGGCCTGAATCCGTCGCAAAGTAGAACTCGACCAGTAACTGCGAGTGCTTGCGGTTCAGCGTGTCCCTTTCAGCGCCGAGTGCCGTCGACAGCGCGGCCGTGAAAGCCGCGAGCGGAATTTCCCGGTGATCGGGCGCAGCGCCCAACGCGTCGAGCAAGGTGCCGACGAGCGCCCAGCTCGGCAAGTCCAACCGCCTCGGCCCGGAATCAACAGGGACGTCCAATGCGGCTACGCGCACTGCCGACGCGAGGTTCGCCGTGAGGTATTCGGCCACGCCCTGGACCGAGGGCCACTGATAAATCTCGTTGCAAAAGTCCGTGAGTTCGCCGGAGCGCTCGCGGCCCGTCGCCAGCGCTTCGAGCATGGCGCGAAAGGCCAGTTGCTCGTGCTCGGTCGGCGCGGGTCGCCAGGTCTGCGGCAGGACGTCCTCGGCCTTCGGGGCAAGGTCGTCGAGAACGCCTCGGCGCAGCACCCAAAGCAACCGCCTTCCGCTGGACGGCAGGAAGGTCTCGGGATGAAAAGCGTTCCAGAGATCCACCTGCCTGGAAGGAGGCAACTCGGCCATCGCCGCATCGAACGCCGCCTGGCACGATGCAACCAGCCCGATGTATTCAGGAACGGTGAGGCGGCGCTCTCCACGCAAGAACGCCTGCCCGACCACATCGGCTTCGTTATCCATTGATATCCCGATTTGTGCGAGTGACCAGAGTTTCGCATTACCGGGACCCAAATAGGAACTTTGGTTTTCAAGGATTCGGCGGCAATCACCTGTGCGCGTAACGGATTGCTAATGGCGCCGCAGCAGCCCCAGCACGTCAGCGAGAGCGATGGGCTTGAGAAGGTGATGGTCGATCGAATGGCCGTAGCGCAGCGACTACGATTGTTGCCGTTTTCCTTTTCAGTGGACCGCAACGCACGCTCTGCCCGACTTATGAGGAGCCCCGTTCAAATCGTAGACAGTGGCCGATCCCTCGACTCTCTTCTGGAGTCGGTGCGAGCCTGCCGCGTGTGCGAAGCCCACCTCCCGTTGGGTGCGCGACCCGTGTTGCAAGCGGGAGCAGCCGCGCGGATCCTCATCGTCGGCCAGGCGCCCGGCGCCAAGGTGCACGCGAGTGGCGTGCCGTGGGACGATCGCAGCGGTGAGCGGCTGCGCAGCTGGATGGGCGTCTCGCCCGATGCCTTCTACGACCGAGATCGCGTCGCGATCATTCCGATGGGCTTTTGCTATCCCGGGCGCGCCACGAGCGGCGACTTGCCGCCGCGCCGCGAATGCGCGCCGCTGTGGCTCGATGCCCTGCTCGCCCGAATGCCCCGGATCGAGCTCACGTTGCTGATCGGCCAATACGCGCAGACTCACTTTCTTCGCGACAAGGGCCACGCATCGGTGACTGCCACCACGAAAGAGTGGCGGGCACATGCGCCCGGCGTGATCCCCCTGCCCCACCCGTCGCCGCGCAACGTGGCATGGTTCAAGTCGAATCCCTGGTTCGATGACGAGCTGGTGCCCGTATTGCAAGAAAGAGTGCGCGAGATCATGAGCCGGGGTGCGCGCAAAGCCTGATGCATGCGCCCTCGAAATCGCGGACACTGCGCGATCCATGACACACAAAGCCGCTCGTCGTGAATACCTCCAGGCGCTGGCGGAGTTCGAGCGTTCGTGCCGGGAGTTTTCAGAGGGGATGCGCCAGGTCCTCGATCCGCCGGTAACGCGCAACGAAAACGTCGAGCCGCTTCTGCAACTGGGGCCGCGCAAGCCCGCCAAGCGCACCCCGCGCACGGATGCCGGCGTCCTGACCGGCTCGCCCGCCAGCGGCAGGCGCTGACGGGCTCCCCGCCCGCTACTTTCGACCATGCCGGCCAAGGATGCGAGAGCGGACCCGCTGGAGCGGTATTGGGCCAAGCGGGATTTCGAGGTCACCTCCGAGCCGCGCGGTAGCCGCGCTCCCGCCAAGCCCAAGGCGCAGAAAAAGCAGAAGGCGCTGTCGTTCGTCATCCAGAAGCACGCGGCGAGCCGGCTGCACTACGACTTCCGCCTCGAGCTGGACGGCGTGCTGCTGTCCTGGGCCGTGCCCAAAGGCCCCAGCTTCGATCCGAACGACAAGCGCATGGCGATCCACGTGGAAGACCATCCGCTTTCGTATGGCTCCTTCGAAGGGACGATTCCCCCCAGGCAGTACGGCGCCGGCACGGTGATCGTTTGGGACAACGGGACTTGGGAGCCCGTCGGCGACCCGCGAGAAGGTCTGGCAAAGGGAAAGCTGGTCTTCCATCTGAACGGCCAGAAGCTCGCGGGCTTGTGGGAACTCGTGAAGATCGCCAAGGGCGGCGAGAAGCAGGAGCCCTGGATCCTCTTCAAGAAGCGCGATGCATTCGCGCGCTCCAGGGAGGAGTACGACGTCGTCACGGCGCTGCCCGACAGCGTCGTTGCCAAGCCGCTGAAGGAACGAAAACCCGCGCGCAGGGAAGAGTCCGACAAGGGAATGCCGGGCGCGGCCAAGGCACCGATGCCAGCACGGATGACGCCGCAGCTCGCCACACTCTCGACCGGCGTGCCAGCCAGCGGCGACTGGGTGTACGAGATCAAGTTCGACGGCTACCGGCTGATGACTCGCATCCGCGACGGCAAGGCAACCCTCGTCACGCGCGGCGGGCACGATTGGTCGGCCAAGATGCCGAGCCTCGTCGGCGAGCTGGAAGGCCTCGGGCTGCAGTCGGCCTGGCTCGACGGCGAGATCGTCGTGTTCGGCGACAAGGGCCTGCCGGACTTCAACGCACTCCAGAGTGCTTTCGAACGCGGGTCAGGCACTGACCAGATCGTCTACTTCCTTTTCGACGTGCCCTACTTCGAGGGCTATGACCTGCGTGAATCGCCTCTCGGCGCGCGCCGGCAATTGCTCGAGGGGCTCTTGAAGGAGCGCGGCAGCGAGCGGGTCCGGTTCAGCGCGGCTTTCGATGCCGATCCTTCGTCGATCCTGACTTCCGCGTGCCGGATGAACCTGGAAGGCGTGATCGCCAAGCGCACCGATGCGCCCTACTTGTCACGCCGCACCGAGACGTGGCTCAAGCTCAAGTGCCAGCTGCGGCAGGAGTTCGTGATCGCAGGCTACACCGACCGCCTCGGATCGCCGTCGCAGGTAGGCAGCCTGCTGCTCGGGGTGCATGCGCCCAACGGCGAGTTGATTTCAGTAGGGAGCGTGGGCACCGGGTGGGATGCCAAGGAAGCCGCGGAACTCAAGAAGAAGCTGTCGAAGATCGAAACGAACAAGCCGCCGTTTTCCGCAGGTGCCGCCAAGCCAGGACGATGGTCGCGGCGCGAGGCGGGCAGTGAACGATGGGTCAAGCCCGATCTCGTCGCCGAAGTGGCCTTCGGGGAATGGACACCCGATGGCCAGATCCGCCATGCGTCGTACGTCGCGCTGCGAGCCGACAAGCAGGCAACAGCCGTCGTGCGTGAGACCGCCAGGCAGATCGGCAATGGGCCGGTGAGGACGGCGGGCAAATCCGCGGTGGGTGGGATCAAGGTCAGCAATGCCAATCGAGTGATCGATCCTTCTTCGGGACTGACGAAACTCGATCTGGTCCGCTATTACGAGTCGATCGCGCCATGGATGCTGCCGCATCTCAAGGGAAGGCCCTGTTCACTGGTGCGTGGACCGTCGGGCATCCACGGGGAACTGTTCTTCCAGAAGCACGACGAGAAGGTCAGCATCCCGGGCATCAAGGAACTCGATCCCTCCCTTTGGCCGGGACATGGCGCCCTGCTGGAGATCGGGTCGGCCCTCGCGCTCGCGAATGCCGCACAGATGAACGTCATTGAATTTCACACGTGGAATTCGACAGCGAAGAACATCGACAAACCCGATCGCATCGTCTTCGATCTCGACCCCGGCGAAGGCACGCCATGGCAGCACGTGCAGGACGCCGCCTCGCTGGTGCGGACGCTCTTGTCTGAACTCGGCCTGGAGGCGTGGCTGAAGACCAGCGGCGGCAAGGGCTTGCACGTCGTCGTGCCGATCGTTCCCCGGCTCGACTACGAGACGGTCAAGGGTTTTTCGCAGAGGGTCGTCGAGCACCTTGCGCGCACCATACCGTCTCGCTTCGTCGCCAAGAGCGGGCCGTCGAACCGGAAGGGAAAGCTGTTCGTCGACTATCTGCGCAATGGGCACGGCGCAACCACCGCGGCTGCGTTTTCCGCGCGTGCGCGTCCGGGGCTGGGCGTATCGATGCCAGTGCCATGGGACGACCTTGCCAAGCTCAAGAGCGGTGCGCAGTGGACGATCGCCACCGCGCGGGAGCACTTGTCTTTCCAGACCGAAGACCCTTGGGCGGGCTATTGGAAGAAGAAGCAGACGCTGAGCGGCGCAATGAAGATGCTCCACCGGGGGTAATCGTCGGTCGCGCCGCTTCCGCGGCAGGTCAGTCCGCAACCGGGTAGATCCGGCATCGCAGCACCATATGCGTGTTGTCCAGCATTCGGGACCACTGTGCCTTCAGGCTCACGGCGTCCTCTCCCAGCGAGGCCGGGGTTCGGCGATGCAGTCGCTGCTCCGCGCTTCGCAGAAAGACGGGCCCGCCTCGCAGTTCGACAGTCAGGGCCCCTTCCTCCAATGACAGCAAGGTGATCTCCGAGAAGCCGGGCATTTGCTGGATCGGCGGGATCTGCAACTGTTGAACGCTGCGCTGGCCACTCGAGTCCGTGGGCCCGGCGGGACTCGGCGACTGCTTCTTCGGACTGGTGCTCATTGCGGGCTGTTCCAAGCAAGTCAAATGCCCATGGGGTCTCTCGCGGGGAGTCAAGGGCAGCGGACTTTCGCCAACCACCCGCTGCAAAGATTGCCGCAAAAACGGCCCGCCGATTTCCCAAAGAAACGAAGCCCCACCAAAGCGAGGGGACGAATGCTTACAGCGGGCATCGCGCGCCGACGACAAGGAGCGAGGGTTCGTTTCCGATCATGGAATGAGCACCAAGGTCACGGAACGCTCTTCGACACGCTGGCGTTGACGGACAGCGAAGAGCGGCAGCCCTTGGCCATGCCCAACCATGGGCCCACCCAGGGCCTCGACGTCAACGAGAGGCCGACACGGATTCGACGACATCATGCCCATTTACACCAACTTCCCAGCCATGCCATCTTCGATGCCTTCTTCGATGCCTTCCTCAAAGCCCTCCTCCATGGCTTCGTCGTCGGCTGCGCAGGGGACAGCCAGCGGCGTCACACCTTCGGCCAGCGATCTCGACGACGTGAGAGAGGTGCTCGAAGACCTGCTCGAGACCACGCGAGACGGCGAGTATGGATTCCGCACCTGCGCGGAAGAAGTCGATGCACCCGACCTGAAGCAGGTCTTCACCGAACGCGCCGCCGAGTGTGCACGAAGCGCATCGGAGCTGACCCAACTCATCCGCCAATGCGGCGGCACTGCGGACGATACGAGCGGCAGCGTGAGCGGCGCTCTGCATCGCGGATGGGTCCACGTGAAAAGCGCCGTGGGCGCGAACAGTGCCCTGTCGATTCTCGAGGAATGCGAGCGCGGCGAAGATGCAGCCGTGGCCCGCTATCGCAAGGCGATGAAGGCCAACCTGCCGGCGGACGTGCGCACCGTGGTCGAACGCCAGGCGCGGGGTGCGCAGCGCAACCATGATCAGATCAAGGCGCTGCGCGACCAGATGCGCGCCCGGGGCTGATGTCGCGGCGCCGCGATGATTGCCGTCCACCATCTCAACTGCGTTTCCGCTTGCCCGCTCGGTGGCCGGCTCATGGATGGACGCAGTCCTTCCACATTCCAGCGTGGCACCCTGTGCTGCCATTGCCTTTTGCTGGAAACCGATGACGGGCTCGTGTTGGCCGACACGGGCTATGGCCTGCGCGACGTGCGTGATCCGCGCAGCCGGCTCAGCGGCTTCTTTCTCAAGCTGATGTCGCCGGATTTCCGCGAGGAAATGACCGCCGTGCGCCAGGTGGAGAGCCTGGGCTTCAGCGCGCGTGACGCGCGGCACATTGTTCTGACCCATCTGGACTTCGACCACGCCGGCGGCCTCGACGACTTTCCGGAAGCCAGGATCCACATGCTGCGCACCGAGCGTGACGACGCGCTGCGCCAGCGCTCATGGCTCGACCGGCAGCGCTACAGGCCCCAGCAATGGTCGAGTCGAGACCGCTGGCAGGCGTATGGCCTTGGAGTGGGCGAACCTTGGTTCGGCTTCGACGGCGTGCGCGAGCTGCAAGGCATTGCGCCCGACATCCTCATGGTGCCCCTTCCGGGGCATACGCTGGGCCATGCAGGCATCGCAGTGCGCTCGGGCGCGGGCGCGCGGTGGATCATGCTGGCGGGCGATGCCTACTTTCATCACTGCGAGATGGACCTGGAGCCCTGGTGTACGCCGGGCCTTCGCATGTACCAGACGCTGATGGAGAAGGATCGCCGCGCGCGCTTGGACAACCAGCGGCGGCTGCGCTCGCTCAAGCAGTCGCTTGACGGGGAATTGGAATCCTTTTGCGCACATGACCCGGCCGAGTTCGAAAGGCTGGCCCAGCGCAATGCCGGAGACCCCCTGCAGGCGCCGCACGCACTGCGGCCCGGCCAGGCGGTGCATGCAACAGCGACTTGAGTCAGACCAACGCCATCTCTTCAACAACCCATCAGAGAATTCCATGACACGGCTCATCGCCTTTTCGCACCTTCGCTGGGATTTCGTCTACCAGCGCCCGCAACACCTTCTCTCCAGACTGGCAAGAACATATCCGGTGGTCTTCATCGAAGAGCCGGTGCGGGATGACGTGCCGCGGCTCGAGCGGCTTCACCCGGCACCGGGCGTCGAAATCCTTCGACCCCACTTGCCGGGTGCTGCGATGGGCTTTCACGACGATCATTTGCCGGGGTTGCGCTCGCTCCTCATGGAATACCTTCGAACCGAGCAGCCGGAGCCGTACTGGCTCTGGCTCTATACGCCCATGGCGCTCCCGCTGGCTGCCGAGTTCGATCCGATCGGCATCGTGTATGACTGCATGGATGAGCTGTCGGCTTTCCTGAAGGCGCCGCGCCAGTTGCTCCAGCGAGAGAACGCCTTGTTGAAAACGGCGGACGTCGTCTTCACGGGAGGCACCAGCCTGTACCAGGCCAAGCGGCTGCGCCATCCGAACGTCTATTGCTTTCCGAGCAGTGTCGATGCGGTGCACTTCAGCGGCTCGGCAAGCGACCCTGGGGAGCATCCGGCACAAGCCGATGTGCCTCACCCCCGGCTCGGTTTTTATGGAGTCATCGACGAGCGCCTGAACCTGGATCTCGTCGCTGCCATTGCGGACAGGCGCCCTGATTGGCAGATTGTCATGGTGGGGCCTGTCGTCAAGATCGACCCGTCGACACTGCCGCGCAGGCCCAACATCCAATGGCTGGGACAGCGCAGCTACGAGGAACTTCCCGCGCTGGTGGCGGGCTGGGACGTGTGTCTGCTGCCCTTTGCGCTCAACCAGGCGACGCGCTACATCAGCCCCACCAAGACGCTCGAATACCTGGCGGCCGATCGCCCGGTCGTCAGTACGCCCATCAAGGACGTCGTCGACTGCTTCGGCAGCGTGGTGGGCATTGCCTCCACACCGCTCGAGTTCGTCGCGCGATGCGAAGCGGTGCTGGCCATGGACGAAGCCGCACGCGCCAAAGCCGCCCGTGCGCGCGCGGCCGTGGTCGCCAGCACGTCGTGGGACAAGACGGCGGCGAGCATGTTGGCGCTGCTGGAGGCTGCGAGGTTCAATCAGCAGCAGGACGCGCAGCCCCCGGGAACTGAATTGCTCCCGGCGCCGCTGCTGGCGGACGCCGGCGCCAAGGTCGACACTCGAATGGTCGTTCCGCTGGACCGCTGAACCGCACGGAAACATGTTCGGAGAGTGCATGAACGGGCGCGAGGCTGCTCTGTTCAAGAGCTTCTGGATAGCGGGATTCGAAGGCGCCGACCACGTGAACAGCCTCGGGCAGACGCTGTCGATGAACCGCGCGAACGCGCACTGGGACCTGATCGAGGACGACTACAGGCGGCTCGCGGACTTCGGCATCGCCACCGTGCGAGAGAGCGTCGGCTGGCGTGAGTTCGACACAGGCAGCGCCGGTCCGCGGCGGCTCACGCACCACGCGGAAGTGGCTCGGCGGTGCGGCGTGCAAGTGATCTGGACGCTTCATCACTACGGTGTGCCGCCGGGAGTCGATTTCTTTGCGGCGGACTTCGGGGCACGCTTTGCCGACTTTTGCGAACGCGCGGCACGTTGTCTCGTGCCGCTGACGGAGGGTGTACCGATCTTCCAGCCGATCAACGAAATCTCTTACCTGAGTTGGGCGGCGAGCGCCGGTGCATTGATAAAGACCGGTCAAGCGCCCGGCCCGGCCGCCGGCGATGCGATGAAGCGGCAGCTGGTGCGAGCCACCCTCATGGGATGCGACGCGCTCTGGTCGGTCGCACCGCAAGCGCGCATGGTGCACACGGATCCGATGATCCACGTGATCGGCCCCGCGGACGGCACGGAGGCGCAGCAGTGCGAAGCACAGTCGGTCGCCGAGTCGCAGTTCCAGGCATGGGACATGATCTCGGGAAGAACAGAGCCGCAACTCGGCGGCGCGCCTCGCTACCTCGACGTGATCGGCGTCAACTACTACCACCCCAACCAGTGGGAGCACCCGAGCAACGAGCGACTGCATTGGCATCTGGACGACCCGCGACGGCGGGACGCCGCGGACATGCTGCGCGAAGTCAGCCAGCGCTATGGCCGCCCGGTGTTCATCGCGGAGACCGGCCACATGGGGCATGGCCGGGCGGACTGGCTCGACTATATTGCATCGGCGGTGCGCCGCTCCGTCGCCGCAGGGGTGCCGATCCGGGGAATCTGCCTCTATCCGATCGTGGACCGCCCCGACTGGCTGGACCCGGCGCACTGGCATCGAAGCGGCCTCTGGGACTTGCCCGACCCTCTGGAGCAACCGGAGCGCCGCGTCATCGATCGACCGCTCGCGCGGCGCCTGCGCTATTGGCAGGAGCTGCTGCCCCGGCACGCTCAGGCCACGTTCTGACCCTTGGCCTGCGCGTTCCAAAGCCGCTGGTAGAGCCCACCGGCACGACGCAGCTGCTCGGGATGGCCGTCCTCGACGACCCGGCCCTGGCAGAGGACGACGATGCGGTCGAAGCTCGCCACGGTCGAAAGCCGGTGCGCAACGGCAACCACGGTGCGTCCTTCCATGGCGCGATGCAGCGCGGCGTGGATCTGGCGCTCGGCAGCGGTGTCGAGCGCCGAGGTCGCCTCGTCCAGCAGAAAAATGGAGGTGTCCTTGAGCATCGCGCGTGCAATGCCGACGCGCTGGCGCTGCCCTCCGGAAAGCCTGACACCGCGTTCACCGACGAGTGTCTCGTAGCCTTGCGGAAAATCCCGCACGAACTCATCGACGTGAGCCGCCTCGGCGACCGCTTTCAGTTCCGCGTCGGTGGCATCCGGCCGCCCATAACGCAGGTTCTGGCTGATGCTGCGATGCAGGAGCGAGATCTCCTGCGGCACCACGGCGATGGCTGCGCGCAGGCTCTCCTGGCTCACCGTGCGCACGTCCTGTCCGTCCACGATCACTGCCCCGGCCTGCACGTCGTGCAGCCGCTGGATCAGCCCCAGCAGCGTGCTCTTGCCCGAGCCGGAAGGGCCCACGATGCCCACGCGCTGGCCGGCTGGAATGTCCAGCGAGAAGTTCTTCAGCACCGGTGAACCATCCCGGTATGCAAAGTCGACGTCCTGCAGCCGGATGCTCCCCGCGCCCGGCTGGAAGGCCTTCGCTCCCGGCGCGTCCTGCGGGTCATGCGGAATGGCGATCACGCCCAGCATCTCCCGAAGCACACCGACGTGCTGCGTGGCCTCGACGAACGCGAGTGCGAGTTCGCGCGAGCCGTGCAAGATGCGGAAGCTCAGGGCGCTGACCAGGACCACGTCGCCTGCGGTGCTGGTGCCTTCGAGCCAGCGGTGGATGGACCACGTCATCATCGTTCCGGTCATGATCCAGACGCACACGTCGTGCAGCACTCGCGCCTGCTCGAGAAACAGCCAGCTGGTGCGGTGCGCCTGCCCTTCGCTGCCCGTCACTTCCGCGACGCGGCGGATCTCGCGCTCGCGCGCCGAGAAGGACTTGATGGTCCAGAGATTGCTGACGAGGTCGACCAGTTCGCCGGTGACCTTCGAGTTCGCCGCCGCATAGGCCTGGTGCAAAGGCCGCCCGCGCCGACCGAACAGCGCGAGAGCCGCGGCCATCAGCAGAACGAAGCAAACCAGTGCGACGGCCATCCAGGGCTGGATGGTCATCAGCAGGACGACCGCGCCGAGAAAGTCCACGCATGGCGGCGCGATCCGCCAGGTGAGCGTGGCGATGAGCGCGCCCGTAGAGCCGGCCGTCGCAGTGATGCGGCCGCCCAGCGCCCCGGAACTGTTGCGCGTGACGAAATCGACCGAATGGGCGCTGAGGTAGGCGAAGAGCCGCGTTCGCACGTCGATGCCGACGTCGACCACTGTGTTGCAGCCGATCCATCCACTGAGCCGCCAGAAGACGCTCTCTGCCATGACGAGGCCGATGAAGAGCGTCAGGAAGGCCCAGACGCTCTCCGCTGGCCTCTGCAAGGACATCGCGTCGACGATGAGCTTCATTCCGTACTGGGCCGCCACACCCAGCGACGCGGCCATGATGATAGACAGCCAGAGTGCCGAGAACTGCCACCATCTCCGGCGCACCAGCCAGGCAATGAGCTGTCCCGGCTGCTGCGACAGCGGCTCTTCCCGGTGTTCTTCACGGACTCGCGGCCGGCCTTGCGTCCGCGGCAGGTGCGCTGGAGCTGTCTGTTCGTGATCTATGCGCATCGGAGCGGCATGTTGATGAATCTCGAATCTGGCGAGCGCGAACGCGGACCGGATCGGTGGTTGGCCCGACGCTGTGTAGGCGACGCCTCGCATCGCGCACCGCGCACGGGCCAGGCACGGGCCAGGCTTCACGCCTCAGTGGACGGCCTCTGATCCGGCGATCGCCCACACGTCCACTTTCGACTTCGCAAGACATCGGAGCCGATCGCGCAGGTCCTCGGGGCGAGACTTCGCGCTTCCGACCGAGAGGCGAGCCTTGAATTCATTGTTCGCAAAGAGATCGGCATGGCCGAAGACGCGCTTGCCCGCCTGGTTCACCTTGATGTCGATCTGCACGCCGCGGTATACGAGCGGACTCGCCATCGCCGCTTTCATGGCCGGTCTCCCCACGTCGGACGACGCGAACGGACGACGGCGTCCAGCCTCGATTTCCACCCCTTGGGTGGGCTGTGAGACTTGACGTGGGACATCGGCACGTCTCCCGGATACCCGTAGCGGGCGAGTTCTTCGCGTCCCTTCTCGGTGATCGCGAGCACCTGGGCGGCGTCGGAGGGCCCCGAAAGCGTGAGTGGATCGGATGGCGCCGGTGTGAGCGCGATCACGAGTCCCGCAGCGCGCAGCAGTTTGATCTGATCGATCTCGGCCCGCGTGCGAAACGTAGCCGGCAGCGGCGAGCCGGCGAGTTGCCTGAGCATGTCCATGGCCATTTTCTGGTCCTCCTTTTCTCTCTGACCAAAGTGGAACGCCGGAAAAATAAGGGCCGCGGCGACCCTCTTCAAGCCGGCGGAGCGGGCGACAAAGTAACGAATTTTTTCGAACCCGCGAAGTGAGCGCACCTCAGTAGCGCGTGCGCCTGCGCGGCTTCAGCCAGAGATAGAGCAGGCCGCTGACCGCCACGACCGTCAGCGCCTTGCGGGCGGCGCCCATGGGGTTGTGCTTCAACTCGGCACGTCCGCCCATCTCGGCGTAGATCCTCGGCACATGGCCGTGCGACAGGTCTTCGATGAGCCCTTCACCCACGTTGATCCGGTCGGCCAGGAGCAACAGCATCCAGTGGCGAACGTCGTTCTCGCTGTAGCGGAAGGCGATGCGCCTCAGGCTTCCGCTCATGCCCCGCGGCGGTTGGGGCGTGCCAAAGACGGGCGTGATGCCCGGCCGCTCGATGGAGCAGAGGATCTCGACGTTCCTCGGCTGCTGCTCCGGCTTGTCCCAGTGAACGCCCTCGAGGCGCGGCGGAGTCCGCTCTCTCGGATATGCAGGCCGATTGGCATGGTCCAGGTCACTGCCCCAGCCCTTGATGTGGCTGTGCTTGAGAGGTGCTTCCATACGGTTCTCCTTGCGGGGTGTTCAGAGCGTGGCGCCCGGCGGAATCAGCACAGGCTTGATGCAGCCGTCGAGCTTGCTCGAGAAGATGTGATACGCATCGGACACTTCTTCGAGAGGGATCCGGTGCGTGATGATCTTGTGCGGCTCGATGTGGCCGGCCTGGATGTGTTCGATGAGCCGAGGCAGATGGCGCTTCACGCTGGCCTGGTTCATTCGCAGCGTCAACCCCTTGTTCAGCGCATTGCCGATCGGCACGGCATTGAACGTGGTCCCGTAGACGCCGACGATCGACACCACCCCGCCCTTGCGCACCGAGTTGATGGCCCAGTGCAGCACCGTCGACGCGCCCGCCTGCAGCTTGAGCTTGATGCCTGTCAGCCGCTGCAACGCACTGCCGGCCGCTTCGCATCCGACGCAGTCGATGCAGACGTCGGCGCCCATCCAGTCCGTCATCTTCTTGATGTGAATGGCCATGTCGTCCACATACTTGAAGTCGATGGTCTCGCACTGCGCATAGTTCTTGACGAACTCCAGCCGGTACTCGAGGTGGTCGACCACGATGACGCGCGAGGCGCCGAGCAGCCATGCGGACTTGGCCGCGAAGATGCCGATCGGGCCGGCGCCGAAAATGACCACCGTGTCGCCCTCCTCGATCTCGCCCATCTCGGCGGCTTGGTAGCCAGTGGGGAGCGCATCGGTGAGCATCAACGCGTCTTCCAGCAACAGCTCGTCCGGAATCTTTGTCGGGCCGATGTCGGCAAAGGGCACGCGCACGAATTGCGCCTGGCCGCCGTCGTAGCCACCCGCCGTGTGCGAGTAGCCATAGATGCCGCCGACCGCCGTCGCTTCGGGATTGGTGTTGTGGCAGTTGCCGTACAGCTCGCGCTGGCAGAAGTAGCAGGTGCCGCAGAAGACATTGAACGGCACCAGGACACGGTCGCCGACCTTCAGGTTCTGCACCGAGCTGCCCACTTCCTTCACCGTGCCGACGAATTCGTGGCCGAAGGTGGTCCCCACGCGGGTGTCCGGCACCAGCCCATGGTAGAGGTGCAGGTCCGACCCGCAGATGCAGGACCGCTCGACCTGCACGATGGCGTCATTGGGGTGCTCGATCACCGGATCGGGCTTCTGTGCGGCTCGTACGCGATACGGGCCCCGGTAGTTCATTGCAAGCATGCGCGCTCCTTGATCGTTGGACCGACCAAGCTAGGAGCCGACGCAGGCGGCCCTCCGTGGGGCATCGGGCGTAAGGGCTGTAGGCGGCATCCTGCGATCGGCCCGCGGGTGGACGCAGGTGCTAGGCGATGGCGTGTGAAGACGATCCGTTCGCAAGGATGAGTTTGTGCATCTGCGCGGCGATCAAGACATCGAGCGCCTGCACTCCGTCAGATCCAGCTTGCGGCGGGTTGCCGCATGTGACCCCGAAGGTGACCCGCGCCACCAGATCGCGATAGCGCGGAAAGGCCACCTGCAATGCGGCAGCGAACTTTTCCTTGTCGCGCGCAGTGCGGCGAAGCAGGGTCAGCGGATGCCTTTGCGCATGCGGCGAAATGACATGGCTCACCAGCGCGGGCACGAACCGGGTCCGCGGCGCCAGCCGGGCGAACAGGGTGTAGCTGCTCGACCAGTTCAACAAGGACGCTGCGGCCCGCTGCACGCCGAAGGCTGCGGGATCGGGCTCGATCTCACCCGCCGGAAAGGTCAACAACGCACCCCCTTCCTGCAAGTGCCTGGCGGCCGTCCTGAGCACGGCCATGCGTCCGCCTTCGTGGCGCCCGCCTTCCTCATCAGGCAGGAAGATCAGTTGGCGCGCCACGTTAGGCAAGGCGCGAAGGAACGGGCGATCCAGGGCGATCACCCGGAGGTCGGGGCGGGATGCCAAGCTGGTGAAAAGTGCGACCGTGTCGGTCATGCCCGGATGATTCGCGAGGATGACCACCGGCCCTTGTGGTGGAACGTGCTCCAGTCCCGATGTGACGATGCCCGCGGTCATTCGCTTCATCAGCCAGGCGCTGCCCTGCGCGAGACCGTGCTCGCCCACACGGGTATCGAACTCGTGCGCGGTCCGGGCGAATCGGTGGGCGGCGGGCCGGAACAAGCGACGCAACGGCGTGCGGTGCAGGCGCGACAGGCCCGTCGAATCGAGCAGATCGACGACGTTGAGCTCGGTCAGTGTCTCTACCAATGGCGAGGCGGCGGTCATCCCTGGATCTTCATGGTGTG
Source organism: Variovorax sp. 01N429 (assembly GCF_056399425.1). Lineage (NCBI taxonomy): Bacteria > Pseudomonadati > Pseudomonadota > Betaproteobacteria > Burkholderiales > Comamonadaceae > Variovorax > Variovorax sp. 01N429. The sequence continues at coordinate 174,867 of NZ_JBFTRG010000004.1, read as the reverse complement.
CGCAATGATGCCGCATGATCTCCTGGCTTCCTAGAATCCACGGCATGAATATCACCGACGTGGACCTCAACCTGCTGGTTGCCTTTTCGGCGATGTCGGAGCACCAAAGCGTGACCAAGGCTGGCGAGGCGGTCGGGCTGAGCCAACCTGCGATGAGCGCGGCGGTGCGGCGGCTGCGCGTGCTGTTCGGAGACGCGCTGTTCGTCAAGACGGGCGCCGGCATGCAACCTACGCCGCGCGCCATCGAATTGAGCGAGCCGATCAGGCGCGTCGTGGAGGCGATCAAGACCGAAATCCTTCCTGCCTCTGAGTTCGACCCCGGCAGCGCTCGCAAGCAGTTCTCGATCGTCACGCCCGACATCGCGGAGGTTCACTTCCTGCCGCAGATCCTGTCGCGCCTGGCACAACTGGCGCCTGGATGCTCATTGCGCACGTTGTCGATGGCGCGTCATACGGCGGCCGATGCATTGGCGTCGGGCGCTGCCGAACTCGCGATCGGCTACCTGCCGGATTTGCAGAAGGCCGGCTTCTTCATGCAGAAGCTGTTTCGCAACGACTATGTGTGCATCGTGCGCAGCGCGCATCCTGTGGTCGGCGAGCGCATCTCGCTGAAAACCTACCTGGCCGCTTCGCACGCGGTCGTCAGCCCCGATGGCCGCGAGCATCTGCTGGAGCAGGCTTTGCAGCGCCGTGGGTTGCAGCGCCATGTGGCGGTGGGCCTGTCGCACTTCATGAGCCTGCTGCCGATCATCGAAAGCTCGGACCTCATCGCAACCGTGCCGCGCGATCTGGCGAACATCTGCGTGCGCCACGGAAACATCCGCATCGTCGATCCGCCGTTCCGGTCACCGGTGGTGGAGGTGCATCAGTTCTGGCACCGCCGCTTCCATCAGGATGCGGCCAGTGCTTGGCTGCGCTCACTCGTGCATGAACTGTTCGGCGGCGATGGCCTGCGCAGCTCGCCGGCTGCGCGCAAGCGGTCCTGATCCCGTCTATTCAGGGAGCAGCCCGATCTCGGCTGCGATCTGGCCCAAGCGCTGATGCTCGGCACGCAGATAGGCATCGAACTGCTGCGGCGAAGTGGGCGGCGCGGCGATTGGACCGATCGCCAGCAATTTCTCCGCGAAGGCCGGCTTCTCCAGCATGGCGTTGATGCCGGCATTCATTCGCGCGACGATGGGCGCTGGCGTTCCAGCCGGGGCGACGACGGCCATCCAGCCGACCATGTCGAAGCCCGGCAGAGTCTCCGCCAATGCGGGCACCTTGTCCCAACCGACGATGCGCTTGGGCGAAGTGACGCCCAACATGCGCAGCCGACCGCTGCGCACGAGTTCGGCGGTGGAAGCCACATCGGCCACCAGCGAATCCACCTGGCCGCCGATCAAGTCCTGCACACCCGTGCCGATGGAGCTGTAGGCCACCAGGTTCGCTCCCGCGCCGGTGCGCGCATTGAAAAGGCGCGCGATCATGCCGCCGAAAGTGCGCGGGCCCTCGTTGGCGAGCGACAGCTTGCCCGCATCGGCCTTGCTGCGCGAAACGAGATCGGCCACGGACTTGAAAGGCGACTGCGCATTCACAAGCAGCGCGAACGGACTGTTTGCCACGAAGGCCACCGGACTGAAGTCTTTCAAGGGGTCGTACGACAGGGACTTGAAGAGATAGCTGTTGGTCACCAGCGCCGCCGTCGTCGCGAAATAGAAGGTGTAGCCGTCGGGTGCCGCATGCTTCACGGCCTGTGCGCCAATCACGTTCTGGCCGCCCGGCTTGTTGTCGATGACGAAAGGCTGGCCGACCGACTGCGACAACCCATCGCCGAGAAGGCGGGCCACGTTGTCGGGCCCGGAGCCGGCCGGCTGGGACAACACCAGCCTGATGGGCTTTGTCGGCCAGGGCTCCTGCGCGCGCACGAGACCATAGGGCGCGAAGATGGTTGCAATGGCAAGCTGGATCTGGAAGTCTCTTCGTTTCATCTTGGGTCTCCGGGTTGTTTGTGGGTTCGGACTTCCGGCGAGCCGAGCCGGGCCGCGAGGCTGGCGAGTTGCGCCGCGAGTTCAGCCGGTGTCGCGGCTACGCCGTAGACGTAGCGGTCCGGCCGGACGATGGCAGCGCCGCAGCCGTGGCGGCGAAACCATGCAGCCGCCACGTCCTCGGTCTCGCGCAGCGCATCCAATCGAATGGTCTGCAGAGTGGGCCAGGCCGCCAGAGCAGCGGGGCCGGCTTCATCGAAAGCCGCATCGAGCACCAGCCACCATCCGTCGCCGGCCAGCGTGTCGAAGCGAATCCGCTCGCCGCCCTGCTCAAGCCATGGCTGGGGAAAGATCGTGCCGACTGCTGCGCTCGCCGTGGGCGACAGCAGTCCGCCCTGCAACCTCGGAATGACATCCTGTCGTGGCGTGTCCACCACCATCCCGCCGCCCTGCGCCAGCAGATGGGCATCGCGCTCCCGCCCCTTTGCCGGATCGCGCTCGCAGATCACGGCACCAATGTCCTTGATGCGCGTGGTCAACTGGCGCACATGCTCGCCGCGCTCGACGCCGTAGCTGTCGAGCAGCGACTCGGTGGCGTCCGCTCCCATGTTGTCGCGCAGCACCGCGCGCAGCTTCCAGCTCAGGTTGGCTGCATCGCGAATACCCTGGCACATGCCCTGTCCAAGAAACGGCGGCTGCTGGTGCGCCGCATCGCCCGCGATGAAGACGCGGCCGCGGCGCCATTGCTTTGCCACCAGCGCATGGAAGCGATAGCTCGCCTGGCGCCAGAGCTCTCCGTCGGACGGCGTCATCCAGCGCGCGAGCAGTTCCCAGGTACGCGCCGGCGTGGCGGCCACTTGCGGGTCCTCACCTTCCTTCAGCGAGATCTCCCAGCGCCGATGCCTGCCCGGCCCAATGAGGAAGCTGCTCGGACGCGCAGGGTCGCAATACTGCATGCTGGTCTTCGGCAGCTTCGCCAGGCCGCGGTCGTTCGCCAGGACGTCGATCACGAGCCAGGGCTCGTCGAAGGCCAGGTCTTCGAGTTCGAGGCCCATTGCTTCACGAATGCCGCTGGAGGCCCCATCGCAGGCAACCACATAGCGCGCGCGCACAGTCCGTATGTCGCCCTCGGCATCCTTCACATGCAATTGGACGCCGGCTTCGTCCTGCTCGATGCGGATCACCTCCGAGCCGAGCGCGGCCGTGACGCCGGGCATGCGCGAGACATGCTCGCGCAGCTTCTTCTCGATAGCCGGCTGGGTGAAGACGTTCGAGGGCGTATAGCCCAGCGGATAGGGCGGATCGACCATCGTCATGCGCTTGATCAACTGCCCGTCGACGCCAAAATATTCCGACGGAGTGAACGGCTCGACGTCCGATTCGATCTTGTCGATGACACCGATCTGCTGAAACACACGCAGGATCTCGTGGTCGATCGCAATCGCCCGCGGCTTGTCGTACACCTCGGTCGAGCGGTCGCAGACCCACGTGCGCAGCCCATAGCTCGCGAGCAGGCCGGCCGCCGCAGCACCCGACGGGCCGAAGCCGATCACCGCGACGTCCACGATGTCGCGTGTCGAGTCGTCCGTCATCGTCAAGCCTCTTCGTCGACGATCGGATTCACGAGGGTCCCGATGCCTTCGATGTCGACTTCGAAGCGGTCGCCATGCTTCATCCAGACGGGCGGCGTCCGGGCCTGCCCGACACCGGCGGGCGTGCCCATCACGATCACATCGCCGGGTTCGAGCGTCAGGCATTCGGTGAGCAGGGCGAGCGTCTCGGCCACGCCCCAGATCATGTCGGCGGTGTTGGCGTCCTGCATGACCTCGCCGTTGAGGCGGCCCTGGATCCTGAGACCCACCGCGCCCGGCGGCAGTGCATCGGCACTCACCAATACCGGGCCGAAGCCGCCGGTCCTGTCGAAGTTCTTGCCGATGGTCCATTGCGGCGTGCGCTTCTGGTAGTCCCGTACCGACATGTCGTTGAAGCAGGTGTAGCCGAAAACGAGCGACAAGGCATCGTCCTGCGAAACATGCTTGCCGGACTTGCCGATCACCACCGCAAGTTCGGCCTCGAAGTCGAATTTCTCCGAAACCCTCGGCCGCAACCCAGGTTCGTTCGCCGCAAGCAGGGATGTCGCGCCACGGTAGAAGAACCATGGATACACCGGCTTCTCGCGGCCGCCCTCCTTCGCATGGTCGTAGTAATTGAGACCGAGGCAGATGATCTTGCCGGGCTCCGGGATCAGCGGCGCGAACTTGATGGCGCCGATGCCCAAGCGCGGCGCAGACGAGGCGATGGCGGCCTTTGCCGCTCCAGCAAGGTCCGCGCCCGCTCGCAATGCCGCGCGCAGATCTGCCGGCACTTGAGGCTGGGCCTTGTTCAGGTCGATGACGCCATCGCCATCGACAACCCCGAGCCGGGGCACGCCCGCTTCGATGAAAGTCACGAATTTCATTGGGTTCTCCGTTTGATTTCTTTTGCCGTGCCCATGCACTCATGGACCCGTGCACTCATGCAGGCTTGAACAGCACCCGGCGTTGCGCCTCTTTGAGTCGCGCGCTCGGCGGCCGCGAAATGCCCCAGTGGTCGACCCGTCCGGGCGGCCACTTCCAATCTTCCGGACGGCCTGCCACGTAGCTGTCGTCGATCTGTTCGACCTCGGCCGTGTACTCGATGACGATGCCGAACGGGTCGATGAAGTAGTTGAAGGCGTTCGCGCCCGGACCATGGCGACCCGGACCCCACTCGATCGGATGGCCCGCGTCCTTCATCCGGCCGCCGCCGCGCATCACCGAATCGAGCTCCGGCATCATGAAAGCGATGTGATTGAGCGCATCGTTGTCCGAGTCGCCGAGCGCGATGCTGTGATGGTCGCGGTCGCAATTCATGAAGGCCATGATGCGGGTCCGGTCCGCCAGCGTGAAGCCCAGCGCCTGTTCGAAGAAGCGCTGGGTCGCCTCCACGTCGTGCGCGTTCAGCACCGCGTGCGCCAGCCGGATCGGCCGGTCCCTGACCTCCGTGGCCTCGGCGCGGCGCTCGTCGCCATGCACGACCTCGATCACTCGGCCGTCGGCATCGGCGAGCAGCATTGCAATGCCGCCCGATGGCTCATCGCTCGCGCACGGCGCCTGGAGCACGCGGCCGCCGGCCGCCACTGTTGCATCGGCGACGTGCTGCAGCGCCTGCGCCGAGCGGGCGCGCAACGTGACCTTGCGAATCGCCGGTGCGAGGCCGCCGCGGTGCAGGGCCAGCAGATGGTGATCGGCACCCGTGCCGCGCAGGTAAAGCACCTCGGCGCTCCGCGCGGCGACTTCGAGGTTCCATGTGCCGGTATAGAAAGTCTCGGCCAGCGCAAGATCGGGCACGTCGAGCGAGACGCTGCGCAGCCCCGCGATCCACGGTGAACTCATGGGGAACTCCTTGTCTCAATGCCCAGGAAGGCTTCGGCGTTCAGATGAACGAGCCGCGCCCGCGTGGGCTCGTCAAAGCCTGCTTCGGCCACGCGTTGCGCGGGCAGGCGCTCGTGGAAGTTGAATGGATAGTCGCTGCCGAGCATCAGTTGCCCGTGGCCGAACGTCTTCACCAAGTGCTGCAGGGCAGGCGTGTCGAACACCAGGGTGTCGTAGTAGAGCCGGCGGGCCTGCTCCACCGGTGACAACTGAAGAGCCTCTTTCAAGGCGGGGAAGACCTGCCAGCCCTGCTGCAGCCTGGGCAACAGCGCACTCAGGGTGCCGCCGCCATGGCTGAAGGCAACGCGCAGGCGCGGGCGGCGCAACATCAGGTTGCTGGTGATCACTGAAGCAGCGGAGAGTCCCACTTCAGCGGGGTAGGCGAGCACTTGCTGCAACGGCGGCGGCCCGACCAGCCGGTCCATGCCCGTCGGCTTCACGGCATGAACGAACACCGGCATGTTCAGCGCCTCGCACGCCTCGAAGAAGGGATCGAGGCTCGGATCGCCCACGGGAACCCCATTGACGTTGCTTCCCACTTCGATGCCGACGAGGCCCGGCGTTCGATGGATGTGCTGCAGCTCCGCGATGGCGGCATCGATGTCCTGCAAGGGCACCGCGCCAAAGCCCAGCAATGCACCCGCCGACTCGTCGACCATCGCAGCGATCGTCTGATTGAGAAAGCGCAGCAATTGCTGCGCTGCGGGAGCGTCCATCCAATACGACAGCAGCTCGGGCATCGGCGAAATCACCTGGCGCGAGAGCCCCATGGATGGCAGGTCTGCGAGCCGCTTCGGCACATCCCAGGCCTTGTCGGAGACCGTGCGATAGAGCTTGCCCGCGATCATCACGTTGCGATGACATTCGTGCGCCGGCGCCATCGAAGGCCATTGCGCCGGCAGCTTGCTGCCCAGGTAAGCAGGGAAGTCCCGCGGGACGACATGCGCATGCACGTCGACACCGCAGCGGCATGTCATCGTTGCGTTGCCCATCCAGTTGTCTCCAGCTCTATGGGGCCGAACTCTAGACAGAAGCGCCGCATCGATGAAGGTGATTCCGTGAATACATTGAATTCATGCGGTGGATGCACCCGCAAACGAAGCTTCGTGGCCGTGACAAAGTGCGCAGTGGCGTTGCTGTATCTAAATGTTTAATACACCGCGATCTCAACAAAACTCCAAAGGAGCCACTCCGTGCGCCACTCAATGCGTCGCTCAATGTGCAATGCCGCCATCAGTCTCGCCCTTGTCTCCGGCCTGCTCGCCGGTTGCGCGACCAAGGCGCCAACGGCCGCCAACGTCTCGACCATCAAGCTCGCCAACGGAATTCTGGTCGACGACAAGGGGATGACTCTCTACACCTTCGACGACGACAAGCCGAACACGGGCCGTTCGGCCTGCTATGGCAATTGCGCCGTGACGTGGCCGCCGGTCCTCGCTGGCGAAGGCGTCAATCCGACGGGCAATCTCTCGGTGATCACCCGCGCCGACGGTGCCAGGCAGTGGACATTCAAGGGTCAGCCGCTCTACACGTGGCCCGAGGACCAGGAGCCCGGGGACGTGTACGGCGACAACTACGACAAGGTCTGGCACGTCGTGAAGACGGGCCAGCTGTAAGCGTATGCAGAGCCACTCCTCACGCCGGCGCGTCTTGGCCATCCGCAGTTCGGTGGTTGCCCTGGCCGGTGCGCTTCTCTGCGCACTTTGCGCGGCAACGCCGCTTCAGGTCAGCGTCATTGACAAGGACGGACAACCCGTGACCGACGCGGTCGTCGTCGTGGTCACGACCTCGAAGGCGGCACCGTCCCGTCCGTTGGCCAAGGAGGTGACGATCAGCCAGGAGAAGATGCGCTTCGTTCCCGCAGTGACCCTGGTACCGGTCGGCGCAAAGGTTCACTTTGTCAATAACGACCCATGGGATCACCACGTGCGGGCTTCAGCCGCCGGGGTCGCGCAATTCGATGTCGGTCCCGCAGGCGGCTTCGAACTGATGATCGCCGGCAAGCCCGAAGGCAAACCCGGCAAGACGGCCGACGCGGCTTTCGAGAAGGCCGGCCCGGTGCTGCTCGGGTGTCATCTCCACAGCTCGATGCGGGGACACGTCTACGTGAGCGACTCGCCCTGGGCCGCAGTGACGGCCGCCGACGGCCTCGCCACGCTCGACGTGCCCGAGGGCGCCGCGACCATCAAGGTGTGGCACGCAGACCAGCTCATCGACATCGCACCGCTCCAGGTGGTGCTCGGAGATGGCCCGGCCAAGGCGAGCTTGCAACTCAACGTGGTTCCTCGGCGCAAGAGGATCTGAGGGTCTGAAGGCTCTGCCCGCGCGTGCTGCGCGCGCGGCCGTCACAAATGCGGATGTGCGCTCTTTGAGCGCGCTCTCGCCCGGCCGATGGCCAGCACGCTGAGCGCCGCCGCAGCCGCGAAAGCAAGCGCCGCTGTGTTGCCCGACACCGCGCGCCCCATGTCGAGCGCGATCTCGCCCGTGCGTGGCGCAACCAACTGGAGGCGCCGCTTCGTCAACTGCGTGCCCAATTCGCCGAGCTGGTCGCGCATCTTCTGCTCGGCCGCGGGAAACACGATGGTTTCCTCATCGGCCACGTGGTGAATGACGTCGCGCATGAGAGCCATCACTGTCTCGTCGTAGTCGATCGCCTCGGGCTCCATCTGGCGAAGCAGTTTGATCAGCCGCTTCATCTCATCGTGCTCGTGCAGGCTTTGCTGGATGCGCTCGCCGCAGATCTCCCGCACCGCCGGATAAAAAATCTCTTCTTCCAGCTGCGCATGTATCTCCAGGGAGGTGCAGATGGTGTTCACGAGACCCTTCTTGACGCGCGTGGGCGCATCCACCTTGAACTGGTGGAACGTGGACATGACATGCGTATGGTCCAGCCGAAGCATATTGGTCGCGCTGGGCATGATCTGGGAGACGAGACTGGTCATGAGACCTCCATTAAACAGTGATGGCTCATTGAAAGATCAGCACTGCGATCCTCCCGTCAGAAAGAGGCGAGCGCGCCGCGCGTCTGCATCCTACGTAGCGCTGCCGAGCGGCGCGGCTAGCATCACCGTGGCCGAGGTGCCGCTTCCGGCGTCAGCGCCTCGCGGCCCTTGTCGGTGATTCCGTAGACCATGACTTCATCCAAGTCTTCAGAAAGGCCCGCTTTGACCAGTCCGGCGGCATTGAGGAGCATCACTTTTTCAACCCTCTCGCCATCGTGGAAAAGTTGCGGAAAGGGCCCTTTTCCCACCTGGGCCAGAAGTTCAAACGGCATAGCTTTTGTCTCCATCGTCTTGCGCTAAAACGGAAAAAGCCCCTCGCCAAGGAGCCTTGCGCGAGGGGTCTGTGACAACTCCGGCGTGCGTTTGCGTGCCGAAATCGTCGACGCACCATATGCCCCGGTGACAAGGGGCTGTTCAGAGGTTTTCGCAGCCGCGTGTAGGACAGCGCTTATTGTCCGGAATCGTCCACATCGCATTCATTGATCCTGACCCGAGGTTTCATGAAAAAACTCTCTTCACGTTGGCTTGTGCTCCTGCTGGAGTCCAGTGCATTCGCGCTCTGTCTCTGTGGAAGCGCCTATGCCCAGCCCAAGGCACCAGCGACCGCGGCAACCCCGAAGACTCAGGCGCCCCCGCGCGCTGCGCACGGAAGTAGCGACATCGTCGATTCCAAACTGGCGGTGACCAAGAATTCGTATGTCCAGATGGCGGGCCAGCTCAGCAGCGACGCGGGCATCGCCTACCGCTACGGGCCGGACGCGACGGCCTACGGCACGGCCAACACAGGGCCTGCCCTTGCGAAACGGGAGGACACGCGGCTCACCGAGCCGGCGCAGAACCTCCCGTTCTACTGGTCCGTTGGCGGGCCGGTGACGGCCGACGCGGGCCCCTTCTCCACAAACCAGGCCAATGCGATCTTCGTGGCGGACGATCCAGCGCAACGGGTCGGGGTCAGCCTGCTCCAGGTTTCCGCCTACATGTACAACGTGTTTGCCCAACTGCCCCAGCTTCCGTGGCAGATCTACCAGGCAGGGCAAGGCATCGACACGCCCAACGTCATGAACTACAAGGCGGCCGGCATCGCCAGCGGAAATCCGGTCGCCATCGGACGCTGCTCCGGCCGCACCGGCTTCTGCGCGGAAGCCGTGGTCGCTTTCCAGAACGGAGTGCTCGGCGCAGTGGGCAGCAACACGGCGAGCAACAACGCCACCGCCAGGCTCGCGCCCAACAAGGTGCCGACCGGCGTCGCCGTGACCAACGGCAACGAATTCGCACTGGTCACCGTCTGGGACACCGCAGCGATGAAAGGCCAGGTCGCCGTGGTGGCGCTCGCCGGCTTGTGCGACGGCTGCGACGCAATGAATGCCGCGGAGCACAAGGCGGACGGCCGCTCTTACGCAGCCTGGCACAACTGGTGGAACGACTGGATCGGCGTCTACCCAGGCTTGCCCAACATGGGCAACATCGCCTTCATGAAGGTACTGGGCTATGTCGATCTGCCCGGGATGACGGCGCCAACCGAGATTGCGGTCACCACCGGCCTGGACCAGTTCAGCACGGTGCAGGGGGGCGGCATCTTCATGGGCGCCGACCACTCGCCCCTGCACAAGCATTGGGCGAGCTTCGTTCGCGGCGGACCCAACTATGATCGCTACGCCAAGGGCGGCGTGGCCGTGGTGATATCGAAGTCGGAGCAGAAAGCGGCCTTCATCGATCTGAGGCCACTCTTCAGCTACTTCAACGACACCTACTTCAGCCCCAACGTCGTCAGCACATCCAATCTCGGACGCGCACCCAACCACTGGCCCTTCGCCTTCGAGCACGTGCCCTCGCAGATGCCGGAGGTGATCAAGACGGTATCGCTCGGCGCCCGGCCCACCGCCGTGAAGACGACCATCTTCGGCAGCAATCAGCGCGCCTGGATTGCCACGCAGGACGGCACGCTGCACATCTACAGCCTGGGCGGCTTTGCGCCGGGTGCCGTGGTCGCCACGCCGAAAGCCGATGCGGATGCCATCGCCGAAGTCGGCACGGTGACCGGCATCGGCCGCAATCCGACGTCCCTGGCCACGTCGAAGGGCGAACCGGGCAAGTGGGACGGCGAACCGATCAACCAGCAGGTGATCGTCGGCTCGCGCGGCGACAACCGGATCTCTTGGGTGCGCTTCTCGAAGGACGGCAACACCGGCAGCGTCGTTCGCACGATCAAGCACAACCTGCTGACGGATCTCGTCGCAGTCGAAGAGGCCGACAATTTCGCCAACGGCAATCACGTAGTGAGCGTGGCCGACTACGCGGGAAGGGCCGTGCGCAACTATCGCTATGGGCCCGTCGTCTTCGCGGACGGCGGCGCTTGCCCCGCGCCCAAGGGGTGCCCGGTCAATGCGATCAACGGCAGCATCGCCGAGTACGGGGGCGCCCTGTCGATGCCCGGCAAACCTTTCCAGATCTCAACGGCGAACGTGCCCTGAGGCGCGCAAGGCTCCTGTTTGCTCCCTACTCGTGTGGGGGCAGATCCCCTTCAACAAAAAAAGCCGGGACACGAGCACCGGCTTCTTTGCCTTGAGTTGGCCTACTCACAGGGGAAGACCGCGCCCGCGCGAAGCGGCAAAGGCTTGGGACCGCACGCTGGCGCGATCGACGACGCCGACGGCTACGCTGCCGACGCCTTGCCCATAGCCTTCCGCGTACGGGTTCGCGCTGTGCGCGGCCACAACTGCATCGTTGCGCACGTAGGTGCGAGCGACCGATGAGTTCAGCCGCGGCGCCACGCGCGAAGAGACACCTTCGGCGTACGGGTTGTCGCTGTGCGCGGCAACGACGGCCTGAGAGCGGACGTCGCCGCGTTGGTTGACAGACACGGGCGCGTGCACGCCTTCATAAGTTTCCGCTTGAGCGGCGATCGCGGCCAGGAGCGAGACAGCGGCGGCGGCGGCAATGATCTTCGAGGTCTTCATTTCGGATTCCTTCAATGGTTGGGATGATTTGCAACAGAACATCGGATGAGGCCTGTCAGATGAAGTTTGCGACAGCTGGCCGAATAGAAAAACCGCTCATCTCGCACTGTTGATTTGTGAACATCGCAAAAATGCTCGCAGGTGTTCTCATGACTGCTTCTGAAGATCCAGACGGAGCGTCGTCACGATCCCCGACAGGCGAAGGGCAGTGAATCCAAACCGTCGGGCAAGCGCAAGCACTCCTACGTTGGTTGCGAGCGCATGCCCGCTCAATTGGCGGAAGCCATATCGGCGCGCTGCGTCGATGAGGCGTGACATCAATTCGCGCCCGAGGCCAAGCCCCTGCCAGGCATCCGCCACCACGATGGCAAAGTCTGCCTCTTGCTGCGACTACCTCAGCGGCAAGGTGCGGGTCTTCATCGATTGGGTCATTGCGCTGTTCGAGCGACACGAACATCTGAAGCGGCCACACACCTCTCCCTAGCGTCCTGAGGCGCCGAAGCGCGTCGGCGATCACCACTATTGCCGTTCGAACAAAGGTCGGTTTCACCGTGCCCTCTGGATAGCTGGGCGACCTATCCCTAGAGTCTCCTCATTGGTTCCAATGGAACTACTTAGGAGACGGCGATGAAGCTATGGAAATTCATTGAAGAGCATCACGAAGACTTCGGCGCCGCGCTCTTCATCCTGCCGTGCCTGTTGGCAACGTTCTCGATCGCCGGCGTTGAACAGAGACTGAAAAGACGAAGAGTGCAGTCAATCCCACGGCCGGCAAGTAGAAGCCGACGCCCACCAGAATGCCGATGGCCGAAGAACCCCATATTGACGCCGCAGTGGTTAACCCGCGGACATTGAGGCCCGTCTTGACGATGAGACCTGCCCCCAGGAATCCAATGCCCGCCAGGATGCTGCCGATCACTCGAGTGGGGTCCCCCTCGGTAGCATGCACGGTCCCCCAATACCAAAGCCACGGGAAGCCCGCCAGCAGGGTCACCGCACAGGAAGTGGTGCACACCAGACAATAGACCTGGCTGCCCGCGGCTCGCCCGCTGAAGTAGCGTTCGTAGCCAACGGACCAGCCCAGCAGCAGCGCAATGCCCATGTTCGCCACCATCCAGAGGCCGGCGCTATGCCAAACGGTACTGAGGTCGAAATGAGGCATGCGAGCTCCGCAGAGAAGCTCTTGCCCTGCCGCAGATACGGTAAGGCGCCGCGGGGGCAGAGCATCTCAGGCGGCGATTTAAGCAACGCCCGAGCGATCCGTCGAGGTTCTGTGAGGCTCAACCGACGAAGTTGCCGTTTCCGTTGAGCAGTGTCTGGCTCACGAATTCGCTCGCGCGCCCAGCTTGGTTGAAAGCGAGGTGCCAGCCATCGAGCTCGAGTGGGCGTCGACGCTGGAATTCCGCAAGCACGCGTGCGCGCGTCGGATTGGCGCCGACCCCCGCGAGTACCGTCGCCGTGTAGCGCCCTGCCAAATAGCCGGCCAGGCTCACCGGCGACGGCGCCTCGTCAAACAGACGCTGCAGGGCCGCCCGGTATGCGAGGACCACGGGCAACTTGCTGGTGAGTGGGTTTGGAACCACATCGGTGAATATCACCGGTACCGACTTCCCGGGGTTCAACTGCATGAATGTATTTGTGTCGCTGTCCGACAGGCACACCATGTAGCGCTGCATGCCGCGCTTGCTGAGTCCCCGCGTGAACAGCGACAGTTCGATGCTGCCACCCATGAACAAAAGGTAGAACGGTGCGCTCGCCGGCAGACGCGAGGCGAAACCGGCGACGTCCTGGTCGGGCGGCACGACGATGTCGCGCGTATTCACTTTCAGGCGGCTCGCCATGGCGGCCATCCCGCCGTGCATCGCCTGTGCGTGACGCGGGTTCGGGTAAACGACCCCGAGTTCGCTCACGCCAGCCACCGCGAGCGCCTTGAGTACATGCCGGACCTGATCTTCGCGCGAGGCGAAAAGCGCGAACAGGCGTGGATCCCCATCCATCCGCGAGTCCGCAAGCCAGGGCGCGACATGCGCAATGTCCATGCCCAACTGCGCGGATTCGGCAAGGCTCGAAAGCGCCAACTCCTCGCCTACCGCGCCCAAGATGGCGACCTGAGCCGGGTCATTCCTGACGTCCTGCAAAGCGCTGCGGACCGCCGCCTTCGTGCCATCGGTCTCGACGGTGGCGAGTTGCGGCACCGGCACCTTCGATTTCTTCAGTTCGGCGAAGGCCAGGCGAAGTCCGGTCGAATAGTCGCGTGACAACTGCTGCTGGTCTGGCGACATGTCGAGCAACTGGGTCACCCGCAAGGCGCTGACATCGAGCGGTCGCGACTGCGCGTGGACGAATGAAACGGGCGTGGAAAGAGCGGCAAAGCTGGCGATTCCAGCCGCGCTGCGGAGGAAGCGCCGCCGATGATGGACTGTTCTGGACGAATTCATCGGGCGCATCCTGCGGATGCAATATGTCGATTCAACGACACAGGCCTGCGTGGACGTGAACTAAGTCACGATCGCGTCACGCTTTCAGCGCTGGTATCGCGACGCAGGTGCCGCCCGCCTACCTGGGACGCGACTACGCGATCCTGGTGCCACAGGTCGACGCCGACGGCAACGACCTGGCCGGCATCCGCAGCCTCGATGTGGCCGTGCCGCTGGGCACCAACACCGGCTGGAACGTCACGAACGTCCCGGGGCGTATCGACCAAGCCGGTTACGTGGCGGCCGTGACCTCTGCAGCCAACGACCTGGTGGCGAAGCGCTTCATGCTGCGCGCGGATGCCGATGCAGCAATCGCTGCGGCAGCGGCGACACCGGTTCTGCCTTGACTTGGAAAACGGCTCGGCGATCTCCGCTGATCGGCTCGGCCGGCCCGCGCCGGTGAGCACAAGGCAACATGCACGCCATCGATTGCGGAGCGCGAAAAAGGTATGCCTGACTCAGCGAGGCATGAGCACCTGAAGCGCAATGCGCATTCCGTACTCGTAGGCCTCATCGGCGGGTATGGCGCCGATTTGCCTTTCAGCAGCGCCCACCGACGACGAGGCCGAGACGACAGCTGGCGCCGAAACCGGAAAAAAGTCGAGCCAGTGCGAAGCGGACAGCATCGCGGGCTCTTCCCCGCGACCCTCCAGCACCATCCCTGCAAGCCGCCCTGCAGCGTCGAGAACCGGTCCGCCGTAACTGCCAACTATTCCGATGCCGAGCTTTCGATAGCCATCGCGACCCAGAAAACTGCCAAAGAAGCCTTGACTCAGCCAAGGCCATGCAGGCTGCGCGCTCTCCTGTGCCGCATAGGCGAATGCGAAACCTGCGCTCCCCGCGAACGGATCCCGCGGCGCCACGGCCGGGATCCCCTCGACCGGTAGTGCAACGTCAAGGCGCAGCACCGTGACGCCGCGCGACGCGAGGGGCTGCGCGACATCCGCATGCGCTTGCGTTATCAGCCCCATGCCGTTGCGGACCCGGACGGCCTCGCTGCTCGCAGGCTCCACGGCTGTGCTGGGTACCAGCGCCATCGTCCCATTGGCGACCAGCACGCCACTCGAAACCACGCGGACCGAATTCGGAAGGGTCGGCGCGCCGCGCTCCGACACGGCCTGCGGTGCCATGCGCTGCGGCGACTGCAACAAGAGGCCCGTTGCGACGGGGGCCGCAGACGCGAAGGCTCGGGCGACTTCGAGCCCGACGGGATCTCCTGGCAGGCGCTCGCGCGTTTCCGTGAGCACGCGCGTCGCAAATTGCCTCTGTCCCCCTGCGCTGAGCAGCCAGGCGTACAACGCGCCCGCAGCGCCGGATTCAAGGTGAGCGCCGCTCACATGGGCACAGAAGGACAGTGCCCGCCGGTACTGCCCGGCCTGCATGTAGGCACGGACAAGGCCCATCTCGGTATCGGGCGCGTGCAGCATCATGGCCGCGCGCTCGAAGGTGTCGGTGGCCTCGACGACTTCGCCGCGGGCGAGTTGCGCCTCGGCGCGGTCTAGCAGCGCGGAGCGGGCCGCCATCATCATGGGGTCGTTCACCCGGAAGTCCGTGATCGCCGCCGCCGAGTGAGGCCAGGAGTTGTTCGCGGGGGCCTGCTGTGCGAGGCTCTGCATACCCTGCAGGCTCAACGCGAGCACCGCCATTGCAAGGGTCCGGACCGCGCGCATCAATCTCGATCGCCGTCAGGGGAGCTGCGTGATCCTCGGAATCGCCAGTGCGGGCAGCGTCGGGTCGTAAGCGGGCCTGGGCGCCTTGTAGCCGCCGTTCAAGTAGGCCGTCAGCGCATCGATGTCCTGGGCACCGCCGAGCGAGTTGGTGCCGCCAAGCAGAACCGTGAAGCCGTCGCCGCCGGTGGCCATGAAGTTGTTGACGGTGACGCGATAGGTCTTGGCCGGGTTCTGGACGACGCCATTGACCACGATATTGTCTGGCGCACCGGTCGCAATGGGCGGCGTCACGGTCACGTCGGTGGGCGTCAGCACCAGGTTCACGATCTTGGAGCAGGCCGGCGCGCCGGCGCTCCAGGAGTACTTCAGACCGTTCGACACCTGCATCACACGCTGTGCAGTCTGTCCCATGCAGCCAGTGAATTGCTGCTCCAGCAGATCCTTGATCTGCTGCCCCGTCAGCGTCATGGTCACCAGGCTGTTCCCGAAGGGCTGCACGGTGAAGCCATTGCCATAGGTCACGTCGTACGGGTAGGTCCCGGCCGCATTCACGAAGCCCGGGCTGCGCACGCCGCCGGCATTCATGAACGCGACGACCGCGCCACCGAGCGATACCGGTTGCGTAGCCTGCAGCTGCGCGTCGGCGATCAGGCTCCCTGCGGGCATCTCACCGGCCGCATTCGCGGTATTCGGCAGGGCCGACGTGATCGTGCTGATGACCTGGTTGGACAGCGGCGACACGAGCGTGTTGTATCCGTCGACGATGTTCCGGACGCTCGGGTCACTCGCAATAGCATTGTTGATGGCGGGGTCGGTGCGGTCGACCAGGCGGTTCGTGGCCGACACCGCCAGCACTTTGTGGGTACGCGGGTGCAGGGTCAGGTCGATGTCTGTCAGCACACGACCGAAGGCGCTCGCGCTCGTGAC
This sequence comes from Variovorax sp. 01N429, assembly GCF_056399425.1. NCBI lineage: Bacteria > Pseudomonadati > Pseudomonadota > Betaproteobacteria > Burkholderiales > Comamonadaceae > Variovorax > Variovorax sp. 01N429. Next base: position 158,415 of record NZ_JBFTRG010000004.1, on the reverse strand, counting down.
GGGGACCAGGCGGCCTGCACGGTTGGGCAGCCCCGTCGGCCGCGGCATGCTGACCGGCGCGCCGGTGACGCCCTTCACCTCGACCGTGTTGGCGGAGCAGTTGTAGGCGGCATGCGTGTGGCCGCTGATGACCAGGTCGACCTCGTTGCCGAGACCCTTCACGATCCTGGCGATGTCGGAATCGGTACCGTCGGCGTTCTTCAGGTTGCCATCACAGCCGTTGATGTCCCCGACGTTGGGGCTGGTCTGGAAGCCTCCCTGGTGGACGAGCACCACGATCGCATCGACGCCCTGTGCGCGCAGCCGCGGGATCAGGGCATTGACGGTCTGCGCCTCATCGCGAAACTCGAGACCGGCGACGCCGGTCGGCGTCACGATGCTCGGCGTGCCCTTCAGCGTCATCCCGATAAAGGCGATCTTCGCGCCCTGGAAGGTCTTGATGCCATAGGCGGGAAACGGCGTGCGCCCGGTCGCCGTCTCGATGACGTTGGCCGACAGCCACTTGAAGCGAGCACCGTCAAACGTACCCGGCGCATTCGAGCCCAGTCCCTTGCAGCTGTTCGGATCGGGCATGCCACCGGTCGTCTTGCACCCGCCCGATTGCAGCCGCCGGAGTTCGACCGAACCCTTGTCGAACTCGTGATTGCCGACGGCGTTGAACTCGACGCCGATCCTGTTGAGCGTCTCGACTGCGGGCTCGTCGAAGAACAGAGCCGAGATCAGGGGCGACGCACCGATGAAGTCGCCCGCCCCCACCACCACGTTGTTGACGTTCTGCGCCTTCATCCGCGCAACGTATGCGGCGAGGTATTCGGCTCCGCCGACCGCTGGGCGCTCGGCTGCCGGCACCAGCGTGTTCACGCCGAAGGTGCCGGGTGTCTGCAGGTTGCCGTGGTAGTCATTGAACCCGATGATCTTGACCTTGATCGGCTCGGGCGGCCGACCGTGGTGGTCGTTGTCTCGGTCATGGTCGTGATCACGATCGCCTCCGCGATCACGCTCATTGTCGCGGCCCCCGTCCCGGTCGGCACTATAGGAATTGCGGGATCTCGCATCGGGCTGCGCGTGAGCCGTGGTGATCGTCAGTGCCAAACATGGCGCCATTAACGACAGGGCGCAGACCAGCGAGAAGCGAAGTTTCGACATGGGGTTCCCTCCGGGCCTTTGGATCGCAAACTATCGAGTCCAAAGGTGACCGTGTGGTGACGGCACGGTGAAACCGAGCGCCATCGTCCCGATGTTGCGAGGACATCGACGCATTCAACTCGCGATGAAGATCCTCGAAGAGTGGCGCATCGACCGGTACTACGCGGGAAAGGCGAAGTTCTTCGACCCGTCCCATCAGGTCAGGCAGATGTCATTGTCTTAGAGAGCAACAGAGGGGCTTGATCGTTTGATCGTTTGATCGAGCATCACCCCAGCGCCGGCATCACTTGAACCCGATCGTCTTGCCGGACCCGTCCTTGATCTCGCTCCAGGCCGAGACGGCCGCCGAAGAGTCGCGGGCTAGCGGGCCCGAGCAGCCACGCGACCGCGGTGACCGCAAGAATCTTCGAAATCGGTGTGTTCATGATGGTTTGCCTTCGATGGCCTGGAGCGCTACCCCATTGCGGCGCCATGCGTCAAAGGCTAGCGGCCACCTGTGGCTCTGCGATGAACAAGCATCAAAGCCCAAGCCTGCCGTGGGGTCGGTCACCAAACCTCCACACGGGACCCTTTCTGCGCTGCAGATCTTGGACTTCGAAGCATGGCGCAACGCAGAACTTATCCGGACGCCTCTGCCTCCGACGAGCCCAGTGCGCGATCTGGACTATCTGGATCAGCGATCGAAGGTTGACGTTTTATTGCGAAGTCAGGTGGGGCTTCCGAGGCGCAGCCGGCTCGGGAACTGACGATCGAATTCGTGTGGCGTGATGTCCGCGAGATGCTCACAGGCGGCATTTGGAAGCGCCACGCTGATTTCCTCGTGCCAGAGCACAAGACCGAAGAGTCGACGGACCAGCATGCGCTCCTCTCGTGGCATTGGAAACTCCGACACATGGTCAGGCACGCGCTGCATTGAAACGCGTCGCCTCACCTCGATCATGAACACGCCCGTACGCTTCGCTCGGATACGCACGGCGCTTGCCATTCGGAACTGGAGTTGGAGTTCCCAACCCGCCAGCAACAGAAGGATGAGCAATGCGGCCAGCATGAGGCTTCGTGCGTAAATGGTTCTTGGAAAAAGAAAAATCGAGGACCTTGAGCGAAGACTAGGCTTCGGTGCGTCTTGGCGCAATACATCGAAAGCGCTGACTCGGCAACTGGTTCACGAATATCGAGGTTCTATCGCTTGCGAGCAACTCTGTCTGGCGGTGGCGCAAGGGCGATCAATGCCAAGGGGCTTAACCAAGAACTTCCTTCAGTGGTGGCAGAGCTACTCCGTGCTGCCCTCGCACCGCCCTTCCCGCCTCGAACATGATGCGCTCCAGGATGCAAGGCACTTCGAAGATTGCGCGATTCTGCATCCGCCGAGTCGCCTCTCGATAGCCATCCAGCCCGGCCATCAGGCATTCGACCGCCTTGTCGATCTGCGTAAAGCTGCTGCACACCACTCCCAGGCCCTGCTCCCTCAGCCATTGGACGTTGTAGCGCTCCTGCGGAAGCGTTGCTCGGTTTCGCGCGACGATCACTGGCAAGTGCATCTGCACCGCCTCGCTGAGGCTTCCAGGTCCTGGCTTGCCGATGAAGAAGTCCGCAAGCTGCATGTAGCGTGCCACGTCCGGCGTGAATCCCAGCACCAATCGCGGCGCGCGTGACGGCAGCGCACGCAGGGCCTGCGCCAGCTTCGCGTTGTGCCCGCACGCAAAGATGAGCTGCATGTCCGGCAACCGCCGTGCGATCGTCAGCATGGCCTTCGAGCCTTGACCGCCGAAGAGCACGATCCCCGTCAGGCGATCGGGATCGAGCCCGCAAGCGGCTCGCTCGGCGTTGCGATCGATCCGCGGTGCGTCATGAAAGGCCGCTCGCAACAGCATGCCGGAGGTCGCGTGAATGCGCGCCTCGGCGCAGCCGGCGGCGCGGGCTTGCTGAACGGCTTTGGGGCTACCGCACACGAGATGCTGCGGCAGATCCTTCTCGATCCAGAAAGCAGGCGGATGGTCGGCAAGGTCGGTGAGGACCGTCACATACGGTACGCCCGGGAGCGTGGACCTCAGCGACTCGCACAGCGAACGGTTGAAGTTCGGGATGAGCGATACCACCATGTCCGGCTCCATGACGAGCCAATGCCGTTGCAGGATGCGGACGAGGCCTGCATGCGCAAGTCGAATCAGACCTTGCAGCAGCTTGAGTTCGTGCGAGAGCCCCAGCGTCCATCCGCGCGCGAGCCGCTTGTTGTAGATGTCCTCCGGGTCCATGCCGGTGAGCTTGCGGAAGCTGTCGCCGGGATCGAGCATCTCGCGCAGGTTGACCAGGCGCACCGTCCATGGCAGACCCGCGCGCTGAATGGCCGCCGAGAGCGCCAGCGCCGAAGCCCGATGGCCCCCGCCCGCATTGAAGTAAACGAGGTCGACCGTCCTACGCGTTCCCGATCGTGGAAGCTTGACGCCGGTCATACGCTTGCCGGCTCGGACCGGAAAGCTGGCCGTCCGGCTTGGGTCGCCACGGGCAATTGGCCGGCCCAATAGAGGATTTCAAGCGTCCCGTCAGTGTGCTCGGCGAGGGCGGTGAGGCTCTCGACCCAGTCGCCGTCGTTGGCGTACAGAATGCCGTCGATGTCCCGCAGTTCAGCGTGATGGATATGGCCGCAGACGACGCCCTGCACACCAAGGCGTCGCGCTTCGCGCGCGACCGCGGTCTCAAAATCACCGACATAACTGACCGCACGCTTCACTTTCTGCTTCAGGTACTTGGAAAGCGACCAGTACGGCAGGCCCATTCGTGCGCGCAACGAATTCAGATGACGATTGAGCCGCAGCGTGAACTCGTACAGTGAATCCCCCACATGCGCCAGCCACTTGGCGCACTGGATGACACCATCGAAAAGGTCGCCATGCATGACCCAGAGCTTGCGGCCGTCCGCTGTCTCGTGGATCCATTCGTCCGCCACGTCGATGCCGCCGAAATTGTGGTGGAGATACTTGCGCGCGAACTCGTCGTGGTTTCCCGGAATGAAGATCACGCGTGTGCCCTTGCGCGCCTTGCGCAGCAACTTCTGGACAACGTCGTTGTGCGTCTGCGGCCAGTACCAGTGACGGCGCAGTTGCCAGCCGTCGATGATGTCGCCGACCAGGAAGAGGGTCTCGCAATCAGTGTGCTTGAGAAAGTCGAGCAGTGCAGTCGCCTGGCAGCCCGGGGTTCCGAGGTGCAGGTCCGAGATCCACAGCGTGCGAAAACGCTGGAGAGGCCGCGTCGCATCCCCCTCGTCCGGATCAATCAGTGGAGGAGCATTGGCGTGCCATGCACGCAAAAAAGCGTCGTCGCGTTGCATGGACACACAGCTTCGCACCCGCGAGTGACCAGGAAGTGGCACTCGCGTGACGCAGCAAAGACATGCCGCCAGATGCCGCGGACGCTCTCGGCCGCCTCGCGCTCCGCTGATCATCCGTGTCGTACGCCGTCTAGACGCTGCATGCCCCGGTCGGGATAAAGAAGATGGTGCGTCTCCTTGTCTCCCGTACGAGATCCAGCATACGCCGCGTCTGCGCGAACGCAGGGGCCCTTGAAACTTCCTACCCAGTCAGCGTCCTCGTCCCACACCGGATGCGCGCGGCGCGCTCAGATTTTCTTTTCCGTTCCAAAGGAGTGCAAATGAGCGCAACGGGCTCCTATGAGGATGCGGTCGACCTGGGAAGACGTATCGCGGTGCTCGCCGCGGACGGGTTCGAGAAGGTCGAACTGACCGTGCCCGTCACGGCCATGCGAGCAGCGGGCGCGGACGTCGACATCATCTCCCTTCGCCACGGACGCATCCGCGGGGTGAACCTTCACGAGCCGGCGAGCCGGGTGAAGGTGGACTACACACTCTCGGAAGTCGCGATAGAAGACTACGACGCCCTGTTGATCCCCGGCGGCTTCATCAACCCCGACCTCCTGCGCCAATCGGCGGAGGCGCGCGAGTTCGTGCGCAAGTTCGACGCCACCGGCAAGCCCATCGCGACCCTGTGCCACGGGCCCTGGCTGCTGGCCTCTGCCGGACTCACTCAGGGCCGGCGCATGACGTCCTGGCCGGGCGTGCGCGATGACATGGTCAACGCGGCAACTGGCTCACCAGCCGCGGACCACAGGACATGGTGCCGTTCGTGCGCGCACTGGGAACGATGGGGAGGATGGTGCCTTCGCCGAGCCCGAACAGCAACGAAGGGCCGAAGGCCGGCACGGCGTTCGGCGCTATGCTGCAAGACTCGTTTCTCCAATGCACTGCGCCATGCCCTCTCGTCTTACAGCTCGTGATTTCGACCAGGAACTGCTCATCCTCTTCGATGCCTATGTGCATGGCGATCTCGACCGGCGTTCCTTCCTGAGCCAAGCGCAGAAATTTGCCAAGGCGGGAATTGCGGCGACGACCTTGCTGGCCGCGCTGAGCCCCGACTTTGCGGCCGGACAGCAAATCAGCCCCGGCGATTCACGACTCAAGACCGAACGGGTGAGCTATCCCTCGCCCTCGGGCAGCGGCACGGTCAAGGGCTACCTCGCGCGACTGGCGGCCGCTGGTGACAAGCGCCTTCCCGCAGTGCTCGTCATTCATGAAAACCGCGGACTCAATCCGCACATCGAGGACATTGCTAGGCGGCTGGCGCTCGACGGTTTCATGGCATTTGCGCCGGATGCACTGACGCCGCTCGGCGGCTATCCCGGCGATGAAGACAAGGCGCGGGAAGCATTCGCCAAGCTGGACCAGACGCATGCGCTGAATGACTTCCTGGCCGCTGCGACGTGGCTTCGGACGCGTCCCGATGCCAGCGGCAAGCTCGGCGCGGTCGGTTTTTGCTACGGCGGCGGCATCGTCCACCAGCTCGCGGTCAGGCTGCCGGACCTCAATGCCGCTGTTCCGTTCTACGGCAATACGCCCGCGCCGTCGGAGGCCGCGAAAGTCAAGGCGCCGCTGCTCATCCAGCGCGCCGAAGTCGACGAGCGGATCAACGCCGCATGGCCAGCCTATGAAGCCGCCTTGCGTGCCGCCGGCGTGCAGTTCACAGCCTATCAGTATCCCGGCACGCAGCACGGCTTCAACAACGACACCACGCCGCGATACGACGAGGCCGCAGCCAAGCTCGCCTGGTCGCGCACGGTCGCTTTCCTGAAGACGCAGCTCGCTGGCGAATAGCCCGGAGCGCCAGAAAGCTTCACGCTTCACCCTCCACGAAATAAGTCTGGATCGGCTCCGCCTTGCCCTTGACCATCGCCGGCGGCATGGCCCGCAGGCGCACCTGGTCGTCGACGATGCGGCGGATGTCCTCGGTGACCAGCAGATCGACTTCGAACTTGCTGGTCAGCCCCTCCACCCGCGACGCGACATTGATCGGGTCGCCCGTGACGCTGAACTTCGAAAGCCCCGCAGTGCCGATCACACCGGCAACCACCTCGCCGCCGTGGATGCCGATGCCGAAGCGCAATTCAGGCAGTCCCTGCTCACGCAGGATGGCGTTGTAGCGCGCCAATTCCGCACGCATGTCCAGGGCAGCGAGCACGGCGTCCCGTGCCTGCCACGGGTTGGACTCCATGGCGCCGAACAGGGCCAGCAAGCCATCGCCCACGAATTCAGTGACGTGGCCGTGATGATGGGTGATCGCTGCCGTCATGTGCCGGAAATAGTCGTTCAGGATCTTCACCGTCACGGCGGGATCGAGCCGATCGCAAAGCGCCGTGAAGCCGCGCAGATCGGCAAACAACATCGTGACCTGACGCCGTTCGGGCGCGAAAGCGTCGCCGGCGCGGGTGAGCCGCTCGACCACGTCAGCCGGCACGAAGCGCTCGAACTGGCGCTGCAGCTGCTCCAGCTTGTCGTCGGCCGCCAGCAGCAGCTTTTCGAGCTGCTCGTTCTGCCGCCTGGCCCGCAGCACGAGCACCGCAAAGGCCGAAAGTGCGATGACGACGCCAGCCCCAAGGACCCAGGTCAGCGCCATCACTCGAGCAACATCGCCAGGCGAACGGTTCCGTTGGCCAGGGATGCCACTCCGATGGCGTCCAGCAGCGCGTCCGTGCCCAGCTGGGCGCCGAGGGCGCGCGTCTTTTTCTGAATGGACGAAGGCTCGTAATACACCGTGTCTCGCGCCCAGGCCAGCAGACCGGCTTCACGCGGCGCCAGCCGGGGGCAACGCAGCGTTGCCATGGCGGTCTCGATTTCCGTCTGGCTCAGGCCCTGCTCGCGCAGCAACCGTGTGGCCGCCGCCTCGCAATGCGGACACCCGAGCGTGCGCGCGATCACCGCGAACATCAGCGCCTTGGCATCGCGACTGAGCACGCCGGAGTCGAAGGAGCCGTCGAGCGCCGCCTTCATGACCCCGCCCGCAGGCAGACCGGCAAGCGGCGCCACCACCGCGCCGAAAGGGCCCTTGGCCAACTCGGATGGGCCCGGCACGGCATCGGCAGGCTTGGCGGGTCCGAACTTCTTCATCGCCGCCATCATGAGCGGCAGCATCCAACGGAAAGGCCCGGCCGCCATGCGTTCGAATTTTTGCTCCGGCGGGCACGCCAGCAAGGTGCTGACCCGGTTGAAGAAGCAGCCGAACGAGATCGAGAAGGCGATCTCGCCGACCTGCACCGGCGTGTAGCCAAGCGCCAGCAGCTTCGCCCGCTCGGCCGCGGCAGGCCGGGGCCTGGATCGAGCCAGGCTGCGGCAGAAGGCGATGTAGGCGCGCTCCTTTTCGTCCAGCTCGGCCGTCTGCACGTCGCGTTCGACCTTCTGGATGAAAGACTCCGAATACCCCAGCACCTTCATGTAGGCGCGGTTCGCGCCATAACAGTAGCGGCACGCGTTTTCCTGCGCCGTCACCATGCTGCCCATGCGGTACAGCCGTTCGGGCAACACCGCCGGCACATAGCTCGTCGCCTGGTAGGCCGCCTCGCGCAGCCAGGGGCTGGGCGCGACCCGCCGGTCGACCTCGAGCACCTGCGCGCCGCGGCGCTTGAGCTCGGCTTCCCACTCGGCGTCGTGCGCCGTCGGCAGCAGCGGTTCGCTCCACTGGATTTCGCTCAGCAAGACTGCCATGGGCGCGCTCCTGTCGGCTCGTGATTGGGGTCCTCGGCGATTGGCCCTGCGCTAACCAATGCGAGCGGCCTCGGTCCTTCATTTCCATCGGGGCAGGGTTCTCGCGTCTGTGACCGGGACTGTACGCGCATGACTTGCTCCGCGTCACGGGCCGCCTACGCAACCACGGAAATCGCTCGCGTGGCCAAGCCACCCAGCTCACGCCTCATCCGGGCTCCTATTGCTCATCGCTTATCGCGGCCGCTAGTGTTTTCGCGGCCGCTTGATGGTTGGAAAACTCAAGCGCGAGCCTCGGTTTGCCATCCACGGATATCAGCAGGTAGTCGCCAGCTAAACGGTCCACGAACAAGCGGCCACCGCTTCGGGACTTGAACCATCCGGAGCGAAAGCCCGGAAGTCCGACTCCGTTGACGCGTAAGCCGACCAAGTCATCTTTCGAACCCGCAACTATCGTCTGGACATTCGTGATCGTGGGCAACGGTACGCTGGTTGCATAGAAGGTCGACTTCACAGTGAGGACGGCGTCCTGAATCGTCACGCTCCGATTCAACATCGCACACCCGACCGCGCCGAACACCAGGATTCCGATGGCAAGAATTCCCCAAAATGCAAAATGGTTGGCGCTACCCGCCTGGCGCTGGAGAACCACGCCCGCAACGATCGGCCCAATGGCAAGAATCGCAAACAAGATTCCAAAGGGCTTCACACCCAGGTCTTGCAATTGCATGTAGACCTTCGCTCAGTAGAGTGCTGCTGCACGCAGCGCCATATTTTGAATGGTGGCGAGGACTTCGCGCCGGGACGCTACCGGAATCCCGCGCCGCGGATTACTCTCAATGTTCTGCCAATCGGAGATGGCACGCAACCAAAGGCCGGCAATGTCCAGCAAATAAGTAACTGCCGAATGCGCCGCTATTTAGTTCTATTCAAACATTCGCTTGTTGGGATTTGGCATTTGGTATTAGCCAATTAGAACCAACAGGGATGTTTTTGCTGCTTCCGGATAGACCCAATAGGCAAATGGTCCCCAGGAAGCACGCCTACTCCGTGTTCGAAATGCAACGACACCATTCCATGACGATTGCATAGGACTTCGGCGCTCTACTCGTTGACGCCACCGCGTTCTCAAACGCTTCCGCCGCACAAGTAGCTTGCGCGGCCGAGCAAATCAGCGAAGCGGCACGCCCGCCGTGTGGGCGATGGCTCCACGGCATACTCGAAGCGATCACAACTGTGTTGAAAACCCTTCCGTATGGACAAAGAAGTCGACCCCGCAGTACTTGCGGTCATCAATGAAAAGCGCCTGAGAGGCGAAAAGCGGACGCCCGTCGAAATCATCGCCAAAATGGGCGTCTTCGAGGCCCGCGACAAGGCATCCGACCACGCCTGGCTGGCCACGGGCGACAACGTGATCGCCACGATCTGGGCTGAATTCGTCAGTGTCGGCGTCGGCGGGCGGTGGTTCTATCTCGAGTCGCTCGACACCCATCACCGGATCGGCGGCGGCGAACGCAGCGCATTGCAGATGCAGCGCGCCAAAGACCGGCTCACCCTGCTCAAGCGCACGCTCGACGCAGGACAAGGGCTGAGGGCGGTTCTTCAGACGAACCGCGTCGCCATTCTCGACATCGAGACCGACAGGGCGGCCAGGGTCTCCACCCGGGTGCCGGACGATGAAGAGTGGCATATCGCGTCGTGGAATGCCGATCAGAAGTTCGCGGTCCTCGTTCGCGGCGAGCGGGGATGGCAACCGACGGACGAAGAGATCCAGGCGGCGCGCGCGCGCGGCAGCCTTCCCACAGTGGCCCCGGCGCCGGAGGGTTCCTCGGGCCAGGCATCGCGGGAAGAAGTCCAGACAGCGGCGTTGGACTATCTGACGCGCCATTTCGGAGGCTACGGCTACAAGGCTGAGAACGTCACGAGCCAGAAGCTCGGCTACGACATCGAGGTGTCCGACAAGAAGGGCAACACCCTGCTCAAGCTGGCCGTCAAGGGCACCGTGCCAGGCATGACCAGCTTCCAGCTGACGAGCGAAGAGCGCGCGGGCGCGAAGCGGGGCGACCCGTGGCGCCTGGTGGTGGTCACGGACGCCACGAGTCCCGCAGCGCAGCACAAGCTCTACAAGCCTTCCGAGATCGACAGCGCGCCCGGGCTCGAGCCCCTGCTCGAATAACTCGCCGGGCTGCTGGCCGGCAGGCTGCCGATGCCGACCAGCGTGGCTTCGACCGCCTGATCGAGCGGTGTGTGCGGCTCGCGGCCGAGCGCCGCGACGAGTCGCGCGTTGTCCATTCGCACGGGCGTTCGCCACAGGTAGCGCATCTCGCGCATTTCCCGGAAGGCGCTCACGAATGGCGACGCCAAGGCCAGCAGCCACCAGGGAAAGGCCGAGACGCGCGGCGCCATGCCGGTGCGCCGCATGACGACGCGCTGGATGGCGCCGCTCATCTGCGTGCCGTCCGCATCCCAGTGACCAGCCATGTGAAAGCTGGCGAAGGCATCGAGCGTACGGCGGCGTGCCAACAGTTCGACCATGGCTCGTGCCACATCGGGCAGGTATGACCATTGATGGCCGACGCCGCGCCGGCCGGGGTCGCTCACGGACTTGACCGGCTGTCCCGGCTTGACGAGGCCCTGCGAAAACCAGTTGTTGGCCGCCTTCGGCCCGAAGAAATCACCGGCGCGAACGATCAGCACGCGCGCGCCCTCCTGGCTCGCCTTGCGCAGGCGCTGTTCCATTTCGACGCGGATCGCGCCCTTGCGGGTCGACGGGCGCTGCGGCGAGTCTTCATGCAGCACCGGGAACGCATCGGGCCCGAAGTTGTAGACCGTACCCGGCAGCACGATCGTCGCGCCTTCCGCGATGGCCGCCGCGATGGTGCTGTCCAGCATCGGCAAGACCCATTCCGACCACCGGCGGTAGCCCGGCGGATTGACCGCATGCACGATGACCGCACAGCCCTTCGCGGCCCGGGCGACGTCCTGCGGATTCAGCGCATCGCCCCGCAACCATGTGAAGCCATCCTTGTGCTCCAAGGCTTGTTCGGCGCGGCGCGTGAGTGCGCGGACGTGCCAGCCCTCTTCCTTCAGTTGGCGGGCAAGCTCACCGCCAATGCCGCCGGTGGCGCCGAGAACCAGAACCGTCTTGCTGCTGCCGCTCATGGGATTCACTCCGTTTGTTGCCGATGCATGGATTCTTGGCTTCGATCCGCTCAATTGAAATTGCCGAGAACGGATGTGCCGCTATACATTTATGTATGACTCTGAAGACTCAGGAAATCGGATGGGAGCTCTATCGGTCGTTCCTTGGCGTGCTGAAGGAAGGCTCGTTGTCCGGAGCGGCGCGCGCACTCGGCATCACGCAGCCCACTGTCGGCCGACATGTTGCGGCGCTCGAGAAGGCGCTGGGCGTCGTGTTGTTCACGCGCTCCCAGCTCGGGCTGATGCCGACCGAACTGGCACTGGCGCTTCGCTCCTACGCCGAAGCGATGGAAAGCACGGCCGCCTCGCTGGCGCGCGCAGCCTCCAGCCAAGGCGAAGGGGTGCGCGGGGTGGTGCGCGTGTCAGCCAGCGACGTGGTCGGCGTGGAGGTGTTGCCGCCCATCGTTGCCCGGCTGCGTGAGCGCCACCCCGACCTGAAGGTCGAACTGGTGCTGACCAATCGGGTGCAGGATCTGCTGCGGCGAGAGGCGGACATTGCCGTTCGCATGACGCCCCCGAGGCAGGAGCAGCTCGTGGCACGTCGCGTTGCACGAATCGAACTTGGCCTGCATGCGACCAAGGAGTACCTGAGCCGCCAGGGCACGCCGCGCAATGCGCGCGACCTGGAGAACCATTCGCTCATCGGATATGACCAACCGACCGATTTCATCCGGCGCGTCGGCAAGACCCTGCCGGGCTTGCGTCGCGACGGCTTCTCGTTGCGCACGGACAGCGATCTCGCCCAGCTGGCGCTCATTCGCTGCGGCGCGGGAATCGGCTTTTGTCAGGTCCCGCTGGCCAGGCGCGACGCTTCGCTGCGGCGTGTGCTGGCGAAAGCGTACTCGCTTCATCTCGAAACCTGGGTGACGATGCACGAGGATTTACGCGGCAGCCCCCGGTGCCGCGCCACTTTCGACGCGCTGGCCGACGGCATGCAGGAATACTCGGCCGCGCCGCGCCAGGCCGGCCCAATGCCTTAGGGCCGATCCCATCCCCCTCTTCCCGCCCCCGCCCCGTACGTGTTTGCTACGTGGGCGCCCGGATTACGCAGCGGCCCGTGGCATTCCATGATCTGCAGGGCCAATAACGAGCCGACAACCCGGTGACCATCATGACCCTTCTCTCCATGACATCGCTCAAGCGCTTTGCGGCCGCTGCCCTGATCGCGCTGGCCGCGGGCTGCAGCACGAACGCGCTTACCAACGACAACCTGGCCATTGCGTCGGGTTTCAAGGTCGTGACTCCCGTGAAGCCGGACCAGCGCGCCATGCTCGCCAAACTGCCCAAGGACCAGGTCTCGCCTGTCAACTACCAGGGCAAGATGTACTACGTGATCCCCGATTCGATGAACAACCTGGTCTATGTGGGCGGCCCCGCGGAATACCAGCAGTACCAGAAGCTGCGCGTGGCCAAGCAGCTCAGCAACAACAACCTCGAGGCGGCCCAGATCAACCAGATGGACATGGATTGGGGTGGCTGGGGCGGATGGGGCGGACCGGGCTTTATCGGATTTGCGCGCTAGCATCGCAGCTTCGCGCGAGGTCGTCCGCCGGACGGGCGCGTTGCTGAAGGAGCGGCCATGCGCCTGGCCAGGGTCCTCAAGGTCTTTTGTTTGTCGCTGGGCATCTGGCTCGCAGGGCCTGCGCATGCGGACGACAGCGTGCCGACCCGGTTGGTCATGCCTTTCGAAGGCGGCTCCGGCACCGCGGTCGCGCTGTATCTGGCCGAACGAGCCAACGCCGAATACGGCGCCCACGTCTATGTCGAGGAAAAGCCCGGTGCGAGCGGCCGCATCGGCGCGATGATGGTCAAGAACGCCGCGCCCGACGGCAGAACGATCGCCTTGTTTCCCTTCGTGGTGCCGGTGCTGGCGCCGCTGATCTTCAAGGACGTCCGTTACGACCCGGTGCGCGACTTCGCGCCCGTATCGCAAATCGCCACCTACAGCCTGGCGCTCGCGGTGCCCAACGACCACCCCGCCACGTCGGTTGCCGGGTTCGTGGCGTGGGCCAGGGAACATCCCTCGCAAGCGTTCTTCGGCACCGGCGCGGCGGGAAGCCTGCCGCATTTCCTCGGGATGATGATGGCGCAAGCGGCGGGCATCGAGATGATGCACGTGGCCTACAAGGGCGCGGGGCCCATGACGGTCGACCTCATCGCGGGCCGCATCCCCGCCGGCATCTCGACGATTTCCGACCTGATCGAGATGCATCGTGCGCACAGGTTCCGCATCATTGCGGTGTCCGGCCCGAAGCGCCTGGCGCAATTGCCCGAAGTACCGACCTTTGCCGAACAGGGCTTTCCGACCGTGCAGGCCACCGGCTGGGTCGGCGTCTTCGCCCCTGCCGGGACCCCCAGGAAACTCGTCGATCAATGGTCATCGATGTTCGCGAACATCGTGCATTCGCCGCAGGCAAGCGCCAGGCTGGCCGAGTTGGGTCTCGAACCGACCGGAACGGGCCCCGGCGAACTCGCGGCCGCCTTGGCGAGCGATATTGCCCGCTGGCAGCCAGTCATCAAGGCAGCGGGCTTTCACGCCGACTGAATCCGGCGCAGCCGCACCATTGCCCGAAAGGTCTATTGCCGTAGGACAAGACGCTCGCTAGCATGGGCGGCCCGACACAACTGGACGTCGTTAATGGCCGTGCGCCCCTCCGATGCCTGTCCCCCACCGGCAGCCATCCGGCTCGTTTCCGATTCGCTGGCGGGCAAGGTGCAAGAGCCGCTTCCGCCTTCAGTACACGATCCGCTGCGCTTCGAGCGGCTGCTCTCCGACTTGTCGGCGACATTCATCGCGCTGCCTCCGCAGGAGATCGATGGGGCCATCCAGGACAGCCTGGCGCTCATCGTCTCGACGCTCGGCATCGATCGTTCCACGCTCGCGCGGGTCTTTCCCTTGACCGGCCGCATCGAGGTCACCCACTCGTACGCCGTGGAGGGTATCGAGCCGGTGCCCATGAGCCTCGCGGCGCGCGAGGTCAGTCCCTGGGCGTTGAAGATGGCGATGGCCAACAAGCCCGTCGTTTTCGAGCGACTGGACGATCTCCCGCCCGAGGCCAGCGTGGACAAGGAGAACTACCGCAGCATTCGCCTCAAGTCGCACGTGACGATGCCCATCATCGTGGCGGGCGAACTGCATGGCGGCCTGAGTTTTGGCTGCGTGCGCAACGAGCGCAGGTGGTCGGCCGACCTTCTCGGCCGCATGCGACTGCTGGCGAATATCTTCGGCAGTGCCATTGCACGCAAACGCACCCAGGACCAGCTCGACAACGCCATCGGCTTCGAAAGGCTGGCAAGCTGCATCCTGGCATCCCTGGTGCTGGCCGATCCAGGCCAGACGGACGTCGCCATCGGAATCGGCCTGCGGCAGATCGGACAGTTCATGGGCGCCGAGCGGGTTTCACTTTGGGACCGCATGGCGGGCGAGGCGACCTTCCGTTCGGTCCAGCGCTGGGAAGAGGATGAATTCGCGCCACCACTGGCGCTGGGCGACACACCGGATCTCCCCTGGATCATGCAGCGACTGGCCATGGGGAACATCGTGCGGCTGGCCCGGGTCAGCGACCTTCCGGGGGACGCCGAGGGCGATCGCATTGCGTTGCAGGCCTCCAGAGTCCGTTCGTTGCTCGTGGTGCCCATCTCGGTATCGGGCCGCATCGCGGGCGCCTTGTCCATCGCGAGCACACGGCTCGAACACGAATGGCCGGACGCGCTGATGCCCGGCGTCAGCCTGCTCGCCGAAGTGTTCGGCAGCCTTCATGCCCGCGATACCGCCGAACGCCGCAAGCTCGCCGCCGAGATCGAGGCAGCGCACTGGCGCGAGCGGCTGGCCCATCTGGTCCGGGTGCATACGGCGGGCGAGATGTCGGTAGCGCTCGCGCACGAGATCACCCAACCGCTCGGCGCGATCGAGAACTATGCGCTGGCGGCGCGCCGGCGTGCCGGTGAACCCACACCTGATTTGGCGCGGGTGACCGAACTGCTCGACAAGGTGGTTGGACAGGCCACCCGCGCCGGCGACGTGGTCACGCGCATGCGGGGCATGGTGCAGCGGCACGAGCTCGACCTGAAGCTGATCGAGATCGAACGCGCTGTCTCCGAATGCATCGGCATGGTGAAGATGGACTGCGATCTGCGCGAAATCGAGGTCCGCTTGTCGGCCGACAGCGGACTTCCCCGCATCACGGTGGACGAGATCCATCTGCAGCAAGTCGTGCTGAACCTGCTTCGCAATGCGATGGAGGCCATCGAACAGGGCGGTGGCGAGCGCGTGATCAATATTTCGATTGCGCTCAACCATCGGGACGAGGTCCAGGTCGAGGTCGCCGATACCGGCAGCGGCATCGCCGAAGGCGATCTGGAGCGGATCTTCGAGTCCTTCTATTCGACCAAGGCCAGTGGCCTGGGCGTCGGCCTCGCGATCTGCCGCAAGCTGATGGAAGCGCACGGCGGCATGCTCTGGGCCGCGCACAATCCGCGCGGCGGCGCTCTTTTCCGATTCACCATTCCCACCGCTTCTCATGCTGATTGACAAGATCGACGACATGGCCGAGCCGACCGTATTCATCATCGACGACGACGAAGGCTACCGGGACTCCGTGCAGGAGCTCGTGAGTTCGGTCGGCCTGCCCACCGAGACCTTCGCCTCGGCGCTCGATTTCCTGGAGAGCTTCGATTGCGCGCGGCCTGGCTGCCTGGTGCTGGACGTGCGCATGGCGCGCATGAGCGGCCTGGCACTTCAGGAGCGGCTCCGCACGATGGGCGCCACCATCCCGATCGTCTTCATCAGCGGCCACGGCGACATCGCGATGGCCGTCAAGGCCGTCAAGGAAGGTGCGGTGGACTTCGTGCAGAAGCCCTACCGCGAACAACAGTTGCTCGACGCCATCGACGAAGCGCTGCGCCGCAACGCGGCCCCGCGCACCTACAGCGGCGACACGCAGCAGGCGTTGGCGAGCCGCGTCGCGGCACTGAGCCCGCGCGAGCGGGAAGTCATGACGCTGGCGCTCCAGGGGCTGCCCAGCAAGGTGATCGCGAAGGAACTCGCGATCAGCCATCGCACGGTCGAACAGCACCGCAGCCGCCTGCTCGAAAAGCTCGGCGTCGGCTCGATCACCGAGCTGCTGCGCCTGAATCTCCAAGGCTCGCTGGAATAGCGCAGGCGGCTGCGGCCGCTCGCTACGTACGTGGCTCTGCGTGCTCACCGGGATGGACTGCCCGGGTGCGGGCGGTCACCATGGGCACAGGAAAGGGCCGATCCAGTGGGCACCGACGGGCATGCCGCCGCCATACGCTGGCGTGGTGATTCCCATCGTGATGAGTGCCGGCTTGTCGGAATTGATGCCTGCACACGTGTATGTCCTCGTCCTCGATCCGCACGATCGCGCATGGATCGAGTCTGCGCTCGTGCGCTGGGTGGACTCGCTGGTCTTCCTCCACGATGTGCGCGGTCAGCTCGCCAAGGTGCCGCGCGGCCCGGGACATTGCCTGATCGCCTCGGCCGACGAAGACGAAGCGGCGACGCTGCGGCTGGTGCGCGAGCTCAGGAGTTCGGGCGCTACCTTGCCGGTCATCGTGCTGGGGCCGCACACCGCGTTTCGCACGGCGGTGGACATCGCGAGGCTGGAGGCGACCGATTTCCTCGAAAGGCCGGCGAGCGCGAGACAACTGTGCGCGGCAGTGCGGCGCGCCTGCGCGGAGACGATTTGACAGCGACCGCCGAGTCGACCATGAGCGACACCAAGATCGATCCGGACTTGCTGCCCGGTGCGCTGACGACAGCCACGTCGGACCTGTCGAACGCGCTGACGCAGGCCCTGCCGCTGCCGGACATCATGTTCGGAGGTTGCGTGCTGGTCGTGGTGATCATGTTCCACGCGTTCTGGATACGCGTCATCACCAACTCGTTTCTCAAGCGCTCGCAAGTCATCCGCATGCATGTGTCGCTATGGCGCGCGGACCTGCTGTTCGCCGCCATGGTGATGATGATGCTGGTGCTGCATCTGGCGGAGGTGGTGGTCTGGGCGGCGGCGCTCTTCTTCGGCAACATCGTCGGCAACTGGGCGAGCGCGACCTACTTCGCAGCCAACTGCTATACGGCACTCGGCGAGCCCTTCTCGCTGCCGCGCACCTGGCGCATCGTGGCGCCGATCATTGCGATGTCCGGCATCTTCGCGTTTGCATGGACCGCGAGCGTGCTGGTCAATTTCGTCGCCCGCTACAACGAGCTTCGGGCGGCCATTCTGGTACCTGGGCCGTAGCCGGCCTGATCTTCCCTCGACAGTCAACAGGAACTCCCATGAAAGTGTCTCTCTTCTCCGCCGCTTCGCTGGCGTGTATCGTGATCTGTGCCGGCCAGCTTGCCGGCTGCGCCTCGCCCAGCACAGGCGCCGACGTCGTGGCCTCCGAGAATTCGAAGGACAAGGTCCGGGATGTCGGCTTCCTGAGCGAGCCGGGCCGGCTCAAGGCAGTGGCCGCGACCGGCGGTTTGCTCTGCTGGCGCCAGCCCGGCGTGGACTGGAAGCGCTACGACAAGGCCATGATCGAGCGCATCCAGGTCTACATCCAGCCCACGCCCGACCAGCGCCCCATCGACCCGAGCGATCTCAAGACGCTGCTGGACTACTTCCATGGCGCGCTCGTGCGCGATCTGGGACGTGACGTGAAGATCGTGGACACGGCGGGGCCAGGCGTCATTCGTGTCCGGCTGGCATTGACGGCGTTGGTGCCCACCAACACCGCCAAGAGCCTCGCAGGCACTGCGGTGCCCTACGGCTTCGTGGCGGAAATCGGATCGGGCTCGACCACTGGCCGCCCCGTCGGGTCGACGCCCTACATGGGCCAGACCGGTCTCGAGGCGCAGTTCCGCGACGGCGCCACGGGCGCGGTGCTGGGTGAATGCGCCGACACGGAGATCGGCCTGAAGTACGCGGCCGACCTGAACAGCGGCGCAACGACCGCTGCCAAAGCATGGCTTGATGGCTACGCCAGCTCGTTCCAGAGTTGGACGTATGCTCAGGACGCCTTCAACAAGTGGTCGGCGGCCTTTGCGCGCAGGTTTTCGGAGTTGCGCGCTGGAGCCTGATCTTCTGGTAAGCCCATGAATCGCATGAATCGCCTGAACAAACTATCTCTCCCGACCGCCTGCCTGCTTCCGCTGTTCGCAGCGCTTCCCGCCGCTGCGCAGGACTTGCAGGCAGCCAACGCGTGGCAGTTCGAGTTCATCCCATATCTATGGGCCGCCGGCATCCGCTCGGACATCAAGCTCGGCCCCTTGCCCGAGAACACCGCACGTATCAAGTCGAGCGGCGTGCTCGAGGCGCTCGACTTCGGCGCGATGGGAACCCTGGAAGCACGCAAGGGACCCTGGGGCGGGCTGCTCGACGTGCAGTACGTGAAGCTCGGCGTGTCGAACCAGTTCCTGGGCGGTCTCGCGGGCGGCTACAACTTGAAGTACGAGCAAACGCTCGTGACGCTGGCGGGCTACTACCGCGTCCTCGATGACCCCAGGGTTGCGGTCGACGTGCTGGGCGGTGCTCGCTACGTCGACGCGCGCAGCACCCTCGACATCTCGCCCAGCCTGCGCGGGCTGGGCCGTCAGACGGATGCATCGGCCAGCTGGTGGAATGGCATCGTCGGCGTTCGCGCCATCGTGCCGCTCGGCGACAAATGGTCGGCCATGGGCTACCTGGATGCCGGCGAAGGCAATTCGACTTCGAGCTGGCAGGGCATCCTCGGCACCAGCTACCAGTACTCGCCCACGGTTTCGCTGAAGTTCGGCTATCGCTACCTGAGCTTCGATCGAGACAACGCCGTTCTCAACAAGGTCGCCCTGGGCGGCTTTTACGTCGGCGCGGGTTTCAAGTTTTAAGACGGGGGCCCGGCGCGACGCCCGGAGCCCGCCGTGCAAAGCGCTCTGTGAACAGCGGCCCGGCGATGGATGTGACCAGCACCATGATCAGCACGCCGTCGAACATGCGGCCGTCAAGCAGGGGTTGCCCGGCTGCATTGAACGTCTGCTTGGCCACCAGCGCGGCCGCGAGCGTTGCAGCGACCTGCGGAAGGGTCAGGGACCACATCGTCATCCGTTCCTCCGGAAGGTAGCCGAAGGCACGGCCACAGCTCTCGGTCGCCACCAGCTTGCCGATGAAGAGCGCGCCGATGATGCCGCCCGCCAGGAGGCCGTCGACAGACAGGCTTCGCAGCAGCGCCAACGGGTCGATGAGGAAGCCCGTGACGACGAAGAAGACGGGGATGAACAAGGTCGTCCCCATGAATTCGAGCTTGTTCTTGGCCGGCTTGTCCTTCACGGCGGCGTTGACCGCCAATCCCGCCATGAAAGTGCCCACGATGCCCGGCAGATTGATGGCCTGCGCGAGCAGCGCGGTGATCGCCAATATCGCCAGCATGATGATGAAGTAGGTTTCTTCATCGTGCTCCACCCTCTTGAGGATGTAGGCCGCCGCACGACTCAGCCCCGCCAGCACGAAGACGACGAATGCGACGATCTCGATCACCTGCACCGCCAGGCCGCTCGCGGAAAACCCACTGACGAACATCGGAACGCAGGCAGCAAAGACGAGCAGCGAGAGTGTGTCGGACACCATCGTGGCGCCGATCGTGACGACCACCGGCTCCGACTTCGTCAGGCCGCGAGCGGTGACGATGGGCAGCGCGAGCAAGGTGTGCGAGGCGAGCAGCGAGCCGACGACGATCGCGGGCAGGAGCGTGTAGCCCAGCCAACTGGCCACCAGCGCACCCAGCACCAGCGGAACCGAGGTCGTGACCACCCCGAAGATGATGGATCGCGCGAGCTTTTCGCGAAAGAGCGTCAAGTCGATTTCCAGCCCGGCGAAGAACATCAGCAGCAACATGCCCAGGTCCGAGAAGAACTGTGCGGTCGGGTGATCCTTCGGGAAGACGTCCAGCATGTGCGGCCCGAGCAGGACGCCACTGAGCAACAGGCCGACGACCACCGGCACACGAAGGATGCGGGCAATGTGCGGCATGACGAGGATCAAGGCCATGAAGATCGCGAATCTCGCCAGCGTCGGAAGCAACTCTATGGCCCGATGTACGACTTCAAGGAACAGCATGTCGATCCCCGGTGATTGGCTGGCGACGTGCCAGCGCCGATCTCTGCCGGGGATTTTGAACGCCGGTGCAGGCGTTGCCTATGACTGCGCGTACTGACCGCTACGTACGTGGTCGAAGCCGTGGCCGCCACGATTCTCCAGCTGCCGGACTGGGCCTAGCCTTCAGGGAATGACAAGGCCCGACGGTTTCACATGAACTCCACACCCCGACGTCCAACCGGCGCGAAGCGTCCGTCTGCACCGCCGTCCGCACTGCCAGTTGCCGCTCCCGGCGCTGCGCCCACATCGGCGCAGATCAACACCGACCTGGCCATCGACCGCACCGTCATGGCGGCAGACCGGACCTTGATGGCCTGGACGCGGACTTCGCTGTCGATGATCAGTTTCGGATTCACGATCTACAAGGTCCTGGAGGCGCTCGCGAGCCAGGCCACCACGCCGATCAGGCAAGGATTGCCGCGCGATGCCGGTCTTTTCCTGACGGCCCTGGGCACATTGGCCATGGTGATGGGCTCGATCGAATACTGGACGCGCATCAAGGAGCTTCGGCGGACCAAGTACTTGCGGCTCATGCAGCCCTCGTTCATCATGGGGCTGATCATGTGCGCGGTCGGGATATTGATCTTTGTCGGGATCATCTCCAGGACGCTATGAGCGCGAGCGAAATCGCACGTACGTGGTGCTGCGTGCGCACTCGGATGGCTTTCGACGCCCCGAGTCTTGAGAATGCCCACAAGTCCGGATCCAGGGCCACCTGGCACCTCTCCATCAGTTCAATCACAGAGGAACAAACATGACGAGCAAGAAGCCGAACATCCTGATCCTATGGGGCGACGACGTGGGCTGGTGGAACATCAGCTACAACAGCCGCGGCCAGATGGGCTACAGGACGCCGAACATCGATCGCGTGGCCAACGAAGGCATCGCATTCACCGACTACTACGCCCAGCAGAGCTGCACCGCCGGCCGGGCCGCCTTCATCACCGGCCAGAACCCCATCCGGACCGGATTGACCAAGGTCGGAATGCCGGGCGCATCCGTCGGCCTGCACGAGGAAGACCCGACCATCGCCGAGCTCCTGAAGCCGCATGGCTATGCGACGGGACAGTTCGGCAAGAACCACCTGGGCGACAAGGACGAATACCTGCCCACGGTGCACGGGTTCGACGAATTCTTCGGCAACCTCTACCACCTGAACGCGGAAGAGGAACCTGAGGACCCGGACTACCCCAAGGACCCGAATTTCAAGAAGGCCTTCGGCCCGCGCGGCGTGCTGCACTGCCTGGCGGACGGCAAGGGTGGGCAGACCATCGAGAACACCGGCCCGCTGACCAAGAAGCGGATGGAAACCATCGACGACGAGACGACCGAGGCGGCGCTGAAGTTCATCGACAAGTGCCACGCGGACGACAAGCCATTCTTCCTTTGGTACAACACCACGGCCATGCATTTCCGCACCCACTGCGCGGAAAAGCACAAGGGCAAGAGCGGCCAGGGCGACTACAACGACGTGATGGTCGCGCACGACGAACACATCGGACAGATGCTCGACAAGCTGGACGAGCTCGGCATCGCCGACAACACCATCGTCATGTATTCGACCGACAACGGCCCGCACTACAACAGCTGGCCCGACGCGGGCATCACCCCCTTCAGGGCCGAGAAGAACACCAATTGGGAAGGCGGCTGGCGCGTGCCGTGCTTCGTGCGGTGGCCCGAGAAGTTCAAGGCCGGCACGGTGATCAACGGCATGGTCTCGCACCAGGACTGGCTTCCGACGCTGCTCGCGGCAGTGGGCGAGGCCGACGTCAAGGAGAAGCTCGTGGCAGGCTGCAAGGTCGGCGACAAGAACTTCAAGGTTCACATCGACGGCTTCAACATGCTGCCCTACCTGAGCGGCGAGGCCAAGGCTTCGCCGCGGGACACCTTCTTCTACATCAGCGACGACGGCGAGATCATGGCGATCCGCATGCACGACTGGAAGGTGGTGCTGATGGAGCAACGTGCCAAGACGCTGCAATGCTGGTTCGAGCCCTTCGTCAAATACCGGGCACCGAAGATCTTCAACCTGCGTCGAGACCCCTTCGAGCGAGCGGACGAGAACTCCAATACCTATTGGGACTGGGTGATCTCGCACGCCTACATCGTCTACGCCATGCAGTCGGTGGTGTCCAAGCAGATCGAGGCATTCGTCAAGTTCCCGCCAAGGCAGAAGCCAGCGTCCTTCAACCTGGATGAAGTCTTGCGCAAGCTGCAGGAAGCGAACAGCGCCGCGCATTGACGCCCGCAAGGCGCCGGCCGGAGGTCACTTCGCTTTGACGAGGTCGCGCACGACTTGCACATAGCCGTGCGCGACCCGCGCCTCTTTCAAGGCGCCCTTTCGCTCGAGGATCGCATGCATGCGGCGCAAGTTGTATGACGGCACGGTGGGTGCCAGATGGTGCTCGACGTGATAGTTGACGAAGTTGGGCGCGAAGAGAAGACGCTCCCACCACGACGCGAGGACAGTCCGGGTGTTGCACCATACGTCCTGGCTCATGGTGCCCGGCAGCGCGCCGTGCTCTGCGGCATTGCGGATGCGGCTGACCAGCATGTAAGTGGTGAGCCATGACGCCGGCCAGAGCACATACGCCATCGGGTGGCCGCAAGCCCACAGCAGTGCCAGTGCGGCTGCGTGGACCAGCAGGATGCGGCGAGCATTCCACAGCAGATGGCCCACGGTGCGCTTTCCCGGCCCGTCGGCAAGCGCTGCCCCGGCGTCGGCACTCTCCTTCTTGTAGGCATAGCCGAATCGCAGTTTCTGGGGTTCCGCATGCGCATACAACATCGCCAGCGTCGCCGCGGCCTTGAGCCCGGTGATGCCGACGAGGTCGCGCAAGACCTTGCGTGCGAGGGAAGCCTTGGTCACCGGATAGCCGCGGTAGTTGGGCAGGTCGGGATCGTCCGGCGTACCGGTCTTCACATGGTGGGTCATGTGATAGCTGCGATAGATCGAAAGATCCGCGAACACGGGCGCGGCGCACAGCCACTGTCCAATCCAGTCGTTCAAGGCGCGCGAAGGCGTGAACGAGCGGTGTGCGCACTCGTGCATCAGGATGCCCAGTCCCAATTGGCGGCCGGCCAACACCAGCATGGCCACGCCCACCGCGGCAACGCCCGGCCGTGCGATGACGAGGGCAAAGCTGGCGGCGATCAGGCTCCAGTTGACCAGCAGCATCCAGGCGGCGTGCCCGTTGGACTTGCGCTGCAAGTCGCGCAGCTCCTGGCGGTCCAGCAGTTTGCGTACGTCATTCATCGATCACACTCCATTTCCAATCCGGAAGCCTCGATTGAAGCAAAGCACCGGCACAATTTGTTGACATGAAGCGCCAGATCAATGACATGAAAGCGTCGGGCGCCGCGAAGCCAGTGCGCGTGGCGATCGTTCTTCCTGACAGGCCGTGGGCAGGATCGGTATTGTTGGTGCGCGACCTGCTCCAGGCCGCTGGCACGCTGGCGATGCGCAACGACGACATCGCGGCCAGTGCGCTGTTCGATGTGCGGCTCGTGGCGCGCAGCAGAGCGCCGGTCACAAGCTTTGGCGGCCTGCCTCTGGCACCTGACCTGACGCTGAGGCGATCGGGAGACTTCAGCGTGGTGGTCGTGCCTGCGCAGTTCGCACCGGCGGCCGAGACCACCGAAGACGACGCGCAGTACGGCCTATGGCTGCGGCGCCAGCACGCGCGCGGTGCATTGCTGATGAGCTTCGGCGGAGCGCTTCTGCTGGCGAAGTCGGGGCTGCTCGATGGCCGCGAGGCCACGGGGCTGCTGAGCGAGCGCTCGATCATCCAGCGGCGCTTTCCGGAGGTGCGCTACCAGTCGTCTCGCCGGATCGTCGCCGCCGCCGACATCGTGACGGTATGCGGCATTGGCCCCACGGTGGACGCTTGTGCACACCTGATCGAGCGATTCTTCGGAATGCAGCGCGCACGCCGCTTTCTGCGCCACACAAGCACCGAGGCGCTCCCTGCGGACAACAAACTCGCGCTGTGGAGTGCGCCCTACAAGAGACACGGCGATGCGCAAGTCATTGCCGTACAGGAAACACTCGAACGGGAAATGGACCCGCCGCCCACCCTGGCTGCGCTTGCACGGCAGGTTGGATTGAGCGAGCGCAGCCTGTCACGCCGCTTTGCCGAGGCCGTGGGCCTCAACATGCGCCAGTACGTCGCGAACCTGCGGCTCGAACATGCCGACCATCTGCTTGCGACGACGCGCCTGCCATTGGCGCACGTGGCGCGCGAGTGCGGCTATGCAAGCGCCAGCACCCTGAGTCGCGCATTCGCCGCCGCTCGCGGCAAGGCTCCGCGCCGCTATCGGGTCGATCATTCGGTCGGGCCACAGGGACGCTGATCGACGCTGAGCGACGCTGATCGACGCTGAGCGACGAACAAACAAAATCATCCAGGCCGGCGAACCGGCCTGGATGAAGCGCGGATCAGATCAGCTGATCAGATCGGCGTCGCCTGCGGTGCCGGCGGAAGCGGCGTCCCGCCTGGGCCGTTCGCATAGGTGCGGGGCGAGACGGGCGCTTGCTGCCCCACGCCCGGCTTCGAGTAGTCGCAGACGCCCGTGCTGAACACTGCTTGCAGGCGGGTTTGCTGAATGCCCGTGAAGGTGATGCCGGTGTAATCGCTGAAATTCAGCGGCTTGAGCGTGCACTTCAGGATGTTCTCCGCGCGTGGGCCACCAGCGACTTGCCGCGGCGACGCATGGATGGCGAGCTTGGGGTCCGCATTGCATGTCGCCTGATCGGTCACCTTGGTCGAGAACGAAGTGTCGGTGCTCAGGTAGCAATAGTCGAATGCCGCCGATGGCTTGGAGGCGAGCACCTGAGCCGGCGTGCGCTCGCTGTTCAGCGTCGCCTTCGGCGCGGAAGTGACCAGGCTCGAGAGCCAGGTGTCCATCATCAGGAAAGACTGGAGCGTGAGCGGTGCCGGCGCAACCAGGCCGGTACCGAAGCGCCACATCACCTGGTTGCCGTGGCCACCACCGTCCTGGTCGAGGCGATCGCGTTCCGCGAAGCTGCGCCAGATGTAGTGGATGCCGGATTCGTCATAGCCGCGAAGATCGATGATCGGGAGCTTTGCGAGCTGCACGCCGCTGGCGACGATTCCACTCTGATAGGCGATCTGCAATCCGGCCGGATCGGCCACCGAGCGCGACGTCGTCAGGTTGGAATCAGCGTCGCTGCCGCCGACGCCTTCGTTCAGCGTCACGAATTCCTCGGCGTTGATCGCTCCGGAAAGCAGCGCCTTCAGGCCGTACTGGACGCCGACGTTGTCGTTCGTCTGGTTGGCTCGCGTCGTGCCCGGTGCAACTCCCCAGACAGCGACTGCGAGATCGGGGTCACCGCAGCGCGGGCCGGTCGGGTTGGAGACCGGGTCATAGACCTGGCTGGCCGGCAGCTTGCAATTGTTGGTGGTGGCACCCGGCACGAGATCCCCGGCCGGATTGGCAACAAACATCGGCGCGTAGTTGCCGGGCTTGTTGTTGTAGCCGAAGGCGTTAACCCACGAATGGCAGCCCGTTTGATCGAGGTGGCCATTGATGGCGGTCTTCTTGGCGGCAACGGTCGGTGCGTCGAGGCCAGTCTGGAGATTCTTCCAGGCTGGGCTGGCGTAGAAGTTCACGAGCTGCACGCAGTCGGCCACTTCGATACCGGTGGTGATCGAGTCGGGGTAGTCGCACTGAACCTGAATACCGTCGAGCAGGCCCGGGAACGTCGACGCCACGGTGTTTTGTCCGATCGATCCGCCGGAGCAGCCATTGCCCATCGTGTACTTGATCTCGCCGTACGACTTGGTGATGTATTCCTTCATCATCATCACGGTTTCGCCGGCCAGGATGCGATTCGAGTTGTAGAGCGAATCGGTCATGCTGTTGTCGACGACCATGACGCCGCGGGAGAGCGCGCTGTCGTCCGCCCAGTTCTGTTCCGAGCGGAACTGCTGGCGCGGCTGGCCGGTGCTCGCCCCGAACGAATAGACCACCTTGCCGGTCCATTGCGCCTGCGGTGCATTGGCAGTCCAGGGCTTGGTCGGATCGAACAGCACGGCGATGTCGAAGATGCCGCGGTTCACGGTCCCGCGCTCGACCCTGACGATGTACGGCACCGGCGTCGTCGCGCCGAGCGGGGTGGTGGTCGCGACCGACGACATTGGCGTCGTGCCGTGCACATAAGGCTGCAGGCACGAGTTCGCCGGTGTCGGCGGGTTCGGATTCGCAATGGTCGGCGAGGGGTCCGGCAGCACGAACGAACAGCCGCCATCGCCGGCGGTCGCGGTCAACGGCGTGAGCGTCCGATAGTACAGCTTGGCCTGCGTCGCGATATTGCATTGCGCGTCGGTCGCGGTGGTCGGCAGGCCACTCGCATTCGTTCCGGCGGCCGATGCCGTTGCGGCCGTCGGTGTCGGCGTCGCGCAAACCCAGGGCATGACCTGCGAGCTCAACAGCACAGGACCGCCGATCGGATGATTGGTCAGTGTGAGCGACGCGCCGCGGAAGGAGTTGTCGGTGGACGTCACCTTGAGTGAGTTGTCACCCTTGGCCAGTCCGGTCACGAGTCCCACGGTTCGCCCGTCACTGCGCTTTTCCTTGAAAGCACTCGTCACGTCGGTAGAGCCGAGCGTGACTTTCAGCATTGAAGTCGAGGCGCCGACCGGCATCTTGATCTCGACCAATGCAGAGCCGCCGGACACCATGTCGGCGCGCGTCGACAGCGGCTGCACCTTCACCTGTCCTCCCTGTGTCGACGTGGGGAGCCACCCGCCTCCACCACCGCCGCCACAGGCAGCCAATAAGACGCACAAGGTCGAGCCCGCGGCACACGCCGCCAGCCTTTTATAAAGCCTCATATGTTTGTCTCCGTTTTTCTCAGGCGTTAGAAAGCCGA
This sequence comes from Variovorax sp. 01N429, assembly GCF_056399425.1. NCBI lineage: Bacteria > Pseudomonadati > Pseudomonadota > Betaproteobacteria > Burkholderiales > Comamonadaceae > Variovorax > Variovorax sp. 01N429. The sequence goes on along the minus strand of NZ_JBFTRG010000004.1, from coordinate 130,997 downwards.
GTCATGCTATGGGTGACCGAGTGTCACATTCACGAGGTTTTCCCTAATCGGGCCTCATTGCAACTCGGCCTTAGTCGCATCGGAGACAGTGGTTAATGCAGAGTGCGGAGCACCCGTCAGAGCAAGTCAGGAATAGCGCTTCTCCAACGCATCCCACTCGGGCTTTCCGACCAGGCGCTGTCGCTCCGCGAATGGCGCGACGAGTGCCGGGTCTTCCGTCAGACGGCGGGAGTCGCGCAACGTGGTGAGTGCTTTCTGCATTCCCGCGACGGCGCCCTGGAGTGCCGCGTTCGCGTAGAGCACCACGCCGTATCCCAGCTGTCCCAGCTCCTCAGCGCCAAAGATTGGCGTCTTGCCGCCGATCACCATGTTCATCAGTTGCGGCTTGTGCAGGCGCTGCGGCAATGCACGGATCTCTTCCGCTGTGGTGACCGCTTCGACGAAGAGGATGTCAGCGCCGGCCTCGGCGAACTTCTGCGCCCGTTCGATGGCAGCCTCGAAGCCTTGCGTGGCACACGCGTCAGTGCGCGCGAGGACGAGAAAGTCCGGGTCATGCCGCGCATCGACGGCCGACTTGATCTTGCTCACCGCCTCCTCGGTCGAGATGACCTCCTTGCCCGAGAAGTGGCCGCATCGCTTGGGTGCCACCTGGTCTTCGAGCTGGATGCAGTCGGCGCCCGCCCGCTCCAGCACGCGAACCGTGTGCCGCACATTGAGTGCGTTGCCGAAGCCGGTGTCGGCGTCGACGATGAGCGGGACGCTCACCGCATCGCGAATGCGCGCCGTGTGCTCGGCGATCTCATGCAGGCCCATGAAGCCCTGGTCGGGCATGCCGAACCACATGTTGGTCACGCCGGCACCGGTGATGTAGATGGCCTCGAAGCCGAGGTCTTCGACGACCTTGGCCGAGAGCGCGTTGAACGCGCCGGGCACGATCACGCCGCGGCGGGCTTCGACCAAAGCCCTGAGTTGTTTGCGGGTAGACATTCAGGAACTCCTGTGAGATTCAAAAGCTGTCGCCAGGCACGCGAACCTGGCCTTCCATATGGACAGGATCACCGTCTTGCTGGTGCTGGACGTTTCGCCGCGGCCATGCCGTCGGCGCCACCATCGTAGATCGAGACCTCCTCGGCCGTATCGCTCGCCTGACGAATTACTTTGCGGGCGCCTTGCTGCTCCCCTATGCGCCGTTCCTCACGGCGGCGGAGAGCTTGCGCTACGACTTCACTCCCTACCCGGCCGGATCGGCGAATCCGAGGTGGTGGCGCCCGCCCGGGCTGTCGTGCGCAGGGTCTTGGCGGCTTCCACCATGTGGGTCAGCGCGGAAATCACTTCTGCCCACTGGCGCGTTTTGAGGCCGCAGTCCGGATTCACCCACAGTCGCCCGGCCGGAATACGCTCGGCCGCCTTCTCCATCAGTTGCACGATGTGCGCCTGCGTCGGGATGTTGGGCGAGTGGATGTCATAGACACCGGGACCGATCTCGTTCGGATAGTTGAAATTGTCGAACGCGTCGAGCAGTTCCATGTTCGAGCGCGAGGTCTCGATCGTGATCACATCCGCATCCATGTCGGCGATCGACCCGATGATGTCGTTGAACTCCGAATAGCACATGTGCGTGTGGATCTGGGTCTCGTCGTGCACGCCGTTGGCGGTGATGCGGAAGGACTCGACGGCCCAGTCGAGGTAGGATTTCCACTGCGATTTGCGCAGCGGCAGCCCTTCGCGCAAAGCCGCTTCGTCGATCTGGATCACGCGCACGCCGGCCTTCTCCAGGTCGAGCACTTCCTCGCGGATCGCAAGCGCCAACTGCTTGCAGGACACTGAGCGCGGCTGGTCATCGCGCACGAATGACCAGTTCAGGATCGTGACCGGGCCGGTCAGCATGCCTTTCATCGGTTTGTCGGTCAGCGACTGCGCGTACCGGATCCATTCGACCGTCATCGCCTTGGGGCGGGTGATGTCGCCGAAGAGGATCGGCGGCTTCACGCAACGTGAGCCATAGGATTGCACCCAGCCGAGCTGGCTGAAGGCGTAGCCATCGAGTTGCTCGCCGAAGTACTCGACCATGTCATTGCGCTCGGCCTCGCCGTGAACCAGCACATCCAGGCCCAATGCCTCCTGCTCACGCACGCAGCGGGCTATTTCCGCCTGCATTGCGGCCTTGTAGCCAACTTCATCGAGTTCGCCGGCCTTGAACTGGCTTCGCGCGTGACGGATCTCGGCGGTCTGCGGAAACGAGCCGATGGTGGTGGTCGGGAACGCGGGAAGCTTCAGCCTGGCCGCCTGCAGAGGGGCACGTTGTGCGTAACCGCTTTTGCGCTCACCGAGCTTGGCATCGAGTCGGGCCATCGCCGCCTTGACTGCCGGCTTGTTGACGCGCGGCGACGACCGACGCGTCGCGATGGCAGCGTGGTTGGCGTCCAGCGCGTCGTTGACTGCATCGCGGCCCTGGTTGAGACCTGTCGCCAGCACCTTCAGCTCGTCCAGCTTCTGCAGTGCATAGGCAAGCCATGACTTGACTTCGGGGTCGAGCTTTTGCTCGCTCGCCAAATCGACCGGCACGTGCAACAGCGAGCAGGACGGCGCAATCCACAATCGGTCGCCAAGTTGCTGCGCGATCGGCTCGACCCAGTCGAGCGCCGCGGCCAGATCGGTCTTCCAGATATTGCGGCCGTCGATCACGCCCAGCGACAGCACCTTGTGGGATGGCAACAGGTTCAGCAACGGCTTCACGTCGTCGCGCCCTTTGATCGCGTCGATGTGCAGGCCCGCAACCGGCAGGTTGACCGCGAGATAGCGGTTGTCCAGCAGCTGTCCGAAGTAGGTGGCCAGCAGCAGCTTGACGCGGGCGCCCTTGAGTTGGTGATAGGCGATGTTGAAGGCGTGCTGCCATTCGGCATCAAGCTCGGTGACCAGCAACGGTTCGTCGACCTGCACCCATTCGATTCCCTGCGCGGCGAGGGTGGCGAGCAAGTCGGCGTAGACCGTCAGAAGACGTGGCAGCAACGCCAGCTTGTCCGAGCCATCCTTGGCCTTGCCGATGGCCAGGTAGGTGACCGGCCCGACGATCACGGGCTTCGCGTTGACGCCTTGGGCCTTCGCTTCGGCCAGTTGTTCCAGCAAGCGAGAGGCATCGAGCTGGAACTGGGTCTGCGCGCTGAACTCCGGCACGATGTAGTGGTAGTTGGTGTCGAACCACTTGGTCATCTCGCCGGCAGCGACACCGCCGCAGCATGCACCGTGGTCTTCGGCGCCTTGAGCCGAGCGACCGCGCGCGACCCGGAAATAGTTGTCCAGTGCATCGCCATGGAAATCGCACACGCGTTCGGGCAGATTGCCCAGCGTGAAGCTCATGTCCAGCACCTGGTCATAGAAAGCGAAATCACCGACCGGGGCGAGATCGAGGCCGGCCTGATGCTGCCAGTGACGTTGGCGCAGCTGCGCGCCTAAAGCTTTCAGCTCGTCGCGTGAGGATGCGCCCTTCCAATACGACTCGAGCRCGAACTTGAGTTCGCGCTTCGCGCCGATGCGGGGAAAACCAAGGTTGTGGGTAAGGACCATGAGAGTGACTGCCTTGGACGATTCAGATTTCGGATGGCGCGATCGTAGACAGGCGTGTCCATGAAGTAAAATGGTCTTATTTCAACGATCGATTAATTTCGCTCATACAAAATGCTCGAGCGGATTCACTTGGCCATCGTGCAGGAAGTCGCCAAACAGGGCTCCCTGACCGCCGCTGCAGGCACGCTTTGCCTCACGCAGTCAGCGCTGAGCCATGCGATGAAGAAGCTCGAGCAACAACTGGGCACCGCGATCTGGCTGCGTGAGGGACGCAGCCTGCGACCCACGCAGGCAGGCGTTTACCTGCTCGCCTTGGCCAACCGGGTGCTGCCTCAACTCGACGTCGCGGAGGAACGCCTCCGGCAGTACGCGCAGGGCGAGCGCGGCACGCTGCGCATCGGCATGGAATGCCACCCCTGCTACCAGTGGCTGCTCAAGGTGGTGGCACCGTATCTCGCTGAATGGCCCGACGTGGACGTGGACGTCAAGCAGAAATTCCAGTTCGGTGGCATCGGCGCGCTGTTCGGCTTCGAGATCGACCTGCTGGTGACCCCGGACCCCCTGTTCAAACCCGGGCTGCGCTTTGAGCCGGTGTTCAACTATGAACAGGTGCTGGTGGTCGGTGCCAGGCATCCGCTGGCTTCAGCCCCCTATGTCAAGCCGCAGCAACTGACATCCGAGGTTCTGATCACCTATCCCGTGGCCGCCGAACGGCTCGACGTCTACAACCAGTTTCTGATGCCCGCCGGCATCACCCCCAAGCGCCACAAGACCATCGAGACGACGGACATCATGCTGCAGATGGTCGCCAGCGGCCGAGGCGTGGCAGCCCTTCCCCGTTGGTTGGTGCAGGAGTACGCGGGAAAACTGGAGATCGTCCCTGTGCGGCTCGGCCGCCATGGGCTCGCCAAGCAAATCTTCCTCGGGGCCCGCGAGTCGGATATGGACGTGGACTACCTGAAGGCTTTCATCGGGCTGGCGCGCCGTGCGCCCGCGCGGGGAAAGGCAACCTGACTGGCCTGCGCTGACCGGTCTGCAATGTGTCAGCGAATCGTCGAGAGCCGCGCGGGTACGGATCCACCCGCACCGCAATCCCTCAGCAATTCAGCGGACTGGGTGACCTGGTCGGCCATCCGGTCGTTCAACGAGGCCCAGACGCGATACGCAGGGCGGATCACGAGCAACCATGCCAAGGCAGCGGCAACCGCAAAGAAGCCAGACACCAACAGCCAGTGCATCGATTCCATCCATCATTCCGCTTGTTTTTGTTGACCCGGAGTTTCTTGCCGGAGTCGGCGGAAGGACATCCTCAAAAGTGTTGATGACAGATGAAAACGCTAGCACCCACTGCCCAGCGCAGTCTTGCTCTCCCCCATCGGCTTGACACCGTGCGCCATGAGTGGACGAACGACCCGGCTGGCGAATTTTTCCAGGTCAGCGGCTGTGTCTTCGCCGTTCCAGGACACCTCGATCGAATCCGCTCCCCGCGGCAGGCGCCAATGCTCGATCTTGATGCCTTGCGCCTGCGCTCGCTCCACATGGCTGACGCATCCGAACGGCTTTGCCATGAAACGGGCCGGCAGCAGAGTCTCGACCTCGCCGGCGGCCTGGCAACTGAGCGAATAGCTCTTCTTCGTCAGCCCCTCGGCAGTCCAGCCCACGTCGACTTCACTCTTGGACTTTGCCTTCGCCCTTGCCGGAAACGGGCACTGCCAGCGCGCCAGCGGATCGCCGGCCGAAAATGCATCGGCGCTTCGCTGCTTGACCATGGATTCGACGGAACGCCCGGAGGAGCGCTGCCGGACGATGAGGGCCGAGCGATCCTTTGCGTCGGCCGGCTGCTCGACTGAAAAATACCGCACCTCGAAGGACTTGCGCTTGCCGACCCCCAGCCCAAGCAAGGCAGCAGCCTCTTCGATCGATCGGGGTCCGCCTGCCGCGGTGTCCCAGCGAATGGCGAATTCCGCAGGGCTCCCGGCGTGCGCCATGTTGGCGAGCCACAGCAAGACTGCGGCCGCGATGACTGCGCGGCTCTTCAAGCTTTGTCCTTGTCTTTGCCCTTGTGCTTCTTCGCCGGTGCGGCGTCGCCGTCGAGCACCAGGTGGCTCGGATCGAGTTCGCGCTTCTTGAGGTCCTGCAGCAGACCCGCGTCGCTGAGATCGATCTTGTGCGACGACTCCCAGTCGCGCAGCGCCGTCTCCTGCAGGCGGTGCACCGTGCCGGGATCATCTGTCTCGATCGCGAGTTCGCGCCGTCCGTCGAAGCTGCCAGGCGCCAGATTGATCGACCCGACGATGGCTCGCTTGCCGTCGGCCAGCATCATCTTCGCGTGCAGCTTCAAGTGCCGCATCGTGTGCACCTTGGCGCCAACATCCTGGAGGATTCGAAGTCCACCCACGCCCTCGATCAGCTTTTCGGCTTTCAGCGAGTGTGGCGGCTTTGTCAGGATGTGGACCTTGACCCCGCGCACTGCCGCGCGCACGAGTCGCTCGATGATCACCATGTCCTGATAGCGTTCGTTCTGCACCCACAGGGTGCTCTCGGCCGAGTCGATGAAAGCGGCGACGCGCTGGCGCCCGTTGTCCGGACACCAGATCAAGCGAGACTCCGGGTGCGGCGCGAAGTCCTCGTGGGCCCAGTCGGCGTCGAAGCAGGAGACCATCTCGCGCGTCTCCAGGTCGTGCGTGGTGATGACCGCGTAGTCGCGCGTCTCGGTCAGGTCCCTCGGCTCCCAGTTCAATGACTCGACGAAGCCGGTCTGGTGGTCGACCACCATCGACTTCTGGTGGGTCAGGTCGAATTTCGGGTTGCTGTCGCGCACTTCGATGCCGGCGGCCACCAGCTTGGCGCGCGCCTGCTCGTTCTCGCTTTCTCCGCTCCGGCGTGCGGGATTCAGCATCACGCGAACCTTGACGCCGCGTTGCCGGGCCGCGATGACGGCATCGAGGAGCGTCTCGTCGGTGAACAGGAACATCCGGATGTTGAGTGCCGTCTTCGCCCCCTGGATGGCGTCCAGGATGGGCTTGGATGTGTCGTCGGGCAGAACAATGAGCTTGTGGGACATGGTGTGAACCTCACGCGGATGCAGCAGCGGCAGCGGCCGACGGCTGCGTTTCGTATTGGATGCGATGCAGTTCGGCGTACACGCCCCCGAGTGCGATCAGTTCGTCGTTCGGTCCTTCCTCGACCACGACGCCGTCTTTCAGGACGATGATCTTGTCGGCGTCGCGAATCGTGCTGAGCCGGTGCGCAATCATGATCACCGTGCGCCCCTTCATGAGGCGCGTCAATCCTTCGATCACCAGGCGCTCCGATTCGGTGTCGAGCGCGGCGGTCGGCTCGTCCAGGATCATGACGGGGCTGTTGCGGATCACGGCGCGCGCGATGCCGATGCGCTGGCGCTGGCCGCCGGAAAGCGTGTCGCCGCGTTCGCCCACCAGCGAGTCATAGCCGTGCGGCATGCGGCTGATGAATTCGTCGGCATTGGCGAGCTTGGCCGCCGCAACGATTTCTTCCTTGGTGGCATCGGGCTTTCCGTAGGCGATGTTCTCGCCGATGGTGCCCCTGAAGAGCACGGTTTCCTGCAGGACGAAGCCGATCTGCGAACGCAGCGCCGCGAGCTTGTACTTGCTGATGTCGTGGCCGTCGATGAGCACGCGCCCGCCGGTCGGATCGTAGAAGCGCGGCATCAGGCTCACCACCGTCGATTTGCCGCTGCCGGTCGGGCCGACGATGCCCACGACCTGACCGGGCTCGATCTTGAAGCTGACATCGCGGAGCACCGGAGGGTCGTCCGCGCCATAGCCGAAGGCCACGTGCTCGAAGGTGATCTCGCCCTTCGCCCGGCCTGGATCGACGGCATCGGGGTGCTCATGGATGATGTCGTCGGCACCCAGGATCTTCTGGATTCGCTCGAGCGCGACTGTCGTCTGGGCGATCGTGCTCGCCATGCTCGCAAGGTCCTTCACAGGTTTGAAGAACTTGCCCAGGTAGGCCAGATAGACCGTCAACGCCCCCGCGGTCATGGTCCCGGCGACGATGAGCGCCGTCCCCTTCCACAGCACGATGCTGGTGCAGAAAGCAACGACGATGGCGACCACCGGCGACAACAGCGACTTGATCTTTCTCGCCTGCAGGGCCGCTTCCGCGGTGGCGTGGCTGGCGGTCTCCATGTGCGCAAACTCGAGGTCTTGGCGGCCAAAGGCCTTGATCGCGCGCACGGAGCCGAGGCCTTCCTGGACCACGGCGACCACCTCGCTCTGGCGCGCGCGAACATTGCGCGTGACTTCCTTCACCGCCTTCTTGAACCGGAACACGAACAGCAGAAGGAAGGGCATCACCGCCACCGCAATCAGCGTGAAGTCCCAATCCAGCCACACCATCAGTCCGAGCATGAAGATGATGGTCAGCATGTCGATGGCGATGCCGAGCGTCGACGAAGAAGCAAAGTTCTGCACCGTCGCGACATCGCTCGTGATGGTCGACATCAAGGTCCCGGTCTTGGCGCTGTCGTAGAACGCGAGGGACAGCCGATGAAGGTGCTCGTAGATTCGCAGGCGAAGATCGTTCGCGACCCACTGGCCGATGCTGGCCGAGTAGTAGTTGTCGATGTAGGCCGCAACGCCGCTGATGACGGCGATCAACAGGGTCGCGATGCCGGCAAACAGCGCGACGCCGAGCGTGTGCCGGCCGATGCCCATCTGGTGCGCCCATTCCAGCCATGACGGCAAGTGGTGCTTGCCCAGCGCGTCGTCGAGGATCAGCTTGAGCGGCCAGGGAGCCGCCAGGCTCATCAGCACTTCGACCAGCATGGCGATCAGCACGATCACCAGCCATGTGCGATAGGGCTTCATCAGGCCCAGCACGAGGCGTGTCATGTCCCTGCTCTGCGCCTTGGCGGCACGTGTCGCAACCACTGTTGCGGAATCCAGCGGTGCGGTCGCCGATTTGGGCGGCACCGCCGCTTGGGGAGGGATCGGTATTGACATGATGGGCCCAGGGGCTGGCTAGCCTGGGATTCTCGATTCGAACGCGCCAATGGCAATCCCGGGGGCCACCTACGGCCACGTACGTGATGCCTCCGGATTTGATGCACTCACCCGTGGTCGCCGGGATTGACCCATCGCACAGGCGGTTCGACGATCACTGCCTCCAAGGGCATACGTCCATCTACAGCAGGAACCCAGCAACATGGCATCTCCAGACTTCAGCTCGCTGGTCGCCAGCCAGCGAGCCTTCTTTCTCGAAGGCCACACTCGGCCCGTGGCCTGGCGCAAGGCCCAACTCGAAGCGGTCAAGGCACTCTTCACCGAGCACCACGACGAACTGTGCGAAGCGCTATGGAAAGATCTGCGGCGCAACGTGAACGACGCCGATCTGATGGACGTCGACTACTGCGCCAAGGAGGCTGCCTACGCGCTCAAGCACATCGACGCGTGGATGGAGCCGATCCACGAACCGATGCCGCTGGTGTTCGAGCCGGGGTACATCCGTGTGAACCGCGACCCTTTGGGTGTGGCGCTCATCATCGGCGCGTGGAACGAACCTTTCATGCTGGTCTTCGGGCCCCTGGTGGCTGCACTGGCCGGCGGAAACACCGCCGTGCTCAAGCCCTCCGAGATCGCCACCCACTGCGCCGCCGCTGCCGCCCGTCTGGTGCCGAAGTACTTCGACCCACGCGCGGTCGCGGTGGTCGAAGGCGCGGTTCCCGAGACGACGGCCCTCCTCTCGCAGCAATGGGACATGATCTTCTTCACCGGCAGTCCGCCCGTCGGCAAGATCGTGCACCAGGCCGCCGCAAAGAACCTGACGCCGTGCGTGCTCGAACTCGGCGGCAAGAATCCGACCATCGTCCACTCGTCGGCGAACCTGAAGTCGGCCGCCCGGCGCATCACCTATGGGCGTTTCCTGAATTCAGGGCACATCTGCACCGCGCCTGACCACGTGCTGGCATGGCCCGAGGTCAAGGACGAATTCGTGCAGCACATGAAGGACATGATCCGCGAGTTCTACGGCGACGATCCGAAGCAGAGCCCGGACTATGGACGCATCATCAATCGTCGCAACTTCGACCGCCTCGCGGCACTGCTCGACAGCGGCAGGGCCGTGGCTGGCGGCCAGACCGATGCCGATGAGCTGTACATCGCGCCCACAGTGCTGGTGGATGTTGCAGTCGATTCGCCGATCATGAAGGAAGAGATCTTCGGACCGATCCTGCCTGTGCTGGAGATCGATTCGGTCGATGCGGTCATCCAGTGGACCAACAGCCGCCCGAGCCCACTGGGGCTCTACATCTTCGCGGAGGACAAGCAGGTGGTCGACAGGATTCTTTCGGCCACGCGCTCCGGTGATGCCGAAGTCAACGACTGCGCCATCCATCCGCTTTTTCCGGAGCTTCCATTCGGCGGCGTCGGCAATTCCGGCATGGGCAAGTACCACGGGCGATGGGGATTCGAGGCCTTCACCAACGCACGCGGGGTGCTTCACCACAGCAGCGCCGTGGACCCTGGCGTGCGCTATCCGCCCTACGCCAGCCACGGGCTCGAGCGCGTCGTTGTCAACAAGCTGATGCCCTAACCGCGGCGGCATCATGGTGTTCGATGCGGTCCTGCTGTCGCGAATCCAGTTCGGGTTCCTGATCAGCTTCCACATCATCTTCCCGGCATTCACGATCGGGCTGGCGGCGTGGCTGGCCACCATCGAAGGCGCGAGGCTGGCGACTGGCAACAACCTCTATCGGAGAGTCTTCGATTTCTGGCTGCCGATCTTCGCGGTGTCTTTCGGAATGGGGGTGGTCACCGGCATCGTGATGGCATTCCAGTTCGGAACCAACTGGGGCGTGCTGTCGGTGAAGACAGGCGCCATCCAGGGGCCGCTGCTGGGCTACGAGGGGTTCACGGCCTTCATGCTCGAAGCGACCTTCTTCGGCGTGATGCTGCTCGGGCGCGACCGCGTGTCGCCGCGCTTCTACTTCGTGGCTTGCTGCATGGTGTCGCTGGGCACGATGTTCTCGTCCTTCTGGATCCTGGCCAACAACAGCTGGATGCAAGTTCCGCTGGGTCACACCATCGTCGACGGCAAGATCATCCCGAGTGACTGGATGCAGATCGTGCTCGGTCCTGTCCAACTGGTTCGATGGCCGCACATGCTGCTCGCGGCCATGCTGACGACGTCGATGTGCGTGTCCGCAACTGGCGCCTGGTATCTGCTGCGGCGCGTGCATGTCGACGAAGGCCGGATGATGCTGCACTGGGGACTCGGGCTGGCCGCGGTACTGATCCCGGTTCAACTCTTCTTCGGGCATCTGACGGGCGAGTACGTGCTGAAGCACCAGCCGGCCAAGTTTGCCGCCATCGAGGCACGCTGGAAGAACGAGCAACCCGCGAGCGAAGTGCTGATTGCCATTCCCGACGAGAAGAATGAACGCAACCTCTATGCCATCTCGGTGCCAAGGCTGGGCAGTTTCATTGCGTCCGGCAACTTCACCTCGGCAGAGCGGGGCCTCGAATCGTTTCCGCCGGAGGACCGGCCGCCGGTGCTGATTCCGTTCTTCGCGTTCCGGTTGATGGTCGGCATGGGACTTGTCATGCTGGCTGTCTCGTGGGTTGGCAATCTGTTGCGCTGGCGCGGCAAGCTGGAGTCCTCGCGCTGGTTTCTCTGGTGCACCTTCGCGGCCTTTCCGACGGGCTTTGTCGCCATCCTCACGGGCTGGTACACCGCCGAGATCGGGCGCCAGCCCTGGGTGGTCTATGGCCTGCTGCGAACCGCGGATGCCGTCACCCCTTCGCTCACCGCCAGCGACGTGATGACATCGCTGATCGTCTACGTGGCGGTCTACTGCCTTTTCGTTACCTTCGGCATCTACTACATCTACAAGCTGCTTCGGGACGGACCGCGTGCCAGGACGAAGGTGACGGCCACCGTCACGGGCAGCCGGCCGCTCGCCATTGCGGCGCACACTGAAACGCCCGCCGACGCCAGGGCCAGGGCCAGGGCCGGAGGCATCGCATGAGCCAGGCCCAACCCAGCGATCTGGCGCTCTTCTGGGCGGCTGTGATCGCCGGGTCGATCCTGGTCTACGTGATCCTCGACGGCTTCGATCTCGGCGTCGGAATCCTCTTCGGCACCACGTCCGAAGAGAGCCATCGGTTGTCCATGATGGAAACGATCGCGCCCTTCTGGGACGGCAACGAAACATGGCTGGTGGTGGTCGGCGCAGGCTTGTTCGCGACCTTTCCCGTGGTCTATGCCGTGTTTCTCGGCGCTTTCTACCTGCCCATCCTCCTGTTGCTCGTGGGCCTGATCTTTCGAGGCATCGCCTTCGAGTTCCGCTTTCACAGCCGCAGGATGCGCTGGGTCTGGGACACCGGCTTCTTCCTCGGCTCGACGATGGTCGCGTTCGTCCAGGGAGCGGCGGTGGGGGCCTTGATGCGCGGGCTTCCGGTGGCAAACGAGCAGTTCGCAGGCACTTCCCTGGAGTGGCTGCATCCCTTTTCGGTGCTCACCGGCGTCGGCCTCGTCCTCGGCTATGCGCTGCTCGGCGCAGGCTGGATCGTGCTCAAGAGCGAAGGCGAGCTGCGCGCCTGGGCCTATCGCCGCATTCCCTGGCTGGCAGCGTCAGTCTTCGCGATCATCGGGCTCGCTTTCGCCGTTTCGCTCACGGTCGACGCGGGAGCGGTCGCGCAGGGGCACCTCGCCGATCGGCCCTGGGGTTGGGTCTTTCCGGTGGTGGCAATTGCCGCGCTGATCGGCGTCCTCACCGGCGCCCGCTCGCGCAGGGATGGCGCCGCCTATGCGATGACCGTGCTGTTCATCGCCGCAGCCTACCTGACGCTGGGAGTGATGTTCTGGCCTTACATGGTCCCGTATGCAGTGACGGTCGGCAGCGCGGCAGCGCCGGACGAATCGCTGCGCTTTCTCTTCTATGGCGGTGTCGTCGTGCTGCCCGTGATCGCGCTCTATACCTTCGGCGTTTACTGGGTGTTCCGCGGCAAGGTACGCGGCGCCCAGGCCGATTCGAGGAACTAAAGCGACAGATCTCTCCCGGCGGTCCTGCTATCTTCAAAATCGCAGATCCGCAAGCTTTCCAGGAGAAATCCATGTCCTTGTTTTCGTTGGCCGGCAAGGTGGCCATCATCACGGGCTCGTCGCGTGGCATCGGGCGCGCCATCGCCGAACGCATGGCTGAACAAGGCGCCAGGGTCGTCATCTCTTCACGCAAGCCGGAGCCTTGCGCCGAAGTGCGTGATGCGATCAACCGCAAGCACGGTGACGGCAGCGCGATCTCGATCCCCGCGAACATTTCCTCCAAGCAGGAGCTCAAGCACCTGGTGGAAGAGACGACCCGGCAGCTCGGCAAGGTCGACGTGCTGGTCTGCAATGCGGCGTCCAACCCCTACTACGGGCCGCTGGCAGGCATCGAAGACGACCAGTTCCGCAAGATCCTCGAGAACAACGTAATCGCCAACCATTGGCTGATCAATTTCGCGGTGCCCCAGATGATCGAGCGCAAGGAAGGGTCGATCATCATCGTCTCTTCCATTGGCGGGCTGCGTGGATCGCCGGTGATTGGTGCCTACAACGTCTCGAAGGCTGCCGACTTCCAGTTGGCCCGCAACCTGGCCGTGGAGTATGGGCCGCACAACGTGCGCGTGAATTGCATCGCGCCCGGCCTCATCAAGACCGACTTCGCGCGCGCGCTCTGGGAGGACCCGGAGAACCTTCGGCACCGCACGGCCAGCACGCCGCTGCGGCGCATCGGCGAACCCGACGAGATCGCGGGCGCCGCGGTTTTCCTCGCATCGCAAGCGGGCGCTTTCATGACGGGGCAAAGCCTCGTCATCGACGGCGGCGTGACCTGTTAACGCCATCAGGCAGAGGAACACATGGACTTCACACTTTCAGGAAAGCAGGTGCATTGGCGCGATCGCGTCGTCGCCTTCATGAATCGCCACGTCTACCCGGCGGTGCCGCTTTACATGCAGCAGATGAAGGACTTCGGCGAGAACCGCTGGCAAGTGGTTCCCATCGTCGAGGACCTCAAGGCCAAGGCAAAGTCCGAAGGTCTGTGGAACCTCTTCCTGCCGCTCGATTCGGTGCCCGAAGGCAGCCCCTACCGCGGCGCGGGCCTGACCAATCTCGAGTACGCGGTCTGTGCCGAAGAAATGGGCAAGGTCAACTTCGCGTCCGAAGTCTTCAACTGCTCGGCGCCGGACACCGGCAACATGGAAGTGCTCATCCGCTACGGAACCGATGAGCACAAGGCGCGCTGGTTGCAGCCGCTGCTGGCGGGCGAGATTCGCTCCGCCTTCCTGATGACCGAGCCGGACGTAGCCTCTTCGGACGCAACCAACATCCAGACCGAGATTCGCCGCGACGGCGATCACTACGTCATCAACGGCCGCAAGTGGTGGTCTTCAGGCGTGGGCGATCCGCGCTGCCGGATCGCGATCGTCATGGGCAAGACGGACCCCGACGCGCCGCGCCATTCGCAACAGTCGCAGATCCTCGTGCCGCTGGACACGCCCGGCATCGAGATCGTGCGCATGCTGCCGGTGTTCGGCTTCGACGACGCTCCGCACGGGCATGCCGAAGTGGTGTTCCGCAATGTGCGGGTCCCGGCGTCGAACCTGCTTCTGGGCGAAGGCCGCGGCTTCGAGATTGCACAAGGTCGGCTCGGCCCCGGTCGCATTCACCACTGCATGCGAACCATCGGCAGCGCCGAAGTCGCGCTGGAGAAGATGGTCAAGCGGCTGCAGTCGCGTGTGGCTTTCGGCAAGCGCATCTCCGAGCAGTCGGTGTGGGAACAGCGCGTGGCCGAAGCGCGCATCGACATCGAGATGACGCGTCTGCTGTGCCTGAAGGCGGCGGACATGATGGACCGCGTCGGCAACAAGGTGGCGCGGCTCGAGATCGCGATGATCAAGGTCGCGGCGCCGCGCATGGCGCTGAGGATCATCGACGACGCGATCCAGGCGCACGGCGCCGGCGGCGTGACCACCGATTTCGGCCTCGCCAAGCAGTACGCGAGCATGCGCACGATGCGCCTGGCCGACGGGCCCGACGAAGTCCACAACCGGGCGATTGCCCGGATGGAATACGGCAAGTACCCGGCGGCCTGACGGCACTTACTTCATCAGGTCGCTCAGGTTCACCGGCTTGATCTTGCCGCCTTCAACGGTGGCAACCACCGGATCGACGATGGTTCCGCCCACGTCATCCACACCCTTGAAATCCCCGGCGTTGGTTTCCTTCGGCAGCTTGGCGAGCGCTTCGCCCATCTTGGCGCGAATGGCGGCGGCATCGGTAGTCGTGCCCGCCAGCTTCATGGCGTTGGCCAGGGCATGCGTCAACGCGTAGTTGTAGGAGGATTCGGTGGTCGGATCCTTGTCGGCGCCGTAAGCCTTGCGGTAGGCCGCGGCGAAGGTCTTGGGGCCCACGCGTTCGTCGTAGGACACCGGCAGCACGCCGATCGAGCCTTCCAGAGGCGCGAGGCCACCCGTGACCTTGGCCATCTCGTCGAGCTTTGCCTGGTCCATGATCAGGAAGCCGCCCTTGAAGCCGAGCTCGCGCGCCTGCTTGGCGACCAGCGCCGTCGGCTCCGACGGACCGCCGATGAACAGCACGTCGGGCTTCTCGGCCAGCACACGGCTCACGCCGCTGTAGAAGTCGGCCGAGCGGTTATAGGACATGGGGTTGTTCGACACGATGGTGCCGCCGGCCTTCTCCCATGCGGGGCCGAAGAGCTGCGTCCAGTTCTTCGCGTACTCGTGGTCGCCCGGCAGCATGCCGACCTTCTTGCCAAACTTGGTCATCTCGTAGCGCGTGAAGGGCTCGATGTAGGAATTGAAGGTCGGCGGAATGCGCACCGTGAGCTTATTGCCCGTCTCTGTGATCTTGGGCGTGCTGGAGTACGCCATCACGATGAACTTCTCCTGCTCGTTGAAGGCCTGCATGGCGTAGATGCCGCCGGAGTGCGGCACGAACACGGCCGGGGTCTGGTATTGCTGCACGAGGCGGCGGGCATTGATCGCGGCATCGGCTGGCGAGTATTTGTCGTCGAGCGCCACGAGTTCCAGCTTGACCTTCTTGCCGGCGACTTCGAGGCCGGAGGCGTTGATCTCCTTGATCGCCATTTCCATGCCGTTGACCACGTTCTTGCCGTACAGCGCCGCACCGCCGCTCAGCGGTCCGGTGAAGCCGATCTTGACGGTGTCTTGCGCCAACGCGCTGCCGGCTCCGAAGGCACCGGCGAGTGCGGCGGCTATCGGCAGCAGGGCCAGGCGACGACGGGGAAATGCAATTGCGTTCATGAGGGAATGTCTCCGGTTGATGGAAAGGAAAGATGGAAGCGGCTCACGCGCCGATGTAGGCAGCCCGCACCGCTTCGTTGTGCAGCAGCGATTCGCGATCGCCTTCGAGCGTGATGTGGCCGCGCTCGATCACGTAAGCCCGATCCGCAATCGCCAGTGCCGAGTACGCGTTCTGCTCCGCCAGCAGCACGGTCGTGCCTGCCTGGTTGATGCGCTGGATGACTTCGAACACCTGCTTGACGATGAGCGGCGCCAGCCCGAGCGAAGGCTCGTCCAGC
Organism: Variovorax sp. 01N429; assembly: GCF_056399425.1. Classification (NCBI taxonomy): domain Bacteria; kingdom Pseudomonadati; phylum Pseudomonadota; class Betaproteobacteria; order Burkholderiales; family Comamonadaceae; genus Variovorax; species Variovorax sp. 01N429. The sequence continues at coordinate 114,844 of NZ_JBFTRG010000004.1, read as the reverse complement.
AGCAGCACCTTGGGTCGGCCCAGCATGGCGCGCCCGATGGCCACCATCTGCTGCTGGCCGCCCGAGAGCGAACCCGCGGGATCGTTCTGCTTCTTCTCGAGGATCGGAAAGAGCTCGAAGACTTCATCGATCGAACGCTGGATGCCCGCCTTGTCGCGCCGATGCACATAGGCGCCGAGCGCGAGGTTCTTTCGGACGGACATCATCGGGAACAGCTTGCGACCCTCTGGACAGTGCACGAGGCCGGCGCCGACGATCTGCGCGGGCCGCTGGCCGACCAGTTCGCGATCGCCGAAGCGGATGCTGCCGGCGCTGGGCTTCTGGATGCCGCTGGCCGCCATGAAGATCGAGGTCTTGCCAGCGCCATTGGCCCCCAGCAGCACGACCAGTTCGCCGGGGCTTGCGTGCAGCGTGACGCCGCTCAGCGCACGAAAACTGCCGTAGTGCAGGTCGACGCCTTCAAACCGCAGCATGGTCCGCTCCCAGGTAGGCTTCGATCACATGCGGATCGCGCCGGATCTCGGCGGGCGTACCCTCGGCGATCTTGGCGCCGTTGTTGAGCACGACGATCTTGTCGGCCAGTCGCATGATCATGTCCATCTTGTGCTCGATCAGGCACACGGTCTTGCCGTGGTCCACCAGCTTTCGGATCAGGGCCGCGAGACCCACTGTCTCTTCGGGATTGACGCCGCCGGCCGGCTCGTCGAGCAGCAACAGTTCGGGGTCGGTGGCGAGCGCCAGCGCAAAGGCCACGCGCTTGCGCTCTTCCTGTGTGATGTCGGCCGCAATGCGATTCGCGACGTGAGAGAGCCCGACGAACTCGAGCGCCTCGCGCGCCTTCTCGCGGCACAGGCGCTCTTCTTCCTTGAGGCGCTGTGTATTCGCGAGCACGTCCCACAGGCCGGACTTCGTGCGCAGGCGATGGCCCACGATCAGGTTGTCCAGCACCGTCGCGTTGTCGAACAGGTGCGTGGCCTGGAAGGTGCGCGCGATGCCTAGCTTGGCGACGTGATCGGGCCGCATGCCGGTGACGTCCCTGCCGTTGAAAGTGATGCGGCCGGAGGTCGGCTTGTGCGTGCCTGCGACGAGGTTGAAGAAAGTGGTCTTGCCGGCGCCGTTCGGGCCGATGATGGCGCTGACCTGTCCGCGCTCGAAGCGTGTCGACACCTGGTCGACGGCGGTAAGGCCAAAGAACTGCTTCGTCAGTGCATCGATTTCAAGCATTGCCCTGCGCCTCCCTTGCGCTTGCATCGTCAGCCGTCGTCTCGCCCGGCTGCCGCCCTGCCCTCGCCGCATCGGCACGCTGCGCACGCCGCTTGAGCCACGTGCCGACGATGCCATCGGGCAGGAAGATGATCAGCGCGATCAGCACGGGGCCGAACACCACCATGCGGTAGTCCTGCAGGAACTGCAGGCTCTGCGTGAGCCACGTGACGAGGAAGGTGCCCACGAGCGGCCCGAGCAGCGTCCCGATGCCGCCGACCAGCACGAACATGATCAGGTCGAAGGTCACTGTTTCGCTTGCGAGATCCGGCCCCAGGAAGCGGACCTGCCCTGCGTACAGCGCGCCCGCGAATCCCGCATACACGACCGACAGCACGAAGGAAAGCGTCTTGGTGCGCATCAGGTCCACGCCGAGCGCTTCGGCCAGATCGTCGCTGTTGCGCACCGCCATGAAGCTTCGGCCGAGCAGCGAACCGACGATGCGCGACATGATCCAGATGCCCAGCGCGAGAAAGGCCAGCACCAGGTAGTACTGCGACAGCGGCGTTCCGAACTGCACCGGGCCGATGCCGGTGGGCGCGGGGATCCCCATGATCCCGACCGGTCCGTGGGTCAGGCTTTCCCACTTCTCGATGAGCAGGAACATGATGTAGCTCACGCACAGCGTGAAGATCGAGAAGTAATGGCCCCTCAGGCGCAACGAAAGCAGCCCGATGAAGTAGCCGAGGATGCCGGTCACCACGCCCGCCAGAGCGAACGCAATCCAGAAGGGCACGTGATGATCGACCGTCAGGATGCCGACCGTGTACGCACCGACCGCCATGAACGCGCCGTGCGCCAGGTTGAACTGGCCGGTGTAGCCGGTGATGAGGTTGAGCCCGAGCGCGGCGATGGCCATGATGAAAGCCTGCGTCGCGACCGAGATCAGGTAGTTGTTCTGCGCGAAGAGCGGAAACACGAGCGCCACGGCGGCGAGAAGCGCCCAGCCGGTCTTGCCTTGAAGCCACTTCATCAGCGCGCCCCCTTCGCCGTGAAGAGGCCCTGCGGCCGGAACGAAAGGATCACCACCAACAGCACGAAGGCGATGATGTCCTTGTAGTCCGTCGAGAAGTAGAAGCCGCCAAAGCTCTCCGCCATGCCGATGATCAGCCCGCCCACGATTGCGCCCGGAAAGCTCCCCATGCCACCCAGGATGATGATGACGAAGGCCTTGGTGATGACCAGATTTCCCATCGCGGGATAAACGAGGTTGATCGGCGCATACAGCACCGCGGCGATGGCCGCGAGCGCGCCAGAGATGGCAAACACCAGCAGCGTCACGCGCGTGGCGTCGATGCCCACAAGCGCGGCGCCGTCGCGGTTCTGCGCCATGGCGATGATGGTCGAGCCGAGCACCGTGTGGTTCAGGAACAAGTGCAGCAACACCATCAGCCCGAACGCGCCGGCGATGATCAGCAGTCGCTGCAGGGGCGCGGTGAGTCCGAAGATCTCCACCACCTGCCCGTAAGGCGTCGGCATGCGATGAAAGTCCGCACCGAACAACGCCTGCGCGCCGGCTTCGAGGAAAAGCAGGATGCCGATGGCGGCGATCATGTCGTGCAGTTCGGGGGCATTGCGCAGCGGATGAAACACCAGCCTTTGCGCGAGCATCGCAATCACCGCGACGATGGCCGCCGCTCCGGCCATCGCGAGCCAGTAGTTGACGCCCAGCTTGGCCATCAGGTAGTAGCCAGCGAATGCGCCGCTCATGTAGAACGCGCCGTGCGCGAAGTTCGGCACGTGCAGGATGCCGTACACCAGCGTCAGCCCCAGCGCGACGAGGCTGTAGACACCGCCGATGGTGAGACCGTTCAGGAATTGTTGAAAGAAGAGTTCCACATGCTTCCTCGGGATGGCCCGGGATGGCTCCGGGTTGAGACAGCGGTCATTGTGGAAGCGCGGGCTGCCGCGCGGGCTCAAGGTTTGTCCGGAGAGCGCGTCACTTGAGAGACACCCAGGAGACAGTCACTCCTACCGGCCGGTAGGTTGGGCACGGCGGGAACGGCGAATATCCCTGCAACTTTCGGGAATTGGCCCGCCCCGGGCCTGAGCCTGCTGGAAAGGCGAAAGAGGCTCAGCCGGGTGCGGCGGGGTTCCCGCTCCAGCGTGTCGCTGGCGGAATGCTTTCGCCCTTCATGACCAACGTCATCGGCCCCAGTTGCGCGCCATCGTTCACGGTCGCCCCATACAGCACCGTGCTGCGCGGCCCGATGCTCACTTTCGAACCGATGTTCACGTGATGGATCTTCATCACCCGGTCTTCGAACAGGTGGGTTTGCGGACACGTCATCGCGTTGAGTTCGCTGTAGTCGCCGATGTGGACGCAATCGAATTCGGTGAAGTCGGTAGTGTCCAGATAGACGCCGCGGCCGATGCGCGCGCCCATCAGATTGAAGGCGATGGGCAGCCAGGGCGTGCCGCGCAGATAGTGCATGAAGTTCGGCACCGCGAGCCCTTCGTACAAGTTCGTCGCCGCTTCGGAGAGCCAGACGAAAGGCGTCCACATCGGCACCGCCAACGGCCGGTAGCGGCGCAAGAAGAGCCACTTGAACATCGCCACGAAGACGAAGGTGGAGAGCCCGAAGATCAGCCCGTCGACGGTGAGATACCACGCGACGGCGCCCCAGTGCTCGGCAGCCGCGGACGGCATCACGGCCAGCACGATGCTGTAGCCGGCGGCGATCACCATCGCGTGCGGCGCGACGATGCGGAAGGCTTCGACCATGCCCCGGCCCAGGCGGCGCAGTGGCGAGGGCTTGAAAGTCAGCGATTCAGGATGGCCGCTGACGATCTCGCGCGCCGGCAACCGCAGCGCGGGCGAGCCCACCCAGGTGTCGCCACTGCGAAGCGCCGATGCTTCCGGCGCGCGGCCCAGCACCCCGATCAGCACGTTCTCGGGCAAGGTGGTGCCATCGGGCAGATAGGCGCCGTTGCCGACGAAGCTGCGGCGGGAAATGACGGTCGGCCGCATCGTCATCCAGCCGCCGTCGATCTCCTCGTCGCCCAGAAGCACCGCGTCGGCGATGAAGGTGTCGTCGCCAAGCGTCAGCATGTCAGGCACGACGCCAAGCGCGGTCGAGATCTCCGCGTTGCGCCCCACCTTGGCGCCGAGCAACCGGTACCACATCGGCGCGAAAAGCGTGGCGTACACACCATGCAGCACCTGCAGGCTGGATTCCTGGATCTGGTTGACCAGCCATTTGCCGCAGTAGACATTGCTGTGCACGGGCCAGCTCCCGCTCTTCAGGCGCGGCAAGACGCTCCAGCGGATGGCCGCGGAAATCAAGGCCGTGAGCACGATCATCACGGCCCCTGCCGGCAGCGCGAGCACGAAGTACTTGAACAGGCGCAACACCGTCGAACTCGTTTCGAGCCACGGAAACCGTTCGGTGTCGTCCAGCACGTCGATCAGCATGAAGGTCGGAAACACCGGCAGGAAGAACAGGGCCGCCACCAGCATCGCACCGCCCAGGAAGAACACGCCTTCGCCCGCGAGCCGCCGATTGCTGACCGGTGGGCGGGGACGCAACCCGGCAGCGTCGAAAGGGCCGACGTCGCGCGCGGGTGAACCGCTCCAGATGCGCCCTGCAGGCACTGTCTGCCCATCGGCGAGCGCCGACTGCCCGTCCAGATGGCCCCAGCTCCCGACGCGCGTGTTGCCTTCCAGCACGGCGTAGGAGCCAATGTGCGCCTCTGCGCCGATGTCGACGGGACCAATGATCAGTTCGCCGCGCTGCACGCGCGCGTTCTCGAAGTTCACGGCATTGCCGATGCTCGCGCGGTCGCCGAGCGTGAACAGGTCGGGTGCGCGCAGCTTGATCGAGCCGATGCTCGCGTCCTTGCCGATGCGCGCGCCCAATGCGCGCAGCCACCAGGCATGCAGCGATGAACCGCTGATGAAGTACGTCGGCGCGGCATCGACCAGCCGGTCGGCCAGCCACCAGCGGAAATAGGTCAGGCCCCAGAGCGGGTAACGACCCGGCTTGAGCCGGCCTGCGATGAGCCATTTGCCGGCGACGGCCAGTGCGAATTCAAGCAGCGTCGCGCCCAGGAACACCACGACCGACATCACCACCGCAAAGGGGATGGAATCCCCTGCCCCGCCTGTATAGAAGTGATACGTGAAAAACGGGGCGAGCCACTGCATCATGCGGATCGCGACCAATACGGGGATTGCCGCGGCCTGTGCGACTCCGCAACGCCAGCGGCGCCATGCCGAAGGCGGCGTCCAGTCCGGCACGGGCTGCGCTTGCCGCGCACCGCATGATTCGAGCGCTGCGGCAATGCCGTCCACTGTGCGGCGCTGGTAGATATCGCGCACCGTGATCTGGGCAAAGCGCCGATCGGCGCGCAGCAGGGACGCGAGGCGTGCCGCCAGCAGCGAGTGGCCGCCGAGTTCGTCGAAAAAATCCGACGTACGTCGGATCGCCAGGCCGGGAAAGAGCCCTGCCAAAGCGGCGAAGAGCGCCACTTCGACCGGAGTCTCCGGTGCATCCGAGCCTTCGGATGGCCCTTTCGCTTCGGGCAGAGGCTGCGACTTGAGCGTCTTTCGGTCGATCTTGCCGGAACTCAGGCGCGGCATTTGCGCCAACACCTCGTAGCGGCTGGGCACCATGTAGGGTGGCAGCCGCGCGCCCAGCGCGGAGCGCAACGATGACGCTGAAAGCGCCGTGCCACTGTCCGCCACGAGAAAGGCGATCAACTGGTCGACGCCCTCCACCTGACGCAGCACCACAGCGGCTGTGCCGACACCCGGCTGCTGCGCCAGCACAGCTTCGATCTCGCCGAGCTCCACCCGAAAGCCGCGGATCTTGATCTGGTCGTCCGTGCGGCCCAGGCACTGCACGCGCCCGTCTTCGTCGATGCGCGCCAGATCACCCGTGCGATAGAGCCGATCGTCGTGCGCACCGCTTGACCAAGGGTTGGGGAGAAACTTCTCGGCCGTCAGCTCGGGGCGCGCGAGATAGCCCGCAGCGACGCCGGGACCGGCAATGCACAGTTCGCCAACCTCGCCACGCGGCAGCAATTTGAGCCCCTGCTCCACGTCAGGCGCAATGACCAGCAACGCGTAATTCGGCAACGGCAGGCCGATGGTCACGCGATCGCCAGCACGCAACTCAGCCATGCTCGCCGAGACGGTTGCCTCGGTCGGGCCGTAGCTGTTGAAGATCTGCCGGTCGGCCCGCGCCCAGCGTTCGACCAGCGATGCGGGGCACATTTCGCCGCCCAGGTTGATCAGGCGCAATCCGGGGACATCGCGATCGAACAACGCAAGCAGCGTCGGTACGGCATGCAGCACGCTGATGCGCTGTTCGATCAGCGCCTTCGGCAATGCTTCCGGATCGGACGCAATGGCTTTCGGCGCAATCCAGAGCGTCGCCCCGACGAGGTAGCTCAGCCAGATCTCCTCGAAGGACATGTCGAACGCAACCGAGAAGCCCTGGTAGACGCGGTCGTCCTCCCGCACGCCCAACACGGCGTTCTCGCTGCGAAGGAAGTGGCAGATGCTTTGCTGGCTGATCCCGATTCCCTTGGGCTTGCCGGTGGAGCCGGAGGTGTAGATCACGTACGCCGGGTGATCCGGCGCTGTGCCTTCGCGGCGACGCAGCGTCTCTCGTTGAACGCCGCCCAGGAGCATCTCGTCCGTCCAGAGGGTCCGCTCGGTCGCCAGCCGCTCGGGCCCCAGGGCTGCGCAACCCACGACGCCGACAGCATCGGCGTCATCCAGGCAAGCAGCGATGCGCTCGGGCGGCGTGTCGGCATCGAAGGGCAGCCAGGCAGCGCCGCTCTTGGCGATGGCGAGCTGCATGACCAGCAGCTCGACGCCGCGTGGGAGCCACAGGCCGACGATGTGCCCCGGCCGAACGCCGGCATCGATCAGCCTGGAAGCGGCCCGACTCGCCTGGGCATCGAGTTCTCCGTAGCTGATCTCCCGCTCGCCGAAGATCAGCGCAGTACGTGCGGGAGCCCTCTCGGCAGTGGCCTCGAACAGGTCGGCAAGGGTCTCGGATCGGAGCAACTCAGGCCGGTCAGGGCCATGAATGATGTCGGGAGAATCTGCGGAAGCGGCGTGGGGACTGGGGTCGGAATTCGGGCGGAACATCGGGCGTGCGGGCTTGGCAGCGCGGCAATGCGTCTGCCGGCGACCGGGTCTGGATTGTCGTTCAAGCTTCGCCAGAGAAGGCAGCCGCCGACACCCATACAGTGCAACTTATGGCAACGCGTCGAACAATTGGCGGTCGACCTTCCATTCCGGACCGTAGGTCGCATCCGCATATGCATACACAACGGCGGAACCCAGCATTCCATGGAGTACATCGCCCTGCGCCGCGCGTCGGCTGATGACTGCGGTCAGCGCGCCCTTGCGCGCCAGGTCCTGCAACGCCAGGTCGACCCAGCGCTTCAGTTGTGCCGGTTCGAGGGCGGCGACTTCCTTCTTCATCGCCTGGATCTGCTCTCGAAGCCAAGTGCCGCTGTCCACGCTCGCGACAGCCGGCGCGGCGGGGGGATCATCCGGAGGCGGCGCCTGAATGACCGGTGCGCTCGCCGGCCGTGCGCCCTCCCCCGCGCCGTCGTGCACGGGCTCGTTGCGCAAGAGGGAACGGAGGTACGAAAAGGCGTTGTCGATGCTCCGCAACGACTTGTTGGCAGCGCGTCGTTCCAGCACCTCGATCTGCATACGCACACGCTCGTCGCCGAACTCCTTGATGAGCCCTTCAAGCTTGATTTCGCGGATGCCGAGCGTCTCGGCCCGCAGCACGAGCGTGGCATCGACGGGTTCGCCCGCAAGCTGCCGCGGCGCGATCGCCTGGCGCTTCTTGCGCACCGCAAATTGCACTTCGGTGATCACCCTGCCCTGCTTGTGCTCGACCAGGTCGATGTCGAGATCCGTCTCGGCGTTGATTTCGGCAATGGCGTCCTTGACGCGTTCGTTCTTGAACTTGCGCCATTCACGACGATCAGGCCCGGGCCCGTTGCTCAAGGCGTCCACCCACCAGTTCACGGGCTTGCGGCTGGTCACCCCGCTTGGATTCTCGCGGTAGCGCGCGCAAATCTCGTAGAGCGCGACGGCGGTGTAGGAGCCCAGCTTGGCGAGGACATCGAGGTCGATCCTCGCCCAGCGCTGCGGCTCTCTCAGCGCGGCCATGATCGTGGGGGGGTAGGACCAGCTCACCCAGTTTTCGCCGCGGCGCTGTTCCAGTGCCACTTCCGACAGCATCGAGAAGCCGCGCCACTTGACGCCGTCGCCGGGCGCGGTCGACTCCCAGTCCACCTCCAGGCTGCGCATCTCGATCAAATACTTCTTCGCTGCGGTGCGCTCGCTGCCACTGGAACCGGTCGTCCTCAGGATGGCCGCCAAGGGCGCCTCGAACATGAAGTCCGCCGCGGGCATCGCCGGCAGCGCGACCAGTCGGGTCTGAGCCACCTGCAGCAACGCGCTGTAGATGCGCCGGCCCGTGAGCGTCACGCGCGCGGAGCGAGGCATCATCACGATCATCTCGTGCGGCTTGCGCAACTCCAGGATCTCATCGACGCCCGGTCCGATGGCCGGTTTGTCGACAGGTGTGGCGGAGGGTGTGCTCATGAAGGCGAGATCTTATGTCCAAGAGCTGTTGGACACAAGATCCGCAGAAGTTCAGCGCTAAGGCGATGGAAACCTGGACAGTTCGCACGCAAAGCTGGCGCGCGACCCGATTAAAGGCTGGACATTCTCTGTTTGCTGGCGCCCGTCCATGGCTCCAGACCGCGATCAAAACCCGGACATTTGACGTGCCGGGTGCGGCTCGTACCCTCCAGCGGCCAAAAAGCAGCCGATAAATACCTGGACAGTTGCTGTTTTGCACGCCGCTGGGGCGGCGGCATGCTTTGTGGATAACCTTCGGCGGAGGCGATCAGATTCCGGACAGCGGGCGATGGAAAGTCGGACACATCCGATGAAAACCCGGACACATGCGATGAGAAGTCGGACGTAAAGGATCGAAAAAATCTCGTAAGTCATTGATTTCAATGATAAATTTCACTTCGACGGGAGTCCTTAATCTCTTAAGGTATTCAAGATGCTTTCTTAATCTCGGAGGTTTTCTGTCAAAAAAGGCATGAAAACCCGCCGATTGCACGCTTGTTCTTGCAGTGTCTACGCGATTCTTCGTTTTTTGAGGTGTGATGGGCATAATCGCACGACTGCAAAACTTTCAAGGCACAAACGCGTGGACATCAAACAAACAATCCGGCGACAGAATCTCGAAGACATCGAACAGCAAGCGCAGAAGATCGCCGGCATGATGGACCGGATCCGCGCTGCCATGCTGGCGCCGACCGCGGTGAAGTCTGCACCGACGCTCAAGGCGGTGCAATTGGCTGAGTTGTGTGGGGTCGACAAATCCAAGATCTCTTACCGATTGACCCGAGGCGACCTGCCCGCCGGGGAAATCCACGGAAACAGCCGCGAATGGTCCATGGGCGATGCGCAGCGTTGGGCGCGTGAATTGCGGTCCGAGCACCTTCGGCCGAACGGCGCCGCCGGCATCACCATCACTGTGGCCAATTTCAAGGGGGGCGTGGCCAAGACGACGTCGGCTGTCACGCTGGCGCAAGGGCTTTCCATGCGCGGGCACAGGGTGCTGCTCGTCGATCTCGATCCCCAGGGTTCTGCAACGACGTTGTTCGGCGTGCTCCCTGACGCGGAGGTCGAGACCGAGCACACCGCCATGTCGCTGTTCACCGGCGAACAGGAAAACCTCAAATATGCGGTTCGTTCGACTTACTGGCCCAACATCGACCTGGTTTGCGCGGCGCCCCTGCTTTATGGCGCGGAATTCCATTTGCCGGCCCGGCAGGCCAGGGACCCGGGCTTTGAATTCTGGCGCGTGCTGGATCGGGGCCTGGATTTGCCGCGGGAGGAGTACGACGTGATCGTGATCGACACGCCGCCCTCGCTGAGCTACGTCACCATCAATGCGCTCATGGCCGCGGATGGAGTCATCATGCCGCTGCCGCCCTCGGCCCTGGACTTCGCCAGTTCCGCCCAGTTCTGGGATCTGTTCTCGGATCTCTGCAATCAGCTGGTTCGCAGCCGAGGCAAAGACAAGAGCTTCGAGTTCATCGACGTGCTGTTGTCCAGGGTTGAAGCATCAGACACCGCGAGCTCGGTGGTCCGGCAATGGGTGCTCGAGGGTTACGGCGACAAGGTGCTGCCGATCGAAATTCCCAAGACGGCCGTGGCCGCAACGGCGAGCGCCGAATTCGGAACCGTCTATGACTTGCCTCGCGGCTCGGTCAATTCGAAGACCTTTTCGCGCGCGCGAGTCGCCTACGACCGTATGTGCGAATTGATCGAGCAGCAAATCGAAGCCGTCTGGGCGCGACAGGTGGCCGAACGGCAAGTTCTGGAAACGGCGGTTTGACATGGGACTCAAGGACAAAGCATCGAAGATCGATTTCGCCTCGCTGATGCCGGCGTCGGCGCCGAATCCGGAGGCTGCGAAGCCGAAGACGGCCCCCGGAGCCATGATGGCCCTTGCAAACGACCAGCGGTCCGAACTTCTGCGCGAAAACGACGAGTTGCGCCAGCAAGCCGCAAAAGCCGTCGAACTGGAAGGACGCCTCAGCGAGGCGGTGACCGAGCTCAGCGCTTGGGACGGCGCCAAGGCCACCCGGCTTCTCGATCCTCATCTGATTCGCCGCAGTGATTTTGCCAACCGCCACGAGTCGAGCTTTCAGAGCAGGTCGTTCGAAGATCTGAAACGAGAGATCAAGGAGGCGGGCGGCAATATCCAGCCGATCAAGGTGAGGGCGATCGCGAACTCGGGTGAGGGGCCCAGGTATGAGATCGTGTTTGGTCACCGTCGCCACGAGGCGTGCTTGCAGTTGGGATTTCAGGTTCTGGTTTTCGTCGACAACCTCGACGATCGGGCGCTGTTCGAGGAAATGGAGCGCGAAAACCGGGAGCGGGCAGACCTGTCGGCCTGGGAGCAAGGCGTGATGTACGCGCGGGCGCTGGACCGAGGGCTCTATCCATCGTTGCGCCAGATGGCTGCTGCGATCGGTGTCGATGCAACCAACTTGTCCAAGGCATTGGTGCTGGCGCGCTTGCCGGACGCCGTGTTGCGCGCCTTTGCGTCACCCCTTGATTTGCAGTTTCGGTGGTCGACCGCCTTCAAGGCTGCGCTTGAGCGCGACCCGGCGGTGGTGGAGTCGCGAGCCGCGGAGATTGCCATGAACCGTGGCTCAATGAGTGCGAAGGACATTTTCGCAAGGCTCACCTCCACCAGCGAATCGGTCATGCGTGCTCCTTCACACCCATCGATTCAGTCCTTCGCCAAGGACGGCGAGACCGTGGCGACCATGAAGATCGACAAGGATGGACGAGCCTCGGTTCGCATTCATGTGGCGCTGAGTGCCGCGCGCCAAGTGGAACTTGCACGGCTTTTAGAAGACTTCGCGGCTGCCGGTTGAGCGATGAAACCCAAAGGAAAAGGCGCCGCTTGGCGCCTTTTCTTTTGGGTTGGTCAGGTGTAGTACCGTACTACGGCGCTTCCGATCGACCGGCGCCTGCAGCGCGTAGTACCGTACTACACCCCTCAACGAGATCCACGGTTTGATGTCTCGATCCGTTCGAGCGTCGATCGAATTTGATCGATGGTCGACTTGAGGACACCCATGTCTCTGTCGCGCCGAGCTTCGACGATCGGGTCAGTGCCCGCTTCTGCTCGCGGCCCCGCAAGCAAGGACTCCCGAGAACGTGCGACCACTTCATCCAGCCGTGTGATCAGGTTGTTGCGCAAGGCCGTGAACTGCGCCATCTCGCGGCGCAGTTCACGCATGTCCCGACCCAGCAACGAAACCGCCTCTTCGATGCGCTGCTGCCATTCTTGGCTGGCACTTTGGTGCGGCGCACCGAGTCTCGGGTGTTCAACTCGTGGTGTTTGCGACGTTGAAGATGCATCGTGAATCAACGGCCGAATGGCGGCGACGAGTTGGTCCGCCGTTCGAGCGACTGCTTGCTCGAAGACAGCAGCAGGGGAAGAACTCTCCACCAATTGTGGCCATAGTTCATAGACACGCGCGATCGCTCTATCGGTGCTTAGCCGCAGACCCGGGCGCCCGGGACGTGCGCGCGGAGATGTTCCTTCCCTCTCCGTACGCGCGGGGTCTGTACGTCCTCCGAATGCATCATCTGCAGTTAGCAAGCAATTTCGAAATTCGCCGCTGGCGCTCCATTTCTTGAGCGTGGCCATCGATGGGGCATTGGCCCCATGCAGGAGCATGAGAATTCGGCCGAGGTCGACGATGCTGATCACCGGCGCCCAGGAGGGATTCTCAACCCCAGGATTCGGTCCGTTTGGAGATGGCATAGGAGCAATAGGTTATTCAGTAACCAAATTATGGACTGAACTTGGACCCATGTCCCGGCAAATAAGGTATTTGCGTGAAACATCGCCAGCGGAAAATCAAAATTGAGTGCTAACTCGTTGTTTTTGTTCAGAAAACAGCCTCATTAACTTGCCTACCGGGGCACGGAAATTGTTTCACGGCGTTGGCTTGGAAATGTCCAGCTTGTCGTGCTGTCGTGCGACATCATTCCCGTGCGAGTCGGCCAACATTCCACCTCGTTTTTTCACAAGGCGAAATCGCCGCGAGTGACATCCCACAGGGGCATCGATCACGCTGATTGGCGATCAATTCCGCTCCCCCAAACACTGAAGTAACCACGAACATCAAAGAATCCTCGATGCGGCGAGTTGAATCCTTTGGACTGACGAGTCCGGTGCCTCATACAGACGGTCCAAGGGCATCGGGTCCCAATGCCGCAAATCTGACGAGATGGTGAACTCAGGGGCTCGAACGGGCGACTAGAACAGGCGTGGTACTTTTAACCTGGCGCCAAACGAAAGACTTTCCTAACGCGGATGCCGAAGTCTCTGCCCAGACGGCGTACTGACAAGCGGCAGCTCAACTGTCCAGGTTTTAATCGGTATCATTTTCCGAATGGCCAGTCTGCCCACGTCGCGCGAGATCGCCAGTCTCGACGGGGAGCGCCGGAAACAACTCGCCGCCGCTTGCCGCGCGCAGGCGCTGCGGGGCGACAAAAACCCGTTGATGAGTGCGCGTGTTTCGAAGTCGAACGCCGAAGGCGCCTAGCGAGAGAGCGAGTTGCAGCAGCTAGAACCGCGGCAACGATCGCGCCCGTTAAACCGTCGTGAAAGTTCTTGTGAGCTGCCAAGGAGGGCGGATTCTTCAAGCAAGAAGAGTGCACGGCTGATCCCGGCCGATCCGAAGTGGTTGCCTTTCGCCGCCGCAGGCGCTGCCTGGCAGTGTCAAACGACGCGCTGAAGGCGTTCCGAAGCGAAGCAGAGAAGCGATAAGGCCGCGTAGCTTGCAGGGGCGGGGAGGGCGAGCCCCAGTGCCTCAGCCCGGCGATTGAGGCTCGCATGTTCTTGCTCACATGATGCCGATGGTGGCCACGAGGTGATTCGCTTGGTCGAGTTCAAGGCAACCGAGCAAAACCCAGCGCCAAGCGTTGGCACGTTGCGCTCATGTTGCGCAGCCGAGATCACGAACGCTGGTTGCGAAGGCTGGGTTGCCTTGGATTCGATCGAGGAATCAATGACAGTTACTGCTTCTGTTCATCGACAAGGAACCCGACACGGCCCAACCTCTTCGAATTGATGACGACGAGGTCGGCGATGAACGCGCGCGACACTACTGCTTCAAGCGGCAGGGCTAACTCAAGCTAGGCGCCCATATTGCGGCAAGCCTCGAAGCCAGATTGAAAATCAGTCCAGCTGGCCTTGGGACTCGTACGTGAAGATGAACGCGACGAGGGCTCTGCTGATCGATAGCGAATCGGCAACCAAGGTCAGAAAAACGACATGGACAAAATGCGGGATGTTGCGAAGTGAATCGCCCCGGATTTTCAGGAGGCTCAACACTCTGAGAGGATTGAGCCATGAAGAAGTCGAACAAGTTCTCACCCGAGGTCCGTGAGCGGGCGGTGAGGCTGGTGCAGGAGCACCGTGGGGAGTACCCGTCGCTGTGGGCGGCCATCGAGTCCATCGCGCCTAAGATTGGCTGCGTGCCGCAGACTTTGAACGAATGGGTCAAGCGCGTAGAGGTCGACACGGGCGTGCGCGAAGGCGTCACGACCAGCGAGGCCCAGCGGATGAAGGAGCTGGAGCGCGAGGTCAAGGAGCTGCGCCGGGCCCGGCGAGCGCGTTTTTCGCCCAGGCGGAGCTCGACCGCCGGCTCAAGTCCTGAAGGACTTCATCGACAAGCATCGCGATGCCTTCGGGGTCGAGCCGCTCTGCAAGGTCTTGCAGGTCGCCCCGTCGGCATATCGACGACATGCGGCGCTGCTGCGCGAGCCCTACAAGCGCTGCGCCCGGGCTCATCGCGACGAGATGCTGATGCCACAGATTGAACGTGTCTGGCAAGCCAATATGCAGGTCTACGGCGCTGACAAGGTGTGGCGGCAACTGGCACGCGAAGGCGTTGTCGTGGCCCGCTGCACGGTCGAGCGATTGATGCGCAAGCTGGGACTGCGCGGTGTAATGCGCGGCAAGGTCATGCGCACCACCGTCAGCGATGCCAAGGCGCCGTGCCCGCTGGACCGGGTCAACCGGCAGTTTCGTGCCGAGCGGCCGAACCAGTTGTGGGTCAGCGATTTCACCTACGTCTCGACCTGGCAGGGTTGGCTGTATGTGGCCTTCGTCATCGACGTGTACGCCAGGCGAATCGTTGGCTGGAGGGTGAGCAGTTCGATGCGAACGGACTTCGTGCTCGATGCGCTGGAGCAGGCCCTCTACGCCCGGCAGCCTGAGCGCGATGGGAGCCTGATATGCCACAGCGACCGCGGGTCGCAATACGTCAGCATCCGGTACTCCGAACGGTTGGCAGAAGCGGGCATCGAGCCATCGGTGGGAAGCAAGGGCGACAGCTATGACAACGCCTTGGCCGAGACCATCAACGGCCTGTACAAGGCCGAATTCATTCATCGCCGAGCACCGTGGAAAACGAAGGAAGCCGTGGAGCTCGCAACGCTTGAATGGGTGTCGTGGTTCAACCACCATCGCCTGCTCGAACCCATCGGCTACATCCCGCCCGCAGAGGCTGAGGCAAACTACTACCGGCAACTCGCCAGTCAGAACACCAAGGCGGTAGCCTGACTTAAACCAAACTGCCTCCGCGAATCCCGGGGCGATTCAGTCGGTCGATAGTCTCATCCAGCGCAGGCGTGTCACTTCATCTTCAACTTTAAAGCGCACGCGGACGTGTCATGCGCCAGGCGCTCAGCTTCAGTCTCGGGGTGCAGGGCTCAATTGGCCGCTCTCGATGCGATCAGCCTCCGGATTCTGAACCAATGTCCGCGGCACTGGCCGCCGCCTTGCGGGCGAGGGGGGTCGTTGAGCCGGATGCGAGCCTCCTCATGAATTTGTGCACCGCTGTCCTCCGCCTGGCAAACAACGCAAATGTGTGAAAGGGCGCGACGCCTACGTCAGGGCGTGGTGCGCGGCAACTTGGAAAAGCCCAATGTGAGCGATTTGGGGTCGATTTCGAATGAACGTTGCCGCGACGAACAGCATCCTCCAAGTCCGCCTTGGTAGCCGGATTTCCGTCGACTCGGATTGTCCAGAAAACGGGGTCGACGTCGCGGGGATCGATGTTAGGACGGAAGAGTTGTCAACTGATGTCTGGACCGGATGCATTGCTACAGCTGTGATTCGGCCGATGTGCGGAAGCTTTCCCTCGTCGTCGCAGAAGGGACCTCGCGGGTCCAGATACACACATCAGTCAAGCCGAGGTGGAGCGGCCGGCAGCACACTGTGCAGGGAACGCAGACCGTTCAGACGGAACTGGCCCGAAGATGCGCCCCGCCCACAGCGCCGGGCTTTCATACGGTTCTGGCGCTCTTCCCAGCAGGGGCGCGACCGATACGCGGTGGTGGTGCGGGCGGGGCATCCGCTCTCATTCTGAGCCTTTCGCGTCCTGCAGCAGCGGCCGTGATGGAAGGCTGGTGCTGAACTCGCCGCACTTCCTCGCGCTCTCATCATCGCGCGCACGGACTTTGCCGCTGCCATGCCGCAGGCGATCGCGCGCAGGTTCATCGCCGCGGTTACCGAAAGTCAGCCGACACCTGTACGGCTGTTGTGGCGAACTTCATGAGAATCGCGTGAGCATCGGGCGTAGGCGCAAGGTTGAGGAGCAGCCGTTCGACGCCTGCGCCTTCTTGTTCGAGGATGGTTCTGCGTCGCTGGATGCACAACGACATGATCTCCGGCGTGAATTCCGGATGAAACTGAATGGAGAAGGCATTCGGGCCGTAGCGAAGAATCTGATTTTCGTCATGTTCCGACGCGCCTAGGACCACAGCGCCGGGTGGTTTGACCAGCACTGTCTGTGAGTGCGTCAGTAACGCCGGAAACTCGCCGGGGATATGTGCCAGGAGGGGGTCGTCGATGCTCTCCCGCAGCAGTCGAATGGTCTGGAGGCCCAGTTCCCGACCTCGCGGGTGGTAGCCTACAAGTCCGCCAAGGGCGTGGGCTATGAGCTGATGTCCGTAGCAGACGCCGAGCAGCGGCACATCCGCAGCAACCAGCTGGCGGATCCACTCGGCCGTGTGTTCACTCCAGTCATGGAGATCGGTCACCATGTGCCATGAGCCAGTAACGACTGCGCCTGCAAAGCTGCCCGGTTGCGGCAACGGCTCGCCCATGTGCGGGCGCACCACCAGCACGTCGAGGTTCGCCGGAGCGAGGGCGGCGAGAAACCAGTCCGGTTGTTCGCCCAGCCTTTCACTCACGTCGTGCGGCGGGCGTCCCATCTGGACGATCAAGATCGGCAAATGGGCGCTCATTGCCGCAGGCTCAGTTGAACTCGACCGGGCGCTTCTGCCTTGTGTCCACGCTCAATGTGAAAAGGTCCGGTCGTGCGTAGTGCCCTACCACGTCGAAGTCGTAGCGCGCGCGCACTAGTTCCTCGGTATCGATCTCAGCCGCGACCAGCCCCACCGCGTTGAAGAGGGGACCAG
Organism: Variovorax sp. 01N429; assembly: GCF_056399425.1. Classification (NCBI taxonomy): domain Bacteria; kingdom Pseudomonadati; phylum Pseudomonadota; class Betaproteobacteria; order Burkholderiales; family Comamonadaceae; genus Variovorax; species Variovorax sp. 01N429. Next base: position 97,554 of record NZ_JBFTRG010000004.1, on the reverse strand, counting down.
CCAACACATCGCCGTACGGTCCGACGATCAGGCTGCCTCCGCGAATCAGGGGGCGGGATGGCTCCCAATTCGGCACCTCGATTCCAAGCTGGGATGGGGACTGCTGCACTTGACACGCACTGATCACGAAGGAGCGTCCCTCGTGCGCGATGTGGCGCATGGAACATTGCCAAACATCGCGCTCGTCCACGGTCGGTGCACACCAGATCTGCACTCCCTTCGCATACATCGCTGTACGCAGCAGTGGCATGTGGTTCTCCCAGCAGATGGCAGCACCCAGGCGACCTGCGGCTGAATCAACGATCGGAAGCGTTGAGCCGTCGCCTTGGCCCCAGATCAGGCGTTCGGTGCCGGTCGGCATCAGCTTGCGATGCTTGGCCATCAGCCCGCCCTCAGGCTCGAAGAACAGGGCGGAACAATAGAGGGTGTTGCCGCCGCGCTCGATCACGCCGACCACCAGACTCGCCTTTGTCCGGCGCGAGAGGTCCGCAAGCGCATCTGTTTCCGGCCCAGAAACGTCGATGGCATTGTCGTAGTAGCGACCATAGGCCTCACGCCCCTCCGGAAGCCGATAGCCCAGGCGCGTGCCGAAGATCTCGCCCTTCGGGTAGCCCCCCAGCAGTGCTTCCGGCATCACCACCACGGACGCGCCTGATTCAATGATCTTTCCCTCGAAGCCCAGCACGAGGTCGAGGGTGGCTTTTTTGCCAGTGGGAAGAGCGCCGATTTGAAGCGCGGCTACTTTGGTTTTGGCCATGGGAAATCGAAGTGTGCGGGAATATTGCGAGTATTGAATCCGCGGCAAAATCAATCAACACCGCTGTGCTTGTGATTGATATGACTATGATTGATATCAGGGCTGTTGACTTGAACATTCTGAAGGTCTTCGAAGCCCTGTACGAAGAGGGCGGCGCTACGCGAGCGGGGGTGAGGTTGGGGCTGACTCAATCTGCTGTGAGCGCGGCGCTTGCGCGGCTGCGCAAGACCTACGGCGATCAACTCTTCACTCGCACCGGCCGCGGGCTGGTGCCGACGCTGAGGGCGCAAGAGCTCAAACCTTTGATCAGCGAGGGGCTCAACAAATGTCGCCAGAGCTTGTCCATTAGCGGCAGCGGTGGCAATGACTACCATGGCCGCTCGATCGTTGTCGCCTTGTCAGACGACTTCGAGGTTGCGTTCGGACGGTTGTTAATCGATGCGGTGGCGGCTCGGGCAACCGGATTGCGTTTGGCGTTCCGCCAGACGCACAGCCTGATGGTAGGCAACATGCTGCAAGCGCGGCTCGCCGACGTCGCCGTGGTGTCGGGCGGCCTATCCTCGCGTCTGCTTAGCCACGAGGCGATTGGCCAAGGCCGCTACGCGTGCCTTTTGGATCCCGCGTATGCACCGTCCACACGAGACCTGACCTTGGTGGAGTACGTCCGCAGAGACCACTTGCTCGTTTCCTCCGGCGGCTTTATCGGCGTGGTGGACGAGGTGCTTGCCGCCGTCGGGCGACAGCGTCGCGTGGTTGCCTCGACTACGCACTTCGCCGCGCTTCCTCATCTTCTGTTTGGCAGCGACGCCGTCGCGACGATCCCCAAACATGCTGCCGCTGCGATCGCGGCACGAACTGGACTGCAGATGTTTGCCTGTCCGTTGACTATGCCGCGTTATGCGGTGGAAGTCGGGTGGCGAACCGATGCTCTGCGCGATGCAGCCATCGCAGAAGTGCGACACGTAGTGCTTGAGGTCCTTCAGGCCGCTCATTGGTCCTAGGCGCTGTGACGTGGACTGTCGATAGTGAGACAACTTCTTTTTTTACTCCAAAAGGGCCTGCCGGGCGGGTGCCCGCGAAAGGGTGAACGTCAAGCTCAATACGTGGGTTTGTGTGCCGCTGAGCGGCTGACTCTAGGTAGTAGCTAAACCATATTGCGCCAGCGGTGATTGCCCTAGCCAATCTCCCCGCCCTCGTCGCAGCAACAGCTTCGTGCCCGTTGGGCGGCGGCGTGGTGATCATTCCGCTACGCCTCAGTGTGATTTCTGATGGGAGACGCAGCCGTGCGCGGCAGACCGCAGCGCCCGTCGCCTTGCGCTCGGCTGCGGCGCCCCAAAGAAGAGAGCGCATCTCTTTGGCGGTACCAAATAAAGTCATCTGTCAAGACGCTGTTTTCCCTCTGCTGCCGAAAAAGATAAACTTTATAGTAATGTGCGTGGCAAGACGAATACCTCCCGTTTGCCAGCGCATTTGCACTCCGCTTCCCGAGGGCAACCACCATCGAGAGATTCCGCATGAACACCCTTGTTGCTGCGAACCGTCGCGACTTCCTCGGGGCTGCAGCCTCGTTGGCTGCGCTGTCCTTCCCCATGTCATCGGCCTTTGCTGCCGGCCCGCAAAAACGCGGCGGTACGCTGCGCGTCAGCATCAATCAGGCAGTCAACAAGCTGAACCCCTTGGTGGCGCGCGTGACGCCGGAGTACTTGGTTGCCGAACTCTTGTACTCTGGGCTCACGCGGATTGGCCCGACCATGGCCCCCGAGGCCGATCTCGCCCAGTCCTGGACCAGTTCTCCCGATCTGACCCAATGGACCTTCAAGCTGCGCCCAGGACTAGTTTTCCATGACGGCTCGGCATGCACTTCTGCTGATGTTGTCGCGAGCTTCCAGGCCATCCTGGATGCAAAGACCGCCTCGCCGGGCCGCCAGAACATCGGCCCGATCGCGAGCGTCAGCGCTCCTGACAAGAGCACCGTGGTGTTCGTCCTGTCGTCGCCCTACGCGGACCTGCCTGTCGCCCTGGCATTCCCGAGCGCCAAGATCGTTCCGGCTTCCGTGCTGCAGAAGGGTCTGGACCGACTTAATCGCGAAGCCATTGGCACCGGGCCCTTCAAGCTCGTGACCTTTGAGCCAGAGCGTATCGTGGTTGTCGCACGCGACGAGGCTTACTACGACAAGGCTCGTCCATACCTCGATCGCATTGAAGTCCGGGTATATCCAGACGCGACAGCCGAGGGCTCCGCGCTGATCGCCGGCGATACCGATCTGATGGCGCTGGTGCAGCCCGCTGAGTTCGCGCGTTTGAAGGCTGCATCTGGTGTGAATGCCCTGAAGCTGCCGTCCGGCGTGTTCTGCAACATCAATCTCGGCTGCAACCAGAAGCCATTTAACGACGTGCGGGTCCGGAAGGCGCTCGCATTGACCGTCGACCGCCCCGCAATGGTGGACTTCGTTGCCGAAGGCTACGGCACCGTTGCGAACGACAACCCCGTCAGCGCGTCCTATCCCTTCTATATGGAACTGCCCCAGCGCAAGCGGGACATTGCGCAGGCGAAGAAGCTGCTGGCAGAAGCGGGCCACGACAAGGGCCTCACCCTCACACTGATCGCTTCCGACAATCCGTCGATCCGCACGCAAATGGCCGTCGCCCTGCGCGAGATGGCCAAGCCCGCTGGATTCAACATCAATGTGCAGACGATGCCGCATGCCACTTATCTGGAGCAGGTCTGGAAGAAGGGCAACTTTTATGTCGGCTTCTACAACATGCAGCCGACGGTCGATTCGATCTTCTCCCTGCTGTATACCTCGAACGCTTCCTGGAACGAAACGCACTGGAACAATGCGACCTTTGATAAGCTGGTGGCCGACGCTCGCGCAACGGCTGACGTGAAGAAGCGCACCGAGCTGTACGCCGAAGCGCAAAGACTCATGACGGAGGAAGTGCCCTCCATCATCCCGGTGTACTTCGACCTGCTTCGCGCCAAGCGCAGCTATGTCGACGGCTACCAGGTCAATCCGCGTGGCCTGGTCTACCGTCTGGACTACGTTTCGCTGGGCGACGGCGCCCCGAAGCGCGCCTGAAGCGCGCCCTCGGTTGGAGCAACCATGTCGCTAAGCTACTTCCTCAAACGGATCGGTCTGAGCGTCTACACGCTTCTCGTCGTGTCAATCCTTGTCTTCGTCATTACGCAGGTGTTGCCCGCCGATCCTGCGGTGATGATGCTGGGTGAAAACGCCACACCCGATGCGCTGCAGGCGTTGCGAGATCAGTTGGGCCTCGATGCCCCGCTTTGGCAGCAATACCTGCAGTGGTTCACCAAAGCGATCCGGGGTGACTTCGGCGAGTCGATGCGTACTGGGCAAGCCGTCGCTCCGGTGATGATGGAGGCGTTGGGGCGTTCGCTGACCCTGGCCTTCCTGTCGATCAGCTTCATGCTGATGATCGCCGTCCCGCTGGGCATCATCGCGGCCGTGCGCCGCGGCAAGATTGCCGACGTACTTGTGAGCGTCGTGTCGTACGTCGGCGTGTCGCTTCCAGAGTTCGTGACGGCGACGCTGTTGGTGCTGCTCTTCGCCGACTTCTGGCAGATCCTTCCCGCGACAGGCTACATCCCGCTCTCGGAGAGCGTTTCCGGCGGACTGCGGCATCTGACGCTGCCTGTGATCACGGTCTCGGTCATCTTGATTGCGCACGTGTCGCGGATGGTCCGCTCCGAGCTGGTTGATGTGCTTCACATGGACTACATCCGGTCGGCCCGTCTCAAGGGCCTGTCGAAGCATGCGGTGCTCTTCAAGCACGGCTTGCGCAACTCGCTTCTACCCACGATCACGATCGTTGCCCTTGATGTGGGCTACCTCCTAGGTGGTGTCATCGTCGTTGAAGAAATCTTTGCCCTCCCTGGCATCGGACGCCAACTGATCGTTGCCATACAGAACCGTGATCTGCCCGCCATCCAGGCCGGCGCCCTCATCATGGCCGCGACCTATTGTGTCGTGAACTTCGTCGCTGATATGGCCTACGCGGCGCTTGACAAGAGGATTCAGTATGAGTGATATCGCCACACCGCTCCAAAGCGAAAAGCCCAGCGCCGCGTCCGCTTCGGCGGGAAAGCTCGGATCCAACCATTTCTTCGCGCGCCTCATGCGCTCGCCGCAAGGCAAGCTGGGGATGCTGATCATCGGGATCGTCATGGTGATGGTGCTGTTCGGCCCCTATCTGGCGCCTCACAGTCCCGACGACATGGCACCGCTGTCGCGCTACAAAGGACCCAGCGCGGAGAACTGGCTCGGCACCGACCAGTACGGCCGAGATCTTCTGAGCCGGGTTCTCTACGGAGCTCGCTCCACAGTCCTCTTGGCGTTCATGGCCACTGCGATCGGCAGCTTGATAGGCGCCTTTATAGGAACCTTGTGCGCCTTTCTCGGTGGCCGATCCGACGAAATCGTGATGCGCACGGTCGACGCTGTGATGGCCATCCCGAGCCTGCTGTTCGCGCTACTCATCGTCAACCTGATGGGCAAGGGCGAGATCAACGCAGTACTGGCCATTGCCGTCGCGTTCGTGCCGAGCATGACCCGCATCACGCGCTCCGTGGCGCTGGCGATCCGCAAGCAAGACTTCGTCAGTGCCGCGATTGCACGCGGCGAATCAAGCCTGTACGTCGTGCTGCGTGAGATGTTGCCGAACGTCGTGGCGCCCGTCGTGGTCGAGATGACGATCCGCGTGGCCTTCGCGGTCATGCTTTTCGCGACGTTGAGCTTTCTCGGCTTAGGCGCACAACCTCCCGCGTCCGAGTGGGGCCTGATGGCCGCCGAGGCTCGCAAGTTCATGCACTTGAGCCCTTGGATGATCCTCTGGCCGAGCGTCGCCGTGGCGATGGTCGCCATCGGCTTCAACCTTCTGGGCGATGGTCTTCGTGATGCCCTCAACCCGAAAACCTGAGGCCTGTCATGGATCACGTCCTTGAAGTCAAAGACTACTCGCTCGATTACGCGACCCCGAACGGTCGCTTCCATGCACTGGCCAATCTCAACCTGACGATCGATCGCGACGAAGTCCTCGGCCTGGTTGGCGAGTCCGGTTCCGGAAAGACTTCGCTGGCCTGGTCGATCATGCGCTACCTCGCGGGTAACGCCATCGAGACGAGCGGGAGCATCAAGCTGGTCGGCGAAGACCTGTTGAAGGTCGCTCCGAAGCGAATCGATTCTATTCGCGGGCGCCGCATCAGCATGGTGTTCCAGGACCCGAGTACCTCTCTGAATCCAACCCTGTCGCTTGGGGAGCAGCTGACGGAAGTGCTGGTCCGGCATCGCAACCTGACCCGCAGGCAGGCAGCCATGGAGGGCATTGCCATGCTCGACCGCGTCGGCCTCAAGGACCCAGCGGGGATGATGCGCCGCTACCCACACGAAGCGTCCGGTGGTGAAAAGCAGCGCGTCGTGATCGCCACAGCCTTCGCTTGCAGGCCGGAATGCATCATCTTCGACGAGCCGACCACCGCATTGGATGTCATCACTGGACGGCAGATCCTTGATCTTTTCGCCGAGCTCCAGGCCGAGACGCACGTGGCCTCGCTGTACATCTCGCACGACCTTGCACTGGTTTCCCAGGTGGCCGACCGGGTGGCAGTGATCCACAAGGGCGTCATCGTCGAACAAGGCGACGTGGAGCAGGTGTTCACCCATCCCGCCGATCCCTATACGAAGCGGCTGATCGGCGCCGTGCCCCGGCCCGATCACCGTCTCGTCGACGCCCCCGCGAAGACAAACGGCCAAGCGTTGGTCGAAGCCAAAACGCTGAGCGTGACCTACGGCGGCGTTTCGGCATTCGCCAGGTTGCTCGGCAAGCGCAAAGCCAGCATCGTCGGCAACCGTGCTATCAGCATTGCCATCAAGCCCGGTGAGATTCTCGGCGTGGTGGGTGAGTCCGGTTCTGGCAAGTCGACGCTGGCCAAGGCCCTGACCGGCCTCAATCCCTTCGAGGGCCAGCTCTTCTTTGCAGGCAAACAGATCGACGGCGCGAAGGACATGGGGAAGCACTACCGGCGGGATGTGCAGATGATCTTCCAGCACCCCGACGCCTCGCTCAATCCGCGCCAACGCGTCCGTGACATCCTGTCGCGCCCGTTGAAGCTGTACACCGACACGCCGTCAGGCCAATACACACAGATCATCGGCGACCTCCTGGAACAGGTACGCCTGCCGCGTGAGTACATGAACCGCTTCCCGCATCAGCTCTCGGGCGGTGAGAAGCAACGGGTCGCCATTGCCCGCGCATTTGCCTCCCGTCCCAAGCTGGTTATTTGCGACGAGATTACGTCGGCACTCGACGTTTCCGTTCAGGCGTCGGTCGTCGAGCTTCTCATCGAGTTGCAAAAGCAGTTCGGCACCGCCTACCTGTTCATCACGCATGACCTGAACCTCGTGCGCCAGATTGCCCATCGCATCGCCGTCATGTACCGGGGCGACCTGGTCGATCTCCTCGAAACCGCCGAGGTGGATTCTCCATCGCGGCATGCCTACACGCGCTCCTTGCTCGACGCTGTACCCACTCCGGTTGGCGACTACGCCAGCCTTGCTCTTGAATTGGAAGTTGCCCCATGAATGTTGATCAGTTGCTGGACCGCGTTGACGAGTCCGCTGCCCTCGAGTTTCTCTCCAAGATGGTGCAGCACAAGAGCTATCCCGAAACCGATGATGAGCGCGTGCTAGCGAGATACATGGTCGAGCAGATGCGTGCCATCGGCTTGGAGGCGGCGCTCACCCCTGTCAACGAGACCCGCGCAAACGCAATCGGAACCTGGAAGGGCACCGGAGGCGGAAAGAGCCTGCTTTTCAACGGTCATCTCGACACGAACCCCGTCTCGGAGGGGTGGACGGTCGATCCATGGGCCGGCAAGGTGGACGACAAGTTCATCTATGGCATCGGTGTGTCGAACATGAAGGCCGGCGATGCTGCGTACTTCTGCGCGGTGAAGACGCTGATCGATGCAGGCGTCAGGGTCGAGGGCGATGTCGTGCTCACCTTCGTGGTCGGCGAGCTCCAGGGCGGCGTCGGGACACTGGCGGCCATTCAGCAGGGCGTAAGTGCAGACTACTTCATCAACAGCGAGCCGACCGACCTGTCCGCGGTAACGATGCACGCAGCTTCGCTGTCGTACACGATCGAGTTGACGGGTGTGACTCGCCATCTGTCCAAGCGCGAGGAAGCAGTGGATGCCATTGCGGCAGCGTGCGTGCTGATCCCGCGAATCAATGCCATGACCTTCAGCAACGCAAAGAGCGAGGAGCATCGATCTATCAACCGCGGCCATGTCGGTATCGTCAATGGCGCACTGGGCAAGGACTTGCACGGATGGCGTCCGCCGCAGGTGTCGGACTTTGTTCGCTTGCGTGGCGTGTGTCGCTACGCACCGGGCCAGACCGAAGCCGATGCCTTGGGTGACCTGCGGCGATTGCTGGACACGCTCGAAAAAGAACACCCTGGCCTGAAAGCCACCGTCGTCGCCGAGAAGCACACGGGACGCCCGACCATGCCGCCCTTCGAGGTCGACAAGAACTCTCGCATCGTCAAGGTTGTCAACGAAGCGTTCAGGAAAGTGCGCGGCATGGAGCAACCGACTGGCGCCATCAAGCCCGCTGGCTTCTTCGGGACTGACGCGGGTCATTTGTATGCGGCAGCCGGAATGGAAGGCGTGGTCTGCGGTCCCGGCGGCCGCTATAACACGATGCCTGACGAACGTGTCGACATCTCCGATTACCTGGACATGATCCGAATCTACATGATCGCAATCCTCGAGATCTGCGGAACCGAGTAATTCACGATTTCCGATCGATCCCGATGACTTCACCGGAAAAAAGCTCTCCAAGGCGGAATCGCGACCAAAAAATGGCAGTTCTGGATTGACCGCGGGGGCACCCAAACAGGCCCCACGCCCGAGTCGGCCCCCGAGGGGCTAGGCCATCGACCGGGCACAAACGTGCGACCTATTCCTGGCAAAATATAAACATTACAGTTGAGCCACCGGACGGGAACAGATGCTCGAAGTCGAAGAACGATCCGCGCAGGCGGCAGGCGACAACTCGCCTGTGCAGCGCATCACTGAACTGTCGAGTTCGCCGCTGCACGAAGTCGTCAAGCGCCAGATTTCCGAGGCCATCGACCTGGGGGCTTGGCCACCAGGTCATGTGTTGCCCAGCGAGATCTCGCTGGCCAACACCATGGGTGTCGCAGTCGGAACGGTGAGGCGCGCTCTGCTCGATCTCGCAGCAGAGGGTCTGTTGAGCCGTCGACGCAAGACGGGAACGGTCGTTACCGGGCGCACTGCACATCGAGGACTGAGGTACTTCTTCAAGTACTTCCGACTGCACAGACGAGACGGCTCGCTGGTCCATTCCGAAGCTCGGGTGCTTGCTGTAGTGCGTGAAAAGGCGAACTCCGTGGTGCAGGAAAAGCTTGGACTCGACGCCGGTGCGGACGTTATTCGACTCGAGCGTCTTCGCTTGGTGAACGCGCAACCGGTAATGCTCGACACTTTCATTCTGGCGGCTGAACGCGTGCCGGATTTTCCCCTTAGAAACGAAGACGTTCCTCAACTCGTCTATACCTTTCTTGTCGAGCGGTATGGGATCAAAATTTCGGCAGTGAGAGAAGAGCTCAGCGCCGAACTCGCCTCGGCTGACGATGCTCGGCTTCTTGGTATACAGACACCTGCTGCCATCATGATGATCGAGGAAGTTGCTTTCGATCAGTCCAACGTTCCCACTATCGTGGGCGTGCGACGTGCGTTAACAAAGGACCACGTCTACATCAACGAAGTGCGTTAGGTACCATACGCGACTTGCGTCGTTGCGCCTCTTCGCGCTTGGCGCCGGGCAGAGCGCTCTTCGTTGATTGCCGCCGTAAATTGACCCTCGAGGGTCAGAGATCGGCGGAATCCAACAATCGTGAGGATCCTTGGCTGACATCTCAAGCATACGCCCAGCCACGCCTTAGCGTCTGTGAAGGCGCCTCGCCAAATTGCCGCCGATACGCCCCGGCAAAGTCGCCGACGTGAGCGAACCCGTACTCGAGAGCGATGTCGGCCACGCGAATTCCGCCGCGGCTCGGTTTTTGCAGCGCGCCCCGCACCGCTTCCATCCGCCTTTTCCGTAGCCAGGTCATCGGACCTGTGCCGTGGCAAGACTGAAAGGCGGCGAACAGCGTGCGGCGAGACACGCCGCATTCGATGCAAAGGTCGTTCACCGAGACGTGGGCTCGCAGCCGCCGCAGCATGAACTCCTCGGCCTGCGTGACGATCCGCGGCGAGGCCATGCAGGTTGCACCTGCGTCGAGCGTGGACTGCTGGTTGTGGGCATGCTGGGTCAGCAGAAGCGATGCCAATGCGTCTGCCAGCGATGCTTGTGCGAATTGACGCGCCTTGCCGGCTGGCGCGAGCGCCGACGCTATACCGGCAAGGGCGACGATGCCGTGCCACGCCTGGGTCAGCTGCGGGCGCGCGGGCAGGGAGGTTTGGAAGATTAAAGGTGCTATCAGCGGTCGGCCGGTCAGCCCCTGCCAAGCATCCGCAATCAATGAGCTATCAACGCGGATCAGCAGTTGGTCATATCCCTCATGCACTTCCATTGAGAAGGTGCGAACTGGACTGAAGACGCCTGGACTCTGTGCAACCAGCTGGTGCAATTCGTCGCCCTGGCGTACTTGCGCTGCTCCTCGAGTCGGCAGGCTGATCAGGTAGTAGCCCTGCAAGGCCTCCGATACAGGTTGAAGCGAAACACGCGCGCCCCAGCGTGTGCGATTGAATGACACCGGCCCCATGGGAACGCAATCGAGCGTGCCATGGAACACGTCGTCACGCCGCAGCCGCTGAAGCCGGCATTCACCAAAGAAGGGCGCGGTTTGCTTGGGTGATTCATCAACATCATGGCTGTCCGCCACACGGAGGCCGCACAGGCCTGTGCCCCCATGATCGAACTCGATGGGAGGGAAGGGTGTTATGGAGTTCACTGGAAACGACGATGGTCCGGCAGTAGTCGACTCACAAGAGGGAAAATCCCGAGTCGACGATTTGCACGCAAACCGCCGAATTGCACTGAGGCAGTAGGGCCAATGCCGCACACCACCGATGCTCCGGAACCAAATCCCACGGAGACATCGCGATGCTTCCTTCTCGACGCGCCATCATCTCTTCAGCCCTTGCGGTCTCGGGCGCGGCCCTGGCCGGGTGCGGGGGAACGCAGGCAGCACCGACGCCAGCACTCTTGCCAAAAAGCCCATACCTGCTGGTTCACGGCGCCTGGCATGGCACCTGGTGCTGGGGCAAGATCAGCCTATTGCTCGCTGCCGCCGGCCACCCGGTTCTGGCAATCGACTTGCCGGGGCATGGCCTCAATGCGGTATTCCCAGCGGCGTTCGACGTTCAACCCCGGACAGCGGCACTGGCGACTGAACGCTCACCGATCGCAGGTATCACGTTGGCCGACTACGCTCGGGCCGTGGCCGATGCTGTCGAATCCCTGCTCGCCGCCGGCTTCCCGGCGCCGATCGTCGTGGGCCACAGCATGGGCGGTGGTGCAATCCATGCTGCTGCTGAACTGCTGGGCCCCGGCAAGATTGCGCGCCTGGTCTACCTCGCGGCATTCATGCCCAAGGACGGCCAGCCGATGGTGGAATTTCCCCCTGATGAACAGGCACCGCCATCGCTTTTGACACCGCTGCTGCGCAGCGACCCTGGTGTTACCGGCGCCCTGCGACTCGACCCCGCATCCACGGACGATAGCTATCGCGCAGGGCTTATCAATTTGTTCTACGGGAAAGTGGACGCTGCAACAGCGCGCGCCGCTCTCAATCTGCTGTCGCCGGATATTCCGATCGGTGCGATGGTCACGCCAATTGCCACATCGGTTCAGCGCTGGGGAGCCATCCCGCGTACTTACATCCGGACCAGCGCGGACAACACCATCCCGCCGGCGATGCAGGACCTGATGGTGGCGCAGGCAGACGCCGCCACGCCTGCCAACAAGACGCAGGTGCTGCAACTGGACTCGGATCACAGCCCGTTCCTGTCGATGCCGCAGCAGTTGGTTCGAGCGCTGCTCTCGGCGGCTTGAAGCGGAGGCGCAAACGATGCTCCAGGGCCGAATGCATCTCCCGATCATCAATGCCTACAATGGATGTCGACCGTCATCCAGATGGTCGGATTGCATGGGGGCATTTGCCTTGGGACATTCGCAGGCCGAAAAAGCGCAAAGTCGAGAGCGGATCCTGAAGGAGGCCGCCGACCAGATTCGAGACGGCGGACTCGAGTCGGTGAGCGTGGGCAAGCTCATGAAGAGCGTGAACCTCACGCATGGCGGCTTCTACGGCCATTTTGCATCTCGTGCGGACTTGCTCGCCCAGGCGCTCAGGCGCGCCCTGGATGATGGTGTGCGTCGGTCGGCGGTAAGGCAGAAATCAGCGCGTCCGCTCGGCTTCGCGGGCTTCGTCAGCGACTATCTGAGCACCAGGCATCGGGACTCCCGCAGCACTGGGTGCGCAGTCTCGGCGTTGATCTCCGATGTCGGACGCGCCGACGCCCAGGCCAAGTCGATCATGGCGGGCTCCATCGAGGACTATATTGCCGCCGCTCGGCGACACCTTGGCGACGACGACGATTCCAGAGCGATGTTAGCCGTCAGCGCCATGGTGGGTGCTCTGGCCCTGTCGCGGGCGATGACTGACGCTGCCCGCTCGGACGACCTGCTCCGCAGCGTACGCGAGCAGCTGGTGACGCTCAACGAGCCCAATGAGCGGGCGCTCTCAGGCAACCAGGACGAAACCTGAGTCGCAGCCTTGGCCTTGCGCCTTGCCGCGTTTCCCTTGGCGCGCGCTCAGCAACTGCGGAGCATGTCAGGTCCTCGCGCTCCACGGCGAGCGCTGGCGGGTTCTCGCCGCAGGTGATGCAATTCAAACTGCCTGAGTGCTGAGTGCTGAGTGCTGAGTGCTGAGTGCTGAGTGCTGAGTGCTGAGTGCCGAGTGCTGAGTGCTGAGTGCCGAGTGCTGAGTGCCGAGTGCCGAGTGCCGAGTGCCGAGTGCCGACTCCGAGGTGCTGACCGGCACGCCCGTCCAGCTTACATAGCGCCTCCCTGTACGGTCGGCGCTCCAGCAATGCGCCCTGCCGGGGTCATGCCTTCGCATCCTGCTAGATGAATCCCGTCTCCGGGTAAACCAGTGCAGTTGAAACATCTTCTGGCGAACCAATGTGACAGACAGGATGATGGTTGTCATTCAGAATGGGGCATGAAACAGTAGACGGTGTCGGCAGTCGCCGACCCCACAGCCCACTGGACGAACAAAACTGCGCCGCCTGCTTGACGGCGCACCATGGAGTCAGCGCAATGGCCGAGGTGCGGATCTTTTCCTACTTGCCCAATCCTCGCGTGTGGAAGGCAGTCATCGCCGCGCGCATCGGCGGCGTCGAGTTGGAGGTGCGGGGCGCCGCGGGCGCCGAACTCGTAGACTGGCTCTGGCTCTGGCACTTCGACGCCCGTCCTTTGAGCGAAGTGTCCGCCGAGGAACGCGCCGCCGCTGAGCGCATGGGCCGCATCGGGTTCAAGGGCCGCAAGCTCTACAAGACCAACGCCTTTCTTATTGCGCAGCCGTTCGGAACGGTCCCCACGGCTTTCAACGGGGACGGGCAGGTCGGCATCTTCGAGTCCAACAGCATCATGCGCGCCGTCGCCCGCCAGGCGAAGCAGAGCGGTCTATATGGCCGCGATCCATTCGAGGCCTCGCGGATCGACAGCTTTCTGGATGTCAGCCTGGTGTTCGGTCGCGACACGCAGATTTACCTCCTCGCCATGCAAGGCTCCGAACTCGCAGCGGACGTCCACGCTCGCGCCGACGAGGCATTCACGACCTACATGACCGGGATCGACCGGGCCCTGGAGCCGGCCCGCCTGGCGCTGGTCGGCGAGGGGGTGAGCTTGGCCGACATCTGCTTCGCCTGCGAACTCGCCCTTTTACATAATGAACTGGACCATAGCGAAGCGCTCATCGCGCTTGGCGAGGCGCCGATCCTGGACAACGCCCCTGAGCGGTTTCCCCGGGCGATGGCGCACTTCGACCGCCTTGCGAACCATCGGGCCTTCGCGCCGGAGTTCGGCCCCATCTCGTGAAGTTCGCAACCAAGCGCGGAGCCAGCCGCAGACGCTAAACATCATTCACAACCACGGACTCTCAAAGGAACCGCCAATGAAAACGATCGACTTCTACTTCGACTATCGCAGCCCCTACAGCTTTCTTGCACTGTCTCAGGTCCGGAAGATGGATGTCGAGATCGCCTTCCATCCGTTCGAAATTGGGGCGCTGATGAGAGCGGTAGGGAACGTGCCGACGAGTATCACCTGCGCCCCCAAAGGGCGCTACGTGATGACCGACATGGGCCGATGGGCTGCCCACTATGGGGTTCCACTCAACCGGCATCCCCAGGGTTCGGAGATCGACGCCAGCCGCCTGCTGCGCGCCACGCTCGTGGCTGGGCAACTGGGCGCCATGCCCGCGGCGGTGCACGCGATCTTCAACGCGTTTTGGTCGACTCCGGCGCCGCTGGCGACAGCGGCCGAGGTCGCAGCCCTGCTGGGTGTCGCGGGGTTCGACGCTGAGGCGCTTGAAACGCAAATGGACTCGCCGGCCGCGCAGGCCCTCCTGGACGAGGCAACAGCCGGGGCAGCAGCGCGGGGCGTGTTTGGCGCGCCGACCCTGTTCGTGGAGAACGATATGTTCTTCGGCAATGACCGCCTGCACTTCGTGCAAGCTCGCCTGGAGCAGGCCGCATGAGGCCGCTTGTCATCATCACCGGCGTAGGGCCTGGCACCGGCTCGGCAATGGTCCGGCGGTTCCACGATGGCGGCTATCAGGTGGCCATGCTCGCGCGCACCGTCGAGCGCTTGACCGATCTCGAGGGCGAACTTCCAAACGCCTTTGCGGTCCCCTGCGATGTGGCCGACCCTGCGGCACTCACGGCCGCCCTCGATGTCATCGAGCAACGTGCCGGCGTCCCCAAGGTGGTGATCCACAACGCCGTGGGTGGCGCCTTCGGAAACTTCCTCGACATCGAGCCGCAAGTCCTCCAGCAGAATTTCCAGATCAATGTCATGGCGCTGCTGCACCTTGCCCAGTGGGCGGCGCCGCGGATGGAGGCAGCAGGGGGCGGCGCCTTGCTGGTGACGGGCAACACCTCGGCCGTTCGTGGCAAGGCTGCTTTTGCCGGCTTTGCGCCGAGCAAGGCTGCGCAGCGCATCCTGGCCGAGTCCATCGCCCGCGAGATGGGGCCGCGGGGCGTGCACGTGTCCTTCATGATGATCGACGCGGTCATCGACGTGCCTTGGGCCCGCGCGCGGATGGCCGACAAGCCGGATGAGTTTTTCATCAACCCATCCGACATCGCCGAAGAGGTCTGGCACGTCACCCACCAGCCGCGTTCGGCCTGGTCGTTCCTGACCGAAGTGCGGCCGTTCCGCGAGTCCTGGTGATCGGAGGCGTTCAGCTTCCATGAACCCGCTTTCGTCCAACTCACGAGACACCCCCATGCCACTGCAACTCCGCTCCATCGTCCGTACCGGCGGCGAGCTTGAACTTTCGCTCGCCGAGGTGCCGATGCCCGAACCGAAAGTCGACGAGGTGCTCGTGCGCATCGACGCGGCCCCGATGAATCCGTCGGACCTGATGGTGCTATTCGGCATGGCCGACATGTCGACCGCGAGGGCCTCCGGCACGGCCGACCGGCCGGTCGTCACTGCCACCGTGCCGCCGCGCATGCTGCCGGCCGTGGCGGGCCGTCTGGACGAGTCGGTGCCGGTCGGCTACGAAGGCGCCGGCGTCGTGGTCGGCGCCGGGCGCTCACCGGCCGCGCAGGCCTTGCTCGGCAAGACTGTGGGCGTGATCGGCGGCGCGATGTATTCGCAGTACTGCGCGGTCAACGTCGCGCAGTGCCTGCCACTGCCCGAGGGCACGACAGCCGCCGAGGGTGCCTCATGGTTCGTCAATCCGGTCACCTCCCTGGGCATGATCGAGACGATGAAGCGGGAAGGCCACACCGCGCTGGTCCACACCGCGGCGGCGTCGAACCTGGGGCAGATGCTCAACAAGGCTTGCCTGAAAGACGGGATCGGCCTCGTCAACATCGTGCGCAAGCCCGAGCACGAAACGCTGCTGCACGAACTCGGCGCGAAGTACGTCTGCAATAGCACCTCATCGGCCTTCATGGACGACCTGACGAACGCGCTGGCTGAGACCGGCGCAACACTGGCCTTCGACGCCATCGGCGGCGGCAAACTGGCGGGCCAGATCATCATGGCGATGGAAGCCGCCGCGAACCGCAGCGCGAAGGAATACAACCGCTACGGCTCGACCGTTCACAAGCAGGTCTACATCTACGGCAGCCTCGATCGGGGGGCGACGGAATTCACCCGTGGCTTCGGCATGTCATGGGGCATGGCCGGCTGGCTGCTGTTCCCGTTCCTGCAGAAGGTCGGCGCGGCCACGGTTGAGCGACTGAAGCAACGCGTGGCATCCGAACTCAATACAACGTTTGCAAGCCACTACACGCGCGAGGTGTCGATGAGTGAGGCGCTGCAGCTCGACGCTATCGCGGCCTACGGCAAGGCGTCCACCGGCGAGAAGTACCTCGTCAATCCGAACAAGGATCTGGGCTGACCAAGACTGCAACCATCTGGTGCCAGCGACCGGGGGCTTGGAGCATGATTCCGAGCCATCGCAGGAACTGCAAGCTGTCCATGGGGGGAGAAGGGCAAAGAAAAGGCCGCAAGCGCGGGTCAACAACAGCCCCGAGCACGAATGGTGGCGAGCGGCGAGGCAGCCGCTGAGTGATGCGGACGAGCGTGTTAGGTTCTCAGCCGCCGAACTCGTCACCCAGTTCCGTGGCGCGCTGTTCCGCCGCCCGCATCGCCGCAATGAAATGAGCCGCCACACCGCTGGCGTGCATGCTTTCCAACGCGGCATGGGTGGTGCCCCCTTTGCTGGTGACGCGCTCGCGCAGCACGCCCGGCGGCTCGCTGGCATGCGCCGCAAGATGCGATGCGCCGACGAAGGTCGCGACAGCCAACTGGTGCGCCTGGTCGGCAGACAGGCCCATGTCTGCACCTGCTTGCGCCATGGCTTCCAGAAAGTAGAAGACATACGCCGGACCGGAGC
The DNA here is from genome assembly GCF_056399425.1 of Variovorax sp. 01N429. Taxonomy (NCBI): domain Bacteria; kingdom Pseudomonadati; phylum Pseudomonadota; class Betaproteobacteria; order Burkholderiales; family Comamonadaceae; genus Variovorax; species Variovorax sp. 01N429. The sequence goes on along the minus strand of NZ_JBFTRG010000004.1, from coordinate 80,606 downwards.
CAGACAGCGCGGTGACCGCGTCCAGATGCGCTTCATGCTGCACCCACAGGAACTGGCCGGTGGCGCCGATGACCTGCTCGACAAGCAGCTTCTGCACATCGCTCACGCCCGCACGGGCGAAGAGCCCGGTCATGCCCGACCCGACCAGGGCGGGCGTGTTCGGCATCGCTCGCACGATGTGCTCCGTGCCCAGCCACTGCGCCATGCTGCCGGTTCGAATGCCAGCGGCCACGCTCAGATGCAGGGCATGCGGTGTGTACGGCGCAACCGCAGTTGCAGCGTCATGGAACGCTTGCGGCTTGATGGCCCAGACCACCATGGCAACGCCGTCCAGCGCGCTGCTGGCCGATGCCAGCAGCCGTACGTCGAACTGTTCGCGCAATCGCTGGCGTGCTGCTTCGAAGGGCTCGACCACCGTGATGCAGTCGGCAGGTAGGCCCTGTCGGACCAATCCGCCGACGATGGCGCTGCTCATGTTGCCGCCGCCGATGAAGGCGATGGAAGGGAAGGAGTCGGGGGCTGGCTCGTGAAGAGGGGGTCGTCATGGGTGGCAGGCAGGCTGCGTGATGGGGGGCGCGGTCCCAAGGCCTTTCGACGCCGGGACTCGCCCCAGCGCGGCGGATGGCTTTCTATCGTCCTCTGAAGACCGGTGGCCGCTTCTGCGCGAAGGCTTGCGCCGCCTCGCGGAAATCTTCACTGCGGTCGGCGCGCAGGACCATGGCGTCAAGGCGCTCGCGCTCCCGATCGACCTGGCCGGCCAGCACGGCATTGAGCTGCGCCTTGGAACCCGCGATGGACAGCGGCGCGGCCCGGGCCATGCCCACACCGAAGGCGAAAGCGGCTTGCGTCACGTCGCCGTCGGTGAGCGCGTCGAGGTAGCCGACGCGGTGCGACTCGGCGGCGCCGTACAGCGCGGCCTCGTACACCCAGCGCCGCGCATTCGACGCGCCGATCAGCCACGACAGTCGTTGCAGCTGGATGGTGGGATACACCAGGCCGAGCTTGGCCACGGGCACGCCCACGCGCGCCGTGGCGTCGCCCACGCGGAAGTCGCAGCACATGGCCAGGCTGCACCCTCCGCCCACGCACACGCCGGAGATCGCTGCAATGACCGGCTTGGGCGCCGACTGCACCGCCGCGTAGCACGCCTGGATGCGCGCACGCCAGACGTCTTTTTCCGCCTCGTCGGTGACGGCCGAGAAGGCGACCACGTCGTCGCCCGCGCAGAAGTGCCCGCCCGCGCCGGTGAGCACGATGAGCTTGACCGCCGGATCGGCGCCCAACGTCTCGAAGGCGTTTTTCAGGTCGGTCCAGGCCGCGAAGTTGCAGGCGTTGCGTCGAAGCGGCCGGGAGATGGTGACCAGGGCGTGGCCCTCACCGCGTTGTTCGACATGGATGTCGGAGGAAGAAGAGGAAGGAGAAGGCATGCTGTCAATCCACCTTGACGGAACTGTCTTTGATCGCCTTGCCCCACTTGGTGAGCTCCTGGCCCAGGCGCTGCGTGGCCTCCTCGGGCGTGGAACCGGCGCGCTCGATGCCCAGAACCTGGAAACGCGCCTGCACGTCGGGCATCTGCAGGATCTTGGCGATTTCCTGGTTCAGGCGCTGAACGACGGGCCGGGGCGTGGCTGCCGGTGCAAGGATGGCGTAGGTGGATCCGGCCTCAAGACCGGGATAGCCCGCTTCGCGCGCAGTGGGCACATCTCGCAACGCGCCGATGCGCTCGGGCGTCGTCACGGCCAGGACGCGCAGTTTGCCGCTCTTCAAGTTGGCCACAGCCGTGGGCACGGTGGCAAACATCAGGCTCAGTTGCCCGGCCATCACGTCGGTAATGGCGAGCGACGCGCCGCGATAGGGAATGTGAACCATGCTAATGCCGGCTTGTTGCTTGAACATTTCGCCCATCACATGCTCGATAGAGCCGTTGCCTGATGAGCCGTAGTCCAGACCGCCGGGCTTGGCCTTGGCCGCCTTCACCAGGTCGGCCACCGAACGGGCGGGCAGCGCATCGTTGACCACGAGCACCAGTGGCAGGTAGCCCACGACCGAGACGCCTGCGAAGTCCTTGTCGAGCTGGTAGCCCGCCGTGGCGGGGTAGAGCAGCGAGTTCATCGCATAGGTGGTGACGGGCGCCATCAAGAGCGTGTGGCCGTCCGGCTGAGCCTTGGCCACGAACTGGGCGCCGATGTTGCCCGAAGCCCCCGCCTTGTTGTCCACCACCACGGGCTTGCCCAGCGCCTCGCCGAGCTTCTGCGACAGCAGGCGCGCCACGGCGTCCACCGCGCCACCGGCCGAGTAGCCCACGACCATCGTCACTTGGCGGGCCGGGTAGTCCTGCGCGGAGGCCGACACGCCGGCCAGGGCCACCGCGCAGGCGACCATGCAGGGCTTGATGTACTTCTTCATCATCATCAGGGTTGTCATGCTCAGCTCCGGGGTTGCTCGGCGTCCCATGCGCCAGAGAGATTGCGGGGCAGCTCGTTCTTGCGGATGCGCTGCGTCGGGGTCTTGGGAAACTCTTCGATGAAGGCGATGAAGCGAGGCACCTGAAAGGCCGGCATGCGCGGCTTGCACCAGTCCACCAGCGTTTGCGGCGCAAGCTGCGCACCGTCGGCCAACCGCACGAAGAGCTTCAGCTCTTCATCGCCCAGTTCGCTCGGCACGCCGACCACCGCGCACTCGGCGATGGCGGCATGCTCGCCAATCACGCGCTCGACCTCCCAGGCCGAGATGTTGATGCCGCGTCGGCGCACCATGTCCTTCTTGCGGCCGGCGAAGTAGTAGTAGCCGTCACTGTCGCGCCGTGCCAGGTCGCCGCTGCAGAACCACTCGCCGCGCTGCGCGGCCTGCGTGGCCTCCTCGTCGCGGAAGTAGCCCAGGAACTGCAGCCCTGGTACACGCGAGCGCACGCAGATTTCGCCCGGCTGACCGACGGGAACCTCGTGGCCGGCTTCATCCGTGAGCTGGAGTTCGAAGTACGACAGCGGCTGGCCGATGGAGAACTTCGGCCCCTGCGGGTTGACCGTGACGAAGGTGATCATTTCCGACAGGCCATAGCCCTCGCGAATCTCCACGCCGAAGCGATCGGCGAACACGTCCCAGACTTCGGGCGGGCAGCCGCCACCCCAGGCGATCTGCACCTGGTGATCGCGGTCGTCTTCCCTGGGCGGCTGCTTGAGCAGCATGGGCAGCACACCGCCGAGGTAGTGAACGTGCGTGACGCCGTACTGGCGGCACTGGTCCCAGAACCGCGAGGCGCTGAACTTCTCCACCATTGCCAGCGTCAGCTTCTGCAGGATGGCGGCAATGCACACCGCCACGCCCGCGCCGTGGTGCAGCGACTCCCAGAGCAGGAACACATCGCCCGGCTGCGCGCCGGTGAGGCGCAGCGTGCCCATGGGACCCGCGCGCAGCGTGCGGTCCGACTTGTTCACGCCCTTGGGAGCGCCGGTGGTGCCCGAGCTGGGGGTGAGGGCGATGATGTCGTCCGGCCCCGGCTCCACCGAAGGCGGCGAGCTGTCGGCGTGCGCCAGCAGGGCGGCGAAGTCGTCTGCCGCGCCGCCGCGCCACAGCGTCATCTCGACTGCGTCCGCGGGCAGTGCCTCTGCCAGCACGTCGGCGTGGGCGTTGTCGGCGATCAGCGCACGCGGCGCGAAGGCTTCGAACGGATAGGCAAGCGACGCGCCCTTGAAACTGGTGTTGACCGGCACCCGAACCAGTCCGACCTTAGCGAGCGCCAGAATCGCCACCAGATGGTCCGGATGGCTGGGCAGCATTAGCGCCACGCGGTCGCCGGGCACCAGGCCCCGAGCCAGCAGGGCGTTGGCCACGCGGTTGACCTGGGCGTCGATCTCGCCGAACGTGTGGTCGCGGTCCTGGAACTTCAGCAACACGTGGCCCGGATCTTCCAGGGCCCTGCGGTCCATGATGCGGCGCAGCGTCTCGTCGCCCACGGGCGGCATCTCGATCATCGCTGGGCTCCTTCCAGCGCGTGGCCACGCGCAGCCATGAAGGCTTCCATCTTGCGCGCCGGCTCGCCGGATGCATACGACTCGCGGTGCGCGCGAATGGCCGCGTTGATGGTCTCGCGGAAGCCCGCCTCGGTCATGTCGGCGAACCAAGCGCGGTCAAGGCGCATGGCCAACGGCGCCTTGGCCGCAAGTTGCCCGGCAATCTCCAGCGCCTTCGCCAGCACCTGTTCGCGTGGGACGAGGTGGTGGATCAAGCCGATCTCGCGGCACTCCTGCGCGGGCATCATGCGGCCGCTCAGGGTCAGTTCGATGGTGCGCGACATGCCGAGGATCTCTTTCATGATCCATGGCCCCGTGATGCTGGCAATGCCCGAGTTGATCTCGGGCTGGCCCATCGTGACCTGGTCGTGGCCCACACGGATGTCGCACAGCAGCGCCACCTGGAAAGCCGACCCCGCGGCCACGCCATTGAGCGCGGCCACGATGGGCTTGGTCAGGCGTCGCAGCGTGCCGTAGAAGGTCTCCCACTCACGGATCCATGCCTCCGCCCGGTCGGCGTCGAAGTCGTGCGCCTCGGCGAAGTCCTGGCCTGCAGAGAACGCGCGCTCACCCGCGCCGGTCAACACCACGGCACCGATGGCTGCGTCGGCGTCGAATGCACGAAGCGCCGCCACGATGGCGTCACGCATGGGTTGGTCCCAGGCATTGAGCTTGGACGGCTTGTTGAGCGTGATCAGCCCCACGGGTCCGCGGTGCTCGATAAGGATGTCTGAAGATGTCATGGGATGGCTCGTCTGGATCGAAAGGTTGTTGCGTTTCACCGAAAGAATAGAAGCCGCATGGCATATCGGCAAATGAGAGTTTTTGGTAGGTTAATATCCATTTGGATATGCTCTCTCCTCACAAGCAAGGAGCCGAAAACATGCGCTGGAAACTGATCGAAACCTTCCGGGCCGTGATGCTCACGCGGTCGATGACGCTGGCTGCGCATGAACTGCACACCTCCCAATCCAACGTGAGTCGGGCCATCGCACAACTGGAAGCAGCGGTTGGTTTCCGGCTGTTCGTGCGGCTCAGCGGTCGCCTGGCGCCCACGCCCGAGGCAGAGGCGTTCTTTCAGTCGGTGCAACGCTGGTTCCTCGGCATGGAGGCACTCACCGACAGCGCCAAGCAGATTCGCGAAGTCGGCACAGGCACGCTGCGCATCGGCGCCGTTGCTTCGCTGGCAATGACCGTCATGCCAGAGGTCATGCGCGCATTTCGCCGCCGGTACCCGGACACGCCCGTCTCGATTCACACCGGCGACTCGCCTACCGTGGCGAAGTGGACGGCAAACCGTTATGTGGACCTCGGTTTGGTGACCAACCTGGACGACGCGCCAGGCCTGCAGTCCACGCTGTGGGCAGAGGAAAACGGCGTGTGCATCGTTCCGTCAGGTCACCGGCTGGCGCGCAAGCGCGTGGTCTTGAGTTCGGATCTTGACGACGAGTCTTTCATCTCGCTCACCAAGGGTGACGGCACGCGCGTGCCGATCGACGCGGCGTTCAACCCCGACAGAAGACGCCAGACGATCGACGCACCCTACTCAGCGGTCATCTGTCGCATGGTGAGCTTCGGACTGGGCGTGAGCGTGGTCAATCCACTGGTGGTGCGACACCTGGATCTGGCGGGCGTCAAGGTTCTGCCCTTCAAGCCGGAGGTGAAGTTTGCACGGTACATCATCTCGGCGCAGCAGCAGGCGCAGTCCGCGTTGATGAGCGAATTCGTGGCGTGCTTGGACGGGATATAAGGCAACAATCCGGCCAGAAGGAGTCGCTGGAGCAGGCTCGTGTCGTTCAAGCGCATTGCGCAAGCGCCCAACCCATCTGCGCAAGCGGCCGCGCACCGGCGCTTGCTTGCTTTGCCTGTGCGCTCGATGCCGTCCCCGTCTCCACACGTTTGGCAATTCCTTGCAGGATGCCGGCGAGGCGGAACATGTTGTAAGCGAGATAGAAGTTCCAATCGGCCATCACTGCGTCGGGGTCGGCGCGGCCAGTCCGCTCGCAGTAGCGGCGTACATAACTCTTCTCATCGGGGATGCCGAGAGCAGCGTGGTCGAGACCGCGAATGCCTAGGGTAGGGCCCGGCTGGATGTGCCACGACATGCAGTGGTAGCTCAAGTCGGCCAGCGGATGGCCGATGGTCGAGAGCTCCCAGTCGAGAACCGCGATCGCACGTGGCTCGGTGGCGTGGAACATCAGATTGTCGAGCCGGTAGTCGCCGTGCACGATTGACACCTGACTCTCGTCGCGCGCGCTGGCCGGTATGTGCACAGGGAGCCAGTCCATCAACCGATCCATCTCGGGGATCGGCTGCGTGATCGAAGCCTGGTACTGCTTCGTCCAGCGGCCGATCTGGCGCTCGAAGTAGTTGCCCGGCTTGCCGTAGGTCTCGAGACCCGCCGCCTTGATGTCTACGTTGTGCAGCGCCGCGATCACGCGGTTCATCCCGTCGTAGATTCGGCTCCGTTGCGCGCGGTCGGCATCGGGGATCGATTGGTCCCACATCACGCGGCCGGCCATGTACTCCATCACGTAGAAGGCGCAGCCGATCACGGATTCATCTTCACACAGCAGGTACATGTCCGGGACCGGCACGTCGGTTGCGCGCAGCGCCCGCATCACGGCGAATTCACGATCGATCGCATGCGCCGAGGCCAGCAGCTTCGCCGCCGGGCCGGGCTTGCAGCGCATCACGTAAGAGCGCTCCGGCGTGTTGAGCTTGTAGGTCGGGTTCGATTGCCCGCCCTTGAATTGCTCGACCGTGAGTGGGCCCTGGAAGCCATCGACCCGCGGCTCGAGATAGGCCCGCAGCGCAGTCACGTCGAATGCATGAGACTCGGGGATGGGCTTGGTGCCGGTTTGAGCTTCTGTCATGTCTATAGTCTCGTGGTCACCGTTCATTCAGGTAGGTGCTGGGGAGCAGCTTCCAGGAAGGCAGTTCAGCCTCAGGTCGTCCGAAGGTAGACGCCCGGCTCGGCCGACAAGCCCTGCTTGACTTGCCGGGTGATCTCGTCGGCCAGCACCTCCTCGGCCCCGGCTTCGAGGGCATCGAGGCTGCGGCGCACCACCTCGTCCGGGCTGGACTTGGGCTGATCGTTGCCGCGCGCCATGTCGGTATCGACGAACCCCATGTGCAAGCCCAGCACTTGGGTGCCCTGGGCGCGCAACTCATGGCGCAGGCTGTTGGTCAGTGACCAGGCGGCCGATTTGGTGGCGGCATAGGTTGCGAGGCGGGGCGCAGTGATCCAGCTCGCGAGCGACAGGACGTTCAGGATCGCACCGCCGCCGCAGCCGGCGAGCACCGGCGCAAAGGCGAGCGCCATGTGCAGCGGCCCGAAAAAATTGGTCTCGAATTGGGCACGGGCGGCCTCGACGCTGCCCTCGGCAAGGAAGCCGCCGAGCGTCGCGATACCGGCGTTGTTGATCAGCAGCGTAACGTCGCCGCAATGGCGTGCCGCCGCGGCAATGTCATCGGGCTGAGTGACGTCGAGGCGGATCGGTTCAACGCCGGCCAACGTGACGCTGGCCGGGTCGCGCGCTCCCGCGTAGACCTTGCGCGCGCCGCGGGCCAGAGCGGCGCGGGCGAAGGCGAGACCGATGCCGCGGTTGGCGCCGGTGACGAGGACGGTGGCGTTGTCGAGTTTCATGGTCGAGTCCTTGCAGGAAGTTGAAGAGGCTGCGATGCAGCGGTAGAGCGCCAGATGGATACGCTATTCGTCATATTCCGTGTCCGAAAGAAGTTGGGAGCCTGCACGAAAGGATCCTCCGGCCACGAGGTTCAGGCCAATCCGATGGGCGACAACGGTTGCTCTGCAGCCGACCAATAGCGTGCACCCGAGGAAAGTCGGTTGCCTGGCCGACATGATCGAAGTGGTAGTGACCGGCCTCGATCGTTCCGCCGCGCTCGGGCCTGAGGCCAATGAACTTCAATCGGTAGACGAAGCTGGCGCACTCGGCCGCTGCCACCGAAAGTGCAGTCTGGCCGAGTCCGGGCGCTGCAGCCAAGGCCTGCGCACTGAACAGGTTCAACAGCTTCATTGCCCTAGATCTGCGCGATGCCGCCGTCGACGAACAGCTCGATGCCGGTGACAAAGCTCGACGCGTCCGAGGCCAGGAAGACCGCGACCTTGCCGATTTCATCCGGCTCCCCGACTCGGCCCATTGGGACCTGAGCGGCAAAACCATCAAGCAACCCCTGCTGGTGCTCGACTGGCACCAGGCCTACCAGCCCAGGCGTCTTCGTCGGTCCGGGACTGAGGACATTGATGCGAATGTTGCGACCTTTGAGGTCCAGAATCCAGCTACGAGCGAAGTTCCGAATTGCCGCCTTCGTTGCGCTGTAGACGCTGAATGCGGGTACGCCATGTATCGAACTGGTTGAACCGACCAGGATGACCGCCGCGCCATCCGCGAACAGGGGAAGTGCCTTCTGAACCGTGAAGAGCACCCCCTTCACATTGGTGCTAAACGTCTTGTCAAACAGCTCTTCCGTTATCGCGCCAAGAGGAGCCATGCTGCCGCCTCCCGCGTTCGCGACCAAGACGTCGATGCGTCCATGTCGTTGCTTGACGGTATCGAACAGGGTATCGAGATCCTGCAAGCTGGAGGCGTCGGCGCGCACGCCGGAGGCTTGATCCCCAATGTCGGCGACCGCGACGTCAAGTTCTTTCTGGCGTCGACCGGTGATAACGACGCTTGCGCCTTCGGCTGCAAACCGTTTGGCAATGGCCAAGCCTATGCCGGTGCTTGCGCCAGTCACGACGGCGATCTTGCCTTGAAGGGAGAGGGGCATTTTTTGGGCCTTTGTAAATGGTCCGGCTCGGGATGCGCTGGACGGGATAGATGAAGCGCGAGGTGGGGCACTGAGGGCGCTATCGGACGAAGTACCGACCATGGCGGCCTGACCGCGCGGTGTGCTCATCCCGTGTACCGTGATGGTCAGTAGCGCATTGCCTTTCACCTGCAAGGCGCTGAGAAGAGGGGACCCAATCCACCGCTGCCCAAGCTTTGGCCCTAGCCAAAGTTGACGGGAGCACCGCTTTCGAGTCACCACCGCACTGTGTTGATGCGTTTATCAGGAAAGGCTTTACTCGATGGCCTTGCCCATGTCCTCGACGACCTTCTTGGCGTCGCCAAAAACCATCATGGTCTTGTCCATGTAGAACAGCTCGTTGTCCAGGCCGGCGTAGCCCGCGGCCATGGAGCGCTTGTTCACGATGACGGTCTTGGCCTTGTAGGCCTCCAGAATCGGCATGCCGTAGATGGGGCTGCCCTTGGTGTGCGCGGCAGGGTTCACCACGTCGTTGGCGCCCAGGATGATCGCCACGTCGGCCTGGCCGAACTCGCCGTTGATGTCTTCCATCTCGAACACCTGGTCGTACGGCACCTCCGCCTCGGCCAGCAGCACGTTCATGTGGCCGGGCATGCGGCCCGCCACCGGGTGAATGGCGTACTTCACGGTGATGCCCTTCTCGGTGAGCTTGGCGGCCAGTTCCTTCACCGCATGCTGCGCGCGCGCCACCGCCAGGCCGTAGCCCGGCACGATCACCACCGTCTCGGCATTGCCAAGCACGAAGGCCGCGTCGTCGGCGCTGCCGGTCTTCACCGGGCGCTGCTCCTTGGCCGCGCCGCTGTCCGTGGAAGCCTCGCCGCCGAAGCCGCCCAGGATCACGTTGAAGAACGAGCGGTTCATCGCCTTGCACATGATGTAGCTCAGGATTGCACCTGAAGAGCCCACCAGCGAACCGGCCACGATCAGCATCGCGTTGTTCAGGCTGAAGCCGATGCCCGCGGCCGCCCAGCCCGAGTAGCTGTTGAGCATCGACACCACCACCGGCATGTCGGCCCCGCCGATCGGGATGATGATGAGCACGCCCATGACGAACGCCAGTGCCAGCATCGCGAAGAAGGCCGGCCAGCTCTCGGTGAAGACGAACGCCAGGCCCAGTGCGACGGTCAGGAGACCCAGCACGAGATTCAGCATGTGCTGGCCCGAGAACTGTACCGGCGCGCCTTGGAACAGGCGGAACTTGTACTTGCCCGAGAGCTTGCCGAAGGCGATGACCGAACCGCTGAAGGTGATGGCGCCGATGGCTGCGCCCAGGAAGAGCTCCAGCCGGTTGCCCGCGGGAATGGCATAGCGCACGAAGCCGTCGAGCACGACCGCGCCGTCCGGCGTCTGCGCGCCGATGAGCGCGGCCACGGGCGCAGCGGCGATGCCGAAGGCCCAGGGCTCGGCCACCGCGGCCACGCCGATGAAGACCGCAGCCAGGCCGATCATGCTGTGCATGAAGGCGACCAGCTCGGGCATCTTGGTCATCTCGACCTTGTTGGCCATGAAGGCCCCCAGGCCCCCGCCGACCACCACGGCCGCGAGCAGATAGGCGATGCCCGTGCCGAAGTCGACGTTGAGCGAGCGCGCCTGTCCGTGGATGAGCGCGATGGTCGTGAGCACGGCGATGGCCATGCCGGTCATGCCGAAGACGTTGCCGCGGATCGAGGTGGTGGGATGGGAGAGGCCCTTCAAGGCCTGGATGAAGCAGACGCTGGCAACGAGGTACAGCAGCGTGACAAGGTTCATGCTCACTTGGAAGCTTCCTCTTCAGCCTTGGACGCAGCCGCTTTCTTGTCCTTCTTCTTGAACATCTCCAGCATCCGCCGCGTGACGAGGAAGCCGCCGAAGACGTTCACCGCGGCCAGGACCACCGCGAGCACGCCCATGGTCTTGCCCAGCGGCGTGGTGGTGAGCGCGGCGGCCAGCATGGCGCCCACGATCACGATCGCCGAGATCGCGTTGGTCACCGCCATCAGCGGCGTGTGCAGCGCGGGCGTGACGGTCCACACCACGTGGTAGCCCACGTAGATGGCCAGCACGAAGATGATCAGGTTGATGACGGTATGGGAAACGGGGTCCATGGCGCTTGTTCTCCTCGCGTGTTCGCTGTTCGCTTTATTTCTTCGTGACCTGGCCGTCGTGCGTGACGCGGCAGGCGGCGACGATGTCGTCTTCCAGGTCGATCTTGAGTGCACCTTCCTTCGTGACGATGAGCTTGAGGAAGTCGAGCACGTTGCGCGCATAGAGCGCCGATGCATCGGCCGCCACGAGCGCCGCGAGGTTGGTTTCGCCCACGATGGTCACGCCGTGCTTGACCAACGTCTTGTCGGCTTCAGAGAGGGGGCAGTTGCCGCCGACGCCACCCTGGCCCTTGCCGGCGGCGATGTCCACGATCACCGAGCCGGGCTTCATCGACTTGACCATGTCCTCGGTGATGAGCGTGGGCGCGGCGCGGCCGGGAATGAGCGCGGTGCTGATGACGATGTCGGCCAGCGCCACGCGCTTGGCGACCTCGACCTGCTGGCGCGCCAGCCAGCTTGCGGGCATCGGCTTGGCGTAGCCGCCCACGCCGACGGCGGCTTCCTTTTCTTCATCGGTGTCGTAGGAGACCTCGATGAACTTGCCGCCGAGCGATTCGATCTGCTCCTTCACGCTCGGGCGAACGTCGGAGGCTTCGATCACGGCGCCCAGGCGCTTGGCGGTGGCAATGGCCTGCAGGCCCGCCACGCCCACGCCGAGGATGACCACGCGTGCCGCCTTCACGGTGCCGGCGGCGGTCATGAGCATGGGGAAGAAGCGCTGGTACTTGTCGGCCGCGATCATCACGGCCTTGTAGCCCGCGATGTTGGCCTGCGAGGAGAGCACGTCCATGCTCTGGGCGCGGGTGGTGCGCGGCGCCGCTTCGAGCGCGAAGGCCGTGAGGCCGGCCGTGGCCAGGCGCTGCAGGCCGGCCGCATCGAAGGGGTTGAGCATGCCGATGACCACGGTGCCGGGCTTCATGAGCGCGGTCTCGGCATCGGTGGGCGTGCGCACCTTGAGCACCATGTCGGCCGCGCAGGCGGCGTTCATGTTGACGATCTCGGCACCGGCGGCCTCGTAGGCGGCATCGGTGACGTTGGCTGCAATGCCGGCCCCGGACTGCACGCGCACGGTGTGCCCGGAAGCGGCCAGTTTCTTCACCGTCTCGGGCGTTACGGCCACGCGGGTTTCGCCGGCCATTGTCTCGGCAGGCACGCCTATCTTCAACCTCACAGCGCGGCACCCAGCGAGGAGCGAAGCAACTTCCCAACTACTGACCGGGGGAGCTTTGTCCGAAATTCAATGATCTTCGGGCGCTTGTACGCAGTCAGGTTTGCCTTCATGTGTTGTCTTATCGATTCTTCGGTTAACGCGTCACTTCGAGGCACCACAACCAGTTTCACGGCTTCTCCAGTGAGCTCATCAGGAACGCCAACGGCCGCGCACTCAAGCACTTGTTCCATTTCGATAGCGACAGCCTCAATCTCGCTCGGATAAACGTTGAAACCGCTCACCAGCATCATTTCTTTCTCGCGGCCAGAAATGCACAGATAGCCTTGTTCATCAATGCAACCGAGATCACCGGTAAGGAAAAAACCATCCTTCGTCATGAAACGAGCAGTTTCCTCGCCGCGCTGCCAATAGCCCTTGAATAACTGCGGGCCACGAACCGCAATTTGTCCAATTTTTCCCAATGGGAGGGCTTCAAATTTCTCGTCAAGGATCAACACTTCTGTTGACGGTGCTGGCGGGCCGACGGTCCCTTGGCGAATATTGCCGTGAGGTGGGTTGCAGCTCACCGTTCCGGATGTCTCGGAAAGTCCATACCCCTCACTGATGGCGCAACCCGTTCTTTCGAGCCACCGCGCGGCGACTGGACGCTGGGTCGCCATTCCGCCAGCTGTTGTAACCTTCAGATGTTTCCAATCGACTGTGTCGAACTCAGGATCATTCATCAAGTTGCTAAATAGCGTATTGATGCCAGGCAACATGTGAAAGGGAGCTTCACGCAACTTCGCCAACATCTTCGTCGAGTCACGAGGATCGGTGATCAAGAGCATAATCCCCCCCAATTTAATGCTCGCCAGGAGTGTTATGAAAGAGACTATGTGGTACAGAGGCAATGCACACGCGAATACCGGGATGGGTATGTCTGCCAATGCGGGGTAGAACCAGGCGGAATTTTGCGCAGTGTTGGCCAGAAGGCTTTCATTGGAGAGCATTGCCCCCTTGGAAACCCCCGTGGTCCCGCCGGTGTATTGCAGAACCACGGTGTCACCTTTGGCGAGCTTGGGCGTCGAATACGTCGCGGACAACCCAAGCGAGAGCGCCTCAGGCATATCGATGACCGATTTGGCGACATTGTTTGTCCCATGGCGTTCTCGCCAAGACTTCAAATCACTGCACAGGTTGCACAGAATTGAATGGTCAACCCGCGTCTGGGATAGTCCATCCTTCACCGCTTCGAACTGACTTTCGAGCAATATGACCACCTCTGCTTCGGCATCCGATACTTGCAGCAGAAACTCTCGAGGGGTGTAAGCAGGATTGACGTTGACCAATACCATGCCCGCTCGAATCACGCCGATTGCCGCTATTACATATTGCGTTGAATTGGGAAGCGCGACGGCTACTTTTGCTCCCGGCTGGAGCCTCAGCGTCTGTAGATGCGCCGCAATTCCCAAACTCAACGAATCTAGATCTGAATAGCTGAGTTCACTGCTTTCGTGACGAATTGCAATGCGATCTCTCAAACGATAAAACGAATCACTGAAGAAATCAGCAAGGGTCTGGTATTCCTTCAGGGGGTCTATGGTGTGCGGAACTTGAGGCGGATACCACTTCAACCACGGGCGATTGTTCATGAGTTGCCCCGCTACTTCGCAGTTGCCGCAAGGCCAGCGCTTGCTGGGAGCTTGATAAGCATTTTTCCGGTATTTCCCCCCTCAAACATGCGCTGCAGGGCCGTGGGGAAAGTCTCGATGCCCTCGAGCACATCTTCGTAAGACTTGAGCCAGCCGGCAGCTAGCCAAGCTCGCAATGCATGCAGTGCCTCGGGATAGCGTTTTTCATAATCGAAAATCACAAATCCTTCCATCGTGGCTCTGTTCATGAGCAGAGACATGTAGTTTTTGGGTCCGCTGCCACGGGTCAAGTTGTTGTATTGAGAGACAGCCCCACAAACCACAATACGCGCGCCGCGGCGAATGCGACCGAGAGCCAGATCGAGTACTTCGCCACCGACGTTGTCGAAGTAAACGTCGACACCTTCCGGGCATGCTTTTGACAACTGCGCACGTGCGTCGGGCTGTTTGTAGTCGACCGCAGCATCAAACCCAAGGTTGTTGACGAGGTGAGCGCATTTCTCTGCGCCGCCCGCAATACCAACGACGCGACACCCCTTGATCTTGGCGATTTGCCCGACAACTGAACCCACGGCACCTGCGGCGCCGGACACCAGAACCGTTTCGCCGAACTTGACCTTCCCTATTTCCAGAAGACCGAAGTACGCCGTAAAACCCGGAGTGCCAAGGGCGCCCATATAAGCCGTTGCTGGCACGTTGGAGATATCAATCTTCGTAAGATCATTGGGGTCCATGGTCGCGAACTCCTGAACACCAAAAGCTCCGAGCACAGCGTCACCGACGCTGAATCTCGCATCGTCGGACTGCAAGACCAAGCCGGCCCCGGCGGCCCGCATGACATCGCCGATGGCGATTGCCTCCATGTAGGACTTACCTTCATTCATCCACGACCGCATGGCGGGATCCACAGAGATGAAAGTGACCGCCACGAGTACCTTTCCTTTTTCCGGTGCCGTTACGCCCGTCTTTACCTGCTGCCAGTCACTTTCTTTTGGCAGCCCACTGGGTCGCTGCCGGAGAATGAACTGGTTATTAGATAGTTGCGGAAAGTTGGTCATGGATATCTCCAAAGTTCGGATTGTTTAAAGTTGTCGATTGGTCGAAAGATTCGCGAATTCAACGACCTGGCTTGCCATCAGTTGAATTTGCTGTACCACTGAAATCGATTGGCAGATGCCTTCGGAATCGAGCGGGGCTTCAGCGATGTTGATGGCGACGCCCATCGGGGTAGGCCATCCTCTCAGCGCATGCACGATCTCCCTCAAGGACGCCATCGTTCCAACCGCTGCCTGCCATCCACCAGCCACGGCCATGCACCCGACCGCTCGTTCGCTGAAATAGGGGCGCTTGTCGCTTCTGGTTTCCTCGGCATAGTCAAGCGCGTTCTTCATGAACCCGGACACTGTGCCGTGATATCCAGGCGAAGCGATGATGATTCCGTCTGCGCTGCGCAGCTCTTTAACAAGCTGCTGTGCGGCAACGTCTGCCGCGGCGCTAGGTTCATAGAGCGGTAAACGAAGCGAACTGGCACCGAGGAAGCTTGTGGTTGCCCCTGCCTTTTCAGCGGCGCTGAGCGCAAGCTGCAGATAGCGCTCGGCACTCGAACCGGGTCTTGTCCCACCTCCGATGCCGAGGATGCGTGGCGAGGAACTGGTCATCATGCGGCCTCGAAATGCTGCAGTCGAGATCCGCTTTCAACGGCGGACCAGTACTCGCGGGTTAGTCGGTCCATCAAAGCGGCCGTTGGCTCAATCGCATTGAGCGATCCCACACCATGGCCGGCTGACCACACCTTGGTCCAACGCTCAATGTCTCCGTTGCGCACCGGCTCTGCGGACTCGAGTTCGTTAGCATTGATGCCGACTGCGGTCAAACTTTTGCGCAGCCAATACGCCGGCACTCCGGAAACGGCTCTGGTCAAGATCAGATCGTCAATGTCCGAATCCAGCAGCATTTGACGGTATGCGTCGCTGGCCATCGACTCCGGGCAGGCGATAAATGCCGTACCCATCGAGGCAAGGTCGGCGCCCAGCGTTTCCGCGGCTCGAATGCCCGATCCATTGATGATTCCCCCACCTAAGACTATCGTCCCGCCGAAAAACTCTCGAATGGCGGGGACCATTGCAAAGGCGCTCATCATCCCGGTATGCCCCCCTGCGCCAGCAGCGACCAGGACGAGCCCGTCGACTCCGAGCGATACGGCTTTCCGGGCATGTTGCACCGAGTTCACATCAGCGAACACCCGTCCGCCGTACGAGTGCACGCATTCAATTACCTCCTTGGGACTGCCGAGAGCCGTAATGATCAGTGGTGGCCGATAGCGCGCCACTACATCAAGGTCTTGGTTGAGCCGCTCATAGCTCTTATGAACCAGCAGGTTCACGCCCCACGGCGCGTCAGTCGGCGCAAGCTGAGTTGAAATTCGATGAAACCACTCATCCAAGATTTCCACAGTCCTGGCATTCGCCGCCGGCACGGTCCCAATGGCGCCTTTACGACATGCAGCAACTACCAGCTCGACGGTAGACACGAGAAACATCGGTGCAATAAGGAGCGGCAATTTCAACCGTCTGAGCCAGTCTTCAGGCATTGTCATTTGCGTCCTCAAAGCATTGCGGAGTTCGTCGGAAGGCCGAGATACAGCCGGCCCGTGAGTTCGTACGTGGACTCGCTGACCATCATGTGCTGGGACGCAGTCAAGACATCGCGCAGGCAGCGCTGTAGCTGAGAGTCGTCAAAGATCGCGCTGCCGCCTGCGCAGGAATACACCCGGGTGACGACTTGGACGGCCTCTTCGCTTGCGTGGGTCGTCGCCAGTCGAAGGTCTCGGCGGAGCGCCACAGAAATCTCCCCCGAGTCGGTCGACGCCGCCCATGCACGGTCAACTGCATCAATCAAGAAAGCCCGAGCGGAGCGAAGCTGGGCTTCCGCCCTTGCGACATGCTGCTGAGTTGAGGCGCGCTCTGCCAAAAGACGGGCGCTGCCTTGGGGCGTCTTTTTTGTTGCGAGCTCTATCAAGCTGTCGATGGCCAGACGTGCAATGCCGAGCGCCACCGCCGCAATGCCGACGCCCAGAATGCAAAACACCGGAAATTTGAACAATGCACCGGGGATTGGTACGTCGGTAAGTATCGATGCCGACAGGCCGGCGGGGACGAACGCATCCTTTACGCTGTATTCATTGCTCCCTGTTCCGCGCAAACCGAGCGTGTGCCACGTGTCAGCTACCGATACTTGCTCCGCCCGAAAAACCATGGAACGATTTTCAAGTGTTCCGTCCGCCAATTTTTCTGGTTTTCCGTCCTCGCCCAAAATCACGCACCCGCCGGTGATGAAATCAGCGTTGTAAGAGGCTGATCCCCACATCCAGCTCCCATTCACCACGAAGCCGGATACCCCATCGACAACGGTACGGACCGCAGTCCCGCGCGGCGCGAATACCCCGGCCATTTTAATGTTCGGATTCTCGAACAGTAGTTTTGCTTCGGGACCGGGAAGATAGCCCCCAATGATGGTCGACGTGTTCGAGATAAACGTGCACCATGCCGCCGCAGCATTGGCTTGCGCCAGCTTTTCTACGACGGCCACGAATGTATGCACATCCGCCTCCAGACCCCCGAGTGCGCGTGGAATGAAAATTCGATAGAGGCCGGCCTGAGCCAGTCTTTCGGCAAGTTCATTCGGCAGGTGTCGTTCTTTTTCTACGGTGTCGTTTGCCGCTTGCAAGATGGGGGTCAATTCTTGGCATGCGTAGAGCAGTTCATCACGCTGCGTCAACTCTGATGATTCGTAATCAAACGTCATGGGTAATCTTTCGTTCATTGGCGAATAGAGATCTCTGCATTCACGCGCCGATCACCGCACTGGTGCCGCCATCGACGACAATGGCATGACCGGTCATGTGTTTTCCAGCTGCAGAAGCCAGCAAAAGAGCAGCGCCTTTGAGGTCGTCTGGATCGCCCAGTCGGCCAAGAGGCGTGGTGCTGATGATTCTTTCCTCACCGAATGCTGCAATCACCCCATCTGCCATCTTGCTTGGGAACAGCCCGGGAGAGATCGCATTGACGTTGATGCCATGCTTGCCCCATTCGGCGGCAAGTGCACGGGTGAACGTGATGACCGCTCCCTTGCTGGTGTTGTAGGCGACGCATTCCATTGGCGCCGGATTTCCACCGAGCCCAGCAATGGAAGCGATGTTGATAATGCGACCCCGCTGGCGCGGGATCATGCTTCCCACGGCAGCTTGTTGACTAAAAAGAAAAAGACTTCTGATATTCAGGTTCATAACGCGGTCCCATGCTTGAAGCGTGTGGGTCTCAGCTGAGGCGCCCCAAGAGGTTCCCGCGTTGTTGATCAAAATGTCCAAATGGCCGAGCGTGTCGAGAGTTTTGCTGCAAACGCGTTGAACTTCGGACGGCTCGCTTGAGTCGGCCGCAATCCAAGAAGCGTCGATCCCGAGGCTTCTCAAATGGGCAGCGGCGGCCTCGAGTTCGGCCTCCTTCCTTGCGGTCAGCATCAGCCGCGCCCCCGCACTACCGAGCGCTTCCGCAATTTGGAGGCCGATGCCCCGAGACCCGCCGGTAATAAGAGCGGTGGATCCTTCGAGGTCGAAAAGAGTGTTGGAATAGTGATTCATAACTTTTCCTTAGTTCTCCAAGTGGAGTAGTTGAGGTTAAATTTTTTTTTGGCTTGGGAAGTCGGCCGTCGCTCAGGGGCGAGACATCCGACATGTGGAGGGTCTGGAAACTTCTTCGGCGGTGAACTCCCGAATAGGAGCAAATGTCTTACCGGTGCCTTCGGCGCTGTAGGGAACTTGAGCACTTACGCTAGTCCACACAGTTACGAACAAGGGCTGCTGGAGTTGATGGTCCGATCTTCTCATTTCAACCAAGCCATTGAAGCCTTTGAATTTGGCTCCCTCCATTTGCTCTGCGACGCGAAGCACCTCCGCAGATTGCGCCTGTTGGATTGATTTACTTAACAGCTCGAAGACAAGAGCGACACCATGCGTATAAAAATCCTCGTTGAATCGCTTCTGGAATTCTTTCATCCAGACGTTCATTTGACCGCCCATGTTGTAGTGGCTGTAAGCTACTTGAAAAACGCGATTGTCCTCAACTTGGCGGAGTGCTGTTGGAGTACCTGCGACTACGGCGTAGTAGGTGTAAAAAGTGCCCTTCCAGCCACTTTCTTCTGCGGCTTTGATAAGCAGCGAAAGGTCTGTTCCCCAGCTACCTGTAATGATCGTGTCCGCTCCGGATGCGCGAACTTTCGTCATGTAAGGAGCAAAATCACGTATTTGCGCGAGCGGATGGCGGTCGTCTCCAACAATTTCGATATCAGGCCGCTTCTCCCGTAGTCGGGTCTTCGCGGCCTCTGCGATTTGGATGCCGGAGGAGTAATTCTGGTTGATCAGGTAAACTTTTTTGACCTTGGGCTGGTCCTTAATGAAGCTTGTCAACGCCTCCATTTTCATTGCGGTGTCAGCCTCAAAGCGGAAGTGCCAATAGCTGCAGTTGGCGCCAGTCAGTTCCGGATCGGTCGCGGCGTGATTCAGGTATAGGACTTCTTTTCCTGGATTGCGTTGATTGTGCTTTTCGATTGCGTTGATAAGCGCCAGCGCCGGCGCAGAACCAGTGCCTTGCGCGATGAATCGAATATCCTGATCAATTGCACTCTTAAGCGCTCCGAGGGTTTCGGTGGGGCTCAATTTGTTATCGAAGCCGATGATTTCGAACTTCACGCCCGCTGGATTGGAGGCGCTGAATTGTTCCGCCAAGTACTGATAGGACTTCAGCAGGCTTGTGCCTACGGAACCCATCAGCCCCGACAAGGGTTCGATCACTGCGATCTTCACCACTTGGCCCTTCAGCACCGGCTTCTGGTTTTGCGCGAGCGCGTGTCCCGAAAGACCCAGCCCAGCCACGGCCCAGGTCACGATGCGGGCGAAGTGCCTCCGCGTGAAGGTTGTTGGTGTCATCTGGAAAGTACTCCAAGTGGATAAGTTCGGTCCGGCTAATCTAGCTGCCGAGGGGGCGGGCGGAACTAGTACTTACCCGAGAAGAGTCGCGCAGGTGATCAAGGCAGGGCTCCGCGTGATCCACAACTCGGTGCCCGGATCCGGCCCTCGAGCCCAAAAGCTCTGGCCGAGGGTGCGACTCCCGATGTTTCAGTAGCCGGCATCGCGGTGGCTCGAGGGCCGACGCGACGGCCTAGTGCGCTGGGTGCGGAGGGCCGTGGCCTCAGCAGCGCGCAAGACTCGTGAGCGCCGGGCGTACTCTCCATCTCATCGTGCAGCGTTGATCTTTTGGTGCTGTGTGGCTCGCGAGGCGGAACTGCACGCTCTCACCGTGACGGCGAGGGCTTCATCGCGCCTGACCTCTACGGTAACCGGCAAGCCAATCGGATTGTCCTTGTGCGAGACGGTCTCGCTATGCAGGCGGCAGCGGAGTCAAGGCCGCTTCCTCTGGGTCGAATGTGGACCTGCGACGCAGATGGCCCGTCGCGTGAACAGCAAAGTGCATTTGTGCTCAGGCAGTACGGCGGCGCTTGGGTGATGGAAAAGGGCACATCAACGTCGCGCTCCCGGCAAGTGGTCAAGCAGCAATTGGGACGTTTGCCAATCGGCCGCGTACCGGAGAGTTCGGAAACTGACGCCGATGCTCTCAGCGACGAGCACCTTCAGGGCTTCGGCGAGGCCGAACTGCGCGGCTGGCGCAGGACTGGCGGCACGAAGTCGTACTCAGGCGAGCCCAGCTTACGCAAGCCGAGAGCAAGATGCTGATGCGGACTCAAGCACATCCGAAGACGTGGGCGAGGAGCTCGAGTACATGCCAGATTTGTCCGCTGTTCTACCACTTGAGGCCCGATGATCGAACGTCCTCTTCTGCTAAGCTGAGGACCCAGACGACTTTTAAGAGCCTTCCGTGAGCGCCTTTGCTGAACCCGATTTGCCACTAAGCGCGCGTGGAAGTCAGCGTCACAAAGACTTGATCGCAGCGGCGCTTCGTGTGCTGGTTCGCGATGGCCATCATGCTGTAACTTTGCGAGCGGTATCAGTCGAAGCTAGTGCAAGTCATGGGGCGATCAACTATTACTTCGGCTCCCGAAGCGCCCTGATGTGCGCACTCGCCGAAGATGTTTGCCGTCGAATTGCAAACAACATTACCCTCGTCACACCAAAACTTGCGAAGTGCGCGGACGACGCCGATCGGTTCGCTACCATCCTTGCGGAACACAATATCAAGTACATGGTCAATGATCATGCGATGGGCATGGCGATCACCGAACTTACGCTCGCGGGATCGCGCGACTTAGAGTTAGGTAGCGTACTGGTGAAATGGGGAAAGATACATGCCCGTCTGATGCGGGACAGCTTTCTGAAACTTGGGTCCAGTGATCCAGATCTGGACTATGCGTTTGTGTTGAATTGTGTTAACGGACTTATCATGGCGCAGCTCGCAATACCACGCCGCGATTTCGAAGCACGTATTCTGCAGCCGTCATTGCTTCGGCTTGTTCGCGCCATCGCCAGTGAAAAATCGGCTGATCGCTCCGGCGACATTTCTTGATCAGTAGGGGGTCGGGATCCAGTTGAATCGAGACGGTTTCCTTGACGCAGTGGCCGGTGGCGAGTCAATTGACCTCGGCCACAGATAGTCGGACTACTCAGGCCGGGTGCCCTTAAAGTCGATTTGGGTACGCCCACGGAGGGTTTCGATGCGATTGCACTCTGTCTCCACGGTTGCGTTCAGACGGAAAGTTTGGACAGTGCTGAGGCGGACTTGCTGGCATCCTTGCACACTCTGGTTGGCCCAAGTATTCCCATCGTCGCTGGGTTCGACCTGCATGCCCACGCCGGTGGCGGAATATTGCAGCATCTGGATTTCGCGACAGCCTACAAGACTAACCCTCACCAGGACGCGGGGGCTACTGGGGAACGGGTGGGCGCAGTGTTGTCGCAGATTCTGAACGCAGGATTGTGGCCGGTTGCTGCGAAGGTGACGGTACCGATGCTTACCCGTGGCAACGACGAGACAGCGCACGGCCCGCTCGAGCGGCTTCACAACCTGGCCCGCGATCGGATGGTGGCGGACCGTCGTCTGCTGGACGCGTCGATCTTCAATGTCAACCCATTCATCGACGGCAAAGGCGTCGGGCAAACTGTCGTCGTATATGCCCGGGTTGAGGAGGCATTTGTTGAGGCAGCGCGCCTCGCCGAAGAGCTTGGAGATGGTCTCTGGGCGGCGCGCGACGAGTTCCAGCACAACTTGCCTAGCCTCGGCGAAGCCCGCGAGCAGACGGCCGGAAGGTTGGTCGACGTTGCGGCTCGGCGGACGGCACACGCCCAAGGCGGAAAGCCTGAGTCTGAACGGGGTGGTGCGCTCAATTGGCGACGGTACCTACCGCAACCGCGGAGCCTTCATGAGGCGGGCAAGCCTGCGTATCGGACCGTTTGCCACATTTGAGGGCGAGAACTTTGTGTTGCTCATCACGAAGGAGTCTTTAATGAGTCAAGACCCCGGGTGCTTCTTGGACTGCGGTATTGACCTGACAACGGCAGATGTCATCGTTGCGAAGTCAGGCTATCACTTCAAGCTTGCCTTTGATGATCTGGGGGCATGTGTCTGTGCGGCCGCGCCCGGTCTTACAACGTACGACGCCCGTGCCTTTCGTATTGAGAAGGCCCGCCCTCTCTATCCGCTCGACGACTTCGACTACGTGGCGGCGGCCACGCGAGTAAGGACTGGGTCAATGTGACCACGTGCTCTCTGAAGGCATTCCGAATCATCCTATGGAGGCTCAACACTCTGCGAGCATTAAGCCATGAAGAAGTCCTCATCTTAGGTGGGTGAGCGTGCGGTGAGGATGGTGCAGGAGCATCGTGGGGAGTACCCGCTATGGGCTGCGATCGAATCGATTGCACCGAAGATCGGCTGCGTGCCGCAGACATTGGTGGAATCGGTCAAGCCCGTCGAGGTCGATGCCGGCGTGCAAGCCGTCACGATCAGCGAGGCCCAGCGAAGGAAGGAGCTCGAACGCGAGATCAAGGACCTGCGCCGGGCCAACGAGATCCTGAAGTTGGCGAGCGCGTTTTCCGCCTAAGCGGAGCTCGACCGTCGACTGAAGTCCTGAGGAATTTCATCGATAAACATCGCAACACACTTCGGCGTCGAGCCGATCTGCAGGACTTTGCAGATCGCCCCGTCGGACTATGCGCGACACGCGACACGCGGCGCTGCTGCGCGAGCCGCGCAGGCGCTGCGCCAGGGCGCAACGCGACGATGCCCTCGCGCCAGAGATACAACGCATCTGGCAGGTCAACATGCAGGTCTACGGCGCCGGCAAGGCCTGGCGGCAGCTGGCACGCGAGGGCGCTTCGGTGGTGCGCTGCACGGTCGAGCGGATGACGCGGCGCGGGGCCGCGAGGCGTGATGCGCAGCGAGGTGGTGAAGACCAGGTTCAGCGATGGCAGAGCGCCGTGTCCTCCGGATCGGGTCAACTGGCAATTCCGAGCGCAGTGACGGAACCAGTTCTGGGTCTCCGACTTCAATTGCAAGTCGACTTGGCAGGGCGGCTGGCTGTATGTCGGCTTCGTGATCGACGTTTATGCCCGGCGCATTGTGGGCTGGCGGGTCAGCAGTTTGATGCGCACGGACTTCGTGCTCGATACGTTGGAGCAAGCGCTGTATGACCTTCAACCCGAACGCGACGGCAGCTTGACTTGCCACTCCGATCGCGGCTCGCAATGTCAGGATCCGCAGCCTTGAAAGACCAAGAGGCGGTGGAGTTCGCGACGTTCGAACGGTTCAACCACCAGGGCTTGGTCGAACCGATCGGCTACTTCCCGCTTGTAGAGGAGCTGAGGCAGACTACAGCGGCAAGTCGCTTGGCGGTCCGCCACAGCGGGGACCGGACTTATGTCAACCGGCCTCCACGAAATCCGGGGCGATTTACTTGGCGACGGAGTTCACGTCGACCGGGGCTTTATTGATGTCTGCCTCACGAATCAGCTGTAGAGCCTGAGCCTCGATGGACTTAGGAGTATGAGAGATCATCTTTCCTCTCGGGGTTCGTCAAAGTTTTTTCCAGAGCCTGTCCTAGAAGAGAGTGGCCGCTGGTGGTCCACGCTTCAACATTGCTGCAAGTAACAAATACGCAGCATCGTCTCGATCGCAAAAGGCGGCCGGCCAGTCTTGGACCGAGGGCTGTGAGGCTCAACGATCTGCACCAGCGCACTCCAGGGCACCACTCCATGGTCTCTGTTGCATATTCAGGCAGGCTCTACAACTTGCTGAGCGTTTGAATCATTTCTTCCCGTAGCCACCGGTGCGCTGCGGAGCCCTCTGACCGCACGTGCCAGTGCAGTCGAACTTCGAACCCGGGCAACTTCACCGGTATCTCCGCCACCTGTAGTTTTCGTTCCCTGGCAAATAGCTTGGCCACGCGCTCAGGCAACGCGACAAAGAGGTCGCTGCCTTCAACAAGGGTCGGAAGCACCGAGAACTGCGGGACCAATGCGACGACGTTGCGCCGGACGCCCCGCTGAGAGAGAGCGCTTTCTATGAGCGCGTGTCCGGAAACCGGCGACGTCACCATTACGTGTCGCGCCTGGACGAAGTCGTCCAGCCTCAGACCGCCGCTTGGCAATGGATAGTCGCTGGACAGAAGGCAAACATACCGCTCATGGAACAGGAGCGCTTCACGGGTGTGCTCGTGCAGATGGGGGAGATTCCCCAGGGCGAAGTCCAACGAGCCCGTTGCGAGGTCATTCATGACCGTTTCGGACAACTGCATGAACTCGGCCTGCAGCCGCGGTGCGACAGACTGAAGCCGGCGCAGCAGTGGTGGGATGAAGAACAGCGCGCCGATGTCAGAAGTGGCGAACCGGAAGCGTCTAGATGACGTCCCTGGGTCGAAGTCTTGCTGGGCCTCGAGGGTGCCGTCAATTGTCGAGAGTGCAACGCCCAACTGCTCGTGCAGCCGTTCGGCGAGAGCGGTGGGAATCAGACCCTGAGCGCCGCGAGCGAACAAGCGGTCGTCGTACAGCTCGCGAAGCTTGGACAGTGAATGGCTTACGGTTGGTTGGGTAAGGCCCAGGCGCTCCGCGGCTTGGGTAACGCTGCGCGTCTCGAA
Organism: Variovorax sp. 01N429; assembly: GCF_056399425.1. Taxonomy (NCBI): domain Bacteria; kingdom Pseudomonadati; phylum Pseudomonadota; class Betaproteobacteria; order Burkholderiales; family Comamonadaceae; genus Variovorax; species Variovorax sp. 01N429. Next base: position 55,741 of record NZ_JBFTRG010000004.1, on the reverse strand, counting down.
AATGGCGGTGAATGCCCTGACCAAGTTCAAGTCAAAACGGACCGGCGCTCTGCTGTGAGTGTTCATCGGCGTCTTCTATGTGTAACACGTATTTTATCGATAGGAGGAATGAAGGGTCAAACATAGCATTCCTTCAACCACGAATTGATAAACAGGAGACAAATAGCTATGGAGCGTTCATTCGCCGGCCAAGTGCGGTCGCTCGCACTCGGAGAAGGCCAAACCTTCCACGGAGAAGGTATCTTGGCCGTGACGAAAGCCCTGCTGCAATCCGGGGTCAGCTACATCGGTGGCTATCAAGGCGCGCCCGTCTCCCACCTCATTGATGTCCTGGGCGATTCCAGAGACCTCCTGAAAGAGCTGGGCATCTATTTCGAGGGAAGTGCATCTGAGGCGGGTGCCGCTGCCATGCTCGGCGCTTCCATCAACTACCCCGTTCGTGGGGCCGTGACTTGGAAGAGCACCGTTGGCACCAACGTGGCCTCCGACGCGTTGTCCAACCTGGCCTCGGCCGGCGTGAAGGGCGGAGCGCTCGTCATCTTGGGCGAAGACTACGGCGAGGGCTCCAGCATCATCCAGGAGCGCACCCACGCGTTTGCGATGAAGTCGCAGATGTGGCTGATGGACCCCCGACCGAATCTGACCTCCATCGTGAATGCGGTGGAACGCAGTTTCGAACTCTCCGAGGCCAGCAACACGCCCGTCATGCTTCAGCTTCGCATCCGGGCCTGCCATGTCCACGGTACCTTTGAATGCAAAGACAACCGTGGTCCAAAAATCTCGACGCGTGATGTCATTGATGCGCCCACCTTCGACTATTCGCGCATCAATCTTCCGCCCTCCATCTACGAGCACGAACGCCAAAAGATCGAGGAGCGTTGGCCAGCGGCGGTGAAGTTCATCCGCGAGAACAAGGTGAATGAGCACTTCGCCGGTGACCTCTCCGACATCGGCATAGTCCTCCAAGGTGGGCTATACAACAGCACCATACGCGCGTTGCAGCAGCTCGACCTCGCCGACGAATTCGGTATGTCGCGCATTCCGCTCTACGTCCTCAACGTCGTGTACCCGCTCATACCGGACGAGTTCCTGGAGTTCTGCAGCGGCAAGCGTGCCGTGCTCCTCGTCGAGGAAGGGCAGCCCAACTACATCGAGGAATCACTGCAAGCCGCGTTGCGCCGGGCGGACGTGCCCACGCGCCTTCATGGCAAGGACGTGCTGCCGATGGCTGGTGAGTACTCCGGCGAGGTACTGCTGCCAGGTATCGCCCGCTTCCTGAAGGATGCGCAGCCGGAAGGCCTCGACACCCGCGATGCGACAGCGGTTGCCAATGCGATGGTCGACGACAAGGAGCGCTCCAAGCAAGCACTTGGAGTTCCTGTCCCCAACCGTCCCCCGGGCTTTTGCATCGGTTGCCCGGAACGCCCGGTGTTCTCTGCAATCAAGCAACTTCAGGCAGAGGTTGGGAACGTGCACGTGAATGCCGACATCGGCTGCCACACGTTCGGAACGCTTCCTCCGTTCAATGTCGGCAGCACCGTGCTCGGCTACGGTCTCGGACTCGCAAGCTCTTCGGGCATCGGCCCGCTTCTCCCCAACCGGACCATCAGCATCATGGGCGACGGGGGCTTCTGGCACAACGGTTTCACCAGTGGTGTCGTCAACGCCGTCTACAACAACCAGGACTCGGTCTTGGTCATCCTGAAGAACGGCTATACGTCCGCGACGGGCACGCAGGCAATTCCCTCGTCACCAACCCAGCCCTCATCCAAGCCCCTCACACTGGACATTGAAAAGGCACTTCGCGGCATCGGCGTGAAGTGGATTCGCACGGTCGTCAGCTACCGCGTGGAGGAGATGGTCGACACCCTCCGCGAAGCGATGACGACTCGTGAACGCGGCCTCAAGGTGATCCTCGCGGACGGCGAGTGCCAACTGGAGCGCCAGAGGCGAATCAAGCCGCAGATTGCCAAGCAGTTGAAAGCGGGAGAGCGCGTCGTTCGCACCAGGTTTGGCATCGACGACGACGTTTGCACCGGGGACCACTCTTGCATCCGCCTGTCGGGGTGTCCTTCACTCACCATCAAGCCGAACCCCAGTGCCTTGCGCACAGACCCGGTCGCAACCGTCAACACTGGCTGCGTAGGCTGCGGCCTGTGCGGGGAGAACGCCCACGCCGCTGTGCTCTGCCCATCGTTCTACAAGGCCGACGTTGTCCAGAACGCCACGCGCTTCGAGCGCTTCATGGCAAAGGTGCGCGGTGCAGTGGTCGAGGCGCTTGCGGCATGACCCGCCCTGTCTGCGTTCTTGTCGCCGCAATGGGTGGCGAAGGTGGGGGCGTCCTGGCTGACTGGCTCGTTGACGCCTCTACTCATGCAGATTTTCCGGTGCAAAGCACTTCGGTTCCGGGCGTAGCGCAGCGGACTGGCGCGACTACCTACTACATTGAAATCTTTCCGCGCTCGCGCTCTGAACTGGCCGCGCAAGAGCCGGTGCTGTCTTTGACGCCAACGCCTGGTCAGGTCGACATCGTGGCCGCGTCTGAGCTCGTCGAAGCTGGCCGTTCAATTCAAAACGGCTATGTCGACCCCCAACGAACGACGCTGGTGACGTCGACCCACCGCGAATACGCCGTGTCGGAGAAGACGGCCATGGGCGACGGGCGCATCGACAGCAGCCGCATCATCGACGCGGCGACTCAAAGAAGCCGCCGGGCAGTCATCTTCGATATGCGTGCGTTGGCACAGCAGAACGGTACTGTCATCAACACCGTGATGTTCGGCGCCATGGCAGGAGCAGGTGTTCTGCCGTTTGACCGAGCCGCGTGCGAGGAAGCCATCCGTTCTTCAGGCAAGGCCGTGGAGGCAAGCTTGAAGGGTTTCGCGGCTGGATTCGACGCTGCTGAGGGGCGTCGTACTGCCCTGGAAAAGCTTGACTCGGCTATTCGCGCGAAGCCGGAGATGCCGCTACGCGTCCGGCGCCTACCGGAATCGTTGCACGAGGTGGTCGGCGCAGGTGTCGCGCTCACCGAGGAATATCAAGACCAGCGCTACGCAGACCTCTACCTCGACCGTGTCGAGCGATTGATGGCGCGTGCCTCCCAACGAAGCGAAGTTGCTCTGAACGCTGTTCGTGAAGCAGCCAGATACCTCGCCCTCTGGATGTCGTATGAGGACGTGATTCGCGTTGCTCACCTCAAGACTCGACGCGAGCGACTTGATCGGGTGCGTCGGGAAGTTGGGGCGCGCAGCGGCGAGCCCATTCAGATGACCGAGTACCTCAAGCCAGGCTTGGATGAGATGGCGTCGGTTCTCCCGCCCAAGCTTGCCGCCTGGCTGCGCCGCAAGGCGGCTGGCAAAGACTGGCACCGGGGTATGTACATCCGTACGGACACCATCAAGGGTTTCCTAATGCTTTGCGGCCTGCGTAGTCTGCGCCCGCTGCGCAGGCGTATGTCGAGATACGTCGAGGAGCAGGCTGGCATCGAGAGGTGGCTGTCCGCCGTGGAGGGCGCAATGCCTGAGGCCCTTGCCGTTGAGGTGGCCCTGTGCGGCAACCTGGTTAAGGGCTACGGGGAAACGAGTCGCCGCGGCCATCGGAATCTCGACGCGATTCTCAACCAGGTCAGCGAAGGGGCCGATGCCGAGAAGGTACGAACCGCTCGGGTTGCTGCCTTGGCCGACCCGGAAGGCAAGCAACTCTCTGCCGCCATCGGGCAACCCATCGTCCGCCCCATCCAAATCGTGAGGCGGCGCCCCCCGAATTGATTTCATCACCCATCAACACAAAGGAGACAAAGAAATGAACGAGATTCGACGCAAACTGGTGGCAGCCGCCGCACTGCTTTCCATTGCAGCAACTGCAGCCGCGGCAGATGGCCCCATCAAGATTGGCGCCATCGTGTCAGCCACTGGCCCGGCGTCCTTCCTTGGCGACCCGCAGCAAAAGACGCTGGAGCAGTACGTTGAAAAAATCAACGCAGAGGGTGGTGTGCTGGGGCGCACGGTCAGCCTCGTCCTGTACGACGACGCTAGCGATGCCAACAAAGCAAATGCATTCGCCCGTCGCCTGATTATTCAGGACGAAGTGGACGTCATCATCGGGGCATCGAGCACCGGCTCGACCATGGCAATGGTTCCCCAGATTGAATCGGCAAAGATTCCCGCCATCTCTCTGGCTGCTGCGTCCGTCATCGTTGAGCCGGTGAAGCCCTACGTCTTCAAGATGCCTCACTCGGACCGCATGGCGGCATACAAGGTACTGGAGGACATGAAAAAGCGTGGTTTCACGCAGGTCGGCCTGCTCTCCGACACCGGCGGCTTCGGCAAGTCCGGCCGCACGGAAACGCTGAAGGCGGCTGAAGCACTCGGCATGAAGGTCGTTGAGGACCAGACGTACGGCGAGAAGGACACCGACATGACGCCGCAACTGACGCGCATCAAGTCGTCGTCTGCTCAGGCCATTCTTGTATTCGGCACGGGTCAAGCCCCGGCCATCATCGCCCGCAACTACCAGCAGCTGGCCGTGAAGCAGCCGCTTTACACGACTCATGGCCAGGCTTCCCTCGAGTTCGTTCGAATCGCCGGCAAGGCATCTGAAGGTATTCGCATGCCTTCTCCGGCGCTGCTGATTGCATCAGCCCTGAACGCAGAAGACCCGCAGCGCAAGGTGAGTGTCGACTACGCAAAGAACTTCGAGGCGAAGTACAAGATGGACGTTTCTACCTTCGGTGGCTACGCGCATGATGCGCTTCATTTGGTCGTTGATGCCATCAAGCGAGCCGGCAGCACGGACAAGGAAAAGGTTCGCGCTGCCATCGAGAGCACCAAGGGATTCGTTGGTGTCAGCGGCATCTACTCGATGACTCCCCAGGACCACATGGGTCTCGACAACACCGCTTTCCGGATGATTGAGGTCACGAACGGCGCCTTCAAGGAAGTCCGGTAAGTTTCATCGATGATGCTTCGGATATCTGATTTCCGGACGCGCGCCCGCTCTCGGCTACCCCGTTTCGTCTTCGACTACGTCGACGGAGCAGCCGAGGACGAGGAATGCATCGTCCGCAATGAAACTGACCTGCGCTCGCTCCACCTTCTGCCTACTTGCCTACGGGACACGACCAAGCTCGACGCCGCGATTGATGTGTTCGGGCAGAGGTGGACGTCACCTATCGGCATCGCGCCGGTCGGCTTTGCAGGCCTGGTGCGTCCGCGAGCGGATAGCACGTTGGCAAAGGCGGCCGCGTCTCTAGGCCTTCCGTTTGTCCTGTCCACTGCCTCCAATGAGCGGTTGGAGGCGGTACGAGACGCTGCTCTAGGTGGGAATCAGTGGTTGCAGCTCTATGTCATGTCAGACCGGAGCATTGCCGAACAGATGGTCAAAAGAGCCAAGCGCGCCGGATATGGCGCGTTGGTGCTTACCGTCGACGTGCCGGTCAGTGGAATGCGTGAACGTGACTTGCGCAACGGCTTCAAGCTTCCATTCCGTCCAGGATTGGGCACGCTTGCTGACCTAGTCTCCCATCCGGGCTGGTCGCTTTCCATGGCTGCTTCGGGGTCACCGGGCTTCGTGAATCTGAGCGCAGATAACGCAAAGGCATCACCTCAACTGCAAGCGGCGCTTCTGGCCAGAACGATGGACCGTAGCCTCTCCTGGGAGTCACTGACCTGGCTGCGCTCGCTTTGGGACGGGCCCCTCCTGGTCAAGGGCCTGCTCCATCCCGAAGACGCGAAGCTCTCGGCCAAGCACGGGGTCGACGGAATCATCGTGTCAAACCACGGGGGAAGGCAACTCGACGCTGCGCCGTCAACCATTTCTGCGCTCCCCGCGGTCGTAGACGCAGTGGACGGCCGTGTGCCTGTGTTCGTCGACAGTGGCTTCCGCCGAGGCAGTGACGTTGTCAAGGCGCTGGCACTAGGTGCCCGCGGCATATTCATTGGTCGGCCTGCAATTTGGGGACTTGCTGCCGGCGGACAGGCGGGCGTTGTGTCGACCCTTCGCCTTTTCTCTGAAGAAATCACCCGAACGATGACCCTCCTCGGAGCGTCTCGCACTGACGACCTCAAACCGCTCCACGTACAGAAAAATGTCTGACCTATCCCAGTTCCTCTTCTCAGGACTGACGACGGGCGCGGTCTACGCGCTGGCAGCCCTGGGTTTCTCGCTCATCTACAACGCGAGCGGCGTCATCAACTTCGCTCAAGGCGATTTCCTCATGCTTTCGGCGATGGTCACCGCATCATTGCTAAGCAAGGGAATGGCGCTTCCTGGCTCGCTCGCTATCGGCATCGCTGTGACCGTCCTTGTCGGTGTGGTGCTCTATCGACTGGCAATTCAACCCGCAGGAAACGCCGATGTCGTGTCGCTCATCATCATCACCATTGGTGCCTCCGTTTTCATCCAAGGCGTCGTGCAAGTGACACTTGGCAAGAACCAGCAGGTTGTGCCCGCATGGACTGGCGACTCGCCACTGCAAATTCTCGGCGCCTATGTGTTGCCTCAGGCACTTTGGGTACTCGGGATTGCAGCAGTGCTGGTCACCGCTTGCGCCGTGTTCTTCAAGGCTTCTCTGACCGGTAAGGCCATGCTTGCGGTGGCTGCGAACCGGATGGCCGCGATGGCGGTCGGGATTCCCGCGCGCCGCGTTCTACAACTCTCGTTCGGGCTATCAGCCCTGCTGGGGGCGGTGGCGGGTGTGGTCTCAGCTCCAATCACGACGACTGTCTACGACATTGGTCTGATGCTGGGCATGAAGGGATTCGTAGCGGCAACCTTGGGTGGCCTGGGCAGTGGAGTCGGTGCCGTCGCAGGTGGGCTGCTCGTGGGTATCCTCGAAGCGCTCGTAGCCGGCTACATCTCCTCCGCATACAAGGACGCTGTGCCTTTCGTGCTCATCATCATCATCCTGCTGTTCATGCCCCACGGCTTGTTCGGCGCGAAGAGGACGGACCGGGTATGAAGCTAGGATGGTCCCTGTTGGTCACGGCGGCGTTGCTTGCTGTTTTGCCGTTCGTGCTGCCCAACAACTACACGCTAGACATCGCAATCCGCATTGCTTTGGCCGCGGTAGCGGTCATCGGTCTGAACCTCCTGATGGGATTCGCAGGCCAAATCAGCATTGGGCACGCCGCCTTTGTCGCCATCGGCGCATACGGAAGCGCAGTTGCCGCGACCCGGTTCGAATGGAATCCGGTCATCTCGATTCCAGCGGCCGCGGTGGCTGCCGCGCTGGTGGCTTGGCTGATAGCCAAGCCAATTCTTCGGTTGAAGGGCCACTCGCTCACCATGGCCACCCTCGGTCTGGGCGTCATCGTCAATATTATTTTGATTAACGAGGTTGGGTGGACAGGCGGTCCTGACGGGATGGCTGTTCCGCCGCTTACTTTCGGCAGCTTCACTCTCCAGAAGCTGACGCACTGGTATGCACTAGCCGCCATCGTTCTCTTCCTGGCAATCGTGTTGTCGCTGAATCTATTCTCTTCGCCTGCCGGCCGAGCCCTTCGTGGCTTGCACGGGTCGGAGTACGCGGCGCGAGTGGTTGGCGTTGACGTGAGCGCGTTCAAGGTGCGCGTCTTCATCGCCTCTTCGGTATTTGCCACCATCTCTGGCAGCCTGACTGCGCACTACTTGGCCTTCATCAGCCCGTCTCTCGCGTCTTTCGCACACTCTGTCGAGCTGGCCACCATGGTCGTGCTTGGCGGCATGTCCAGCACCTTTGGCTCTGTTCTGGGTGCAGCCCTGTTGACTATGTTGCCGCAGCTCGTTGGCGGCTTCCATGGGTACGAGGCCATCATCTTTGGCCTGGTGCTGATGCTCACGATGATTTTCCTGCCCAAGGGCCTCGTGCCTTCCATCGCTCTGTGGTTGAAGAAGAGGAGTAGCTAGTGCTTTCTGTCAAATCGCTATCTAGAAGCTTTGGTGGCGTGGCCGCCGTGGACAACGTCTCGTTTGACGTCAAGCAGGGCCATGTTCATGCTGTCATCGGACCCAATGGAGCTGGCAAGACAACGCTGTTCAATCTCATTAGCGGCGTCTATGAGCCGAGCTCCGGTCAGTTGTATCTCGATGGAGATGAAGTCACAGGTGTGGCTCCGGAAGGTCTCGCCAAGCGCGGCATGTGCAGAACCTTCCAGAACCTCCAGGTTTGCATGAACATGACGGCATGTGAGAACGTGATGCTCGGGGCCCACTTGAGCAGCAATCCGAGCCTTTGGTCTGGATTTTTCGGGTGGACCCGTACTGCGGACCGCAAATTGGCGGACAGGGCACACGAACTCATGGACTACGTTGGTGTTGGAAGCGCACGAGGCGCTCACGCGACGCAGCTCTCGTTCGGTGTGCTCAAGCGCCTGGAGATTGCGCGGGCGCTCGCCGCGAGTCCGCGTTTGTTGCTGCTGGACGAACCAGCGGCCGGCCTCAACGACAGTGAAACTCACGCGGTCGGTGAACTCATCCGGAAGATTGCCGCCGGCGGCACCACCGTTCTCCTCGTCGAACACGACATGAAGATGGTGATGTCCATCTCCGACCACATTGTGGTTCTTGACCAAGGCAAGAAGCTTGCAGAAGGTACGGCGCAGCAAGTGCGCACGAACCCCAACGTGATTGCAGCCTACCTGGGAGTCGACGCATGACTGCTACCGTTCTCAAGGTGACCGGGCTTGCGGCCGGGTACGGCCGAATCGAGGCCGTGCGGGGTGTCGACATTGAGTTGCAGGCAGGTCATCTGGTGGCACTTGTCGGCGCAAACGGCGCGGGTAAGACGACGCTGCTTAGGACAATCTCTGGCCTCATCCACGCCTGGGGCGGTCGTGTGGAACTGCTGGGAAGGGACATCACGAAGCTTGCGCCGGAGCAGCGTGTCCGCGAAGGCCTCGCGCAAGTGCTCGAGGGGCGCCAAGTGTTCGGTCCGTTGTCGGTTCTCGATAACCTCAAGCTGGGAGGCTACACGCACAAGCCTGACCCTGGCCGAATCGAAGAGATGTTCAATCTCTTCCCGATTCTGCGGACGAAGAAGGACCAGGGCGCATGGCAGCTCTCGGGCGGACAGCAACAGATGCTCGCCATGGCGCGTGCCTTGATGAGCCGTCCAAAGGTTCTCCTGTTGGATGAGCCTTCGATGGGCTTGGCGCCGTTGCTCGTCAAGGAAGTCTTTGAGGTTATCGTGAGGCTCAAGGACGGCGGCGTTCCCATTCTCCTTGTTGAACAGAACGCCCGAGCCGCGCTGGCTATTGCTGACCATGCTTACGTGCTGGAAACTGGGCGTGTGTCGCTATCGGGTCCGGCCTCGGAACTCGCGGCCGATGAGCGAGTGCGCTCCGCCTACTTAGGAGTATGAAATGGATGTTCCAAAGATTGTTGAAGTCGTCGCGCGTGCAGTGAACGTCCCGCTGGAGTTTCCTGTGCGAACGAGCGTAGGCATCGTCGACACAGCGCCTCTAGTGTTAATTGATATGAAGACCGATGCGGGCGTCACTGGTCGGAGCTACGTCTTCACGTACACGCCGCTTGCGCTTTCGGCGACGCTTGAGATGATACGTTCGTTGGGCAAGTTGGTCGTAGGACAACCTGTTGCACCGGTCGCGTTGGACGCGCTCTTATCGTCGTGGCTGCGTTTGCTGGGAAAGACCGGCCTGGCGCAGATGGCGACCGCTGGGCTGGACATGGCCGCGTGGGATGCCTGGGCACAGCACTTGAAGCAAGCCCTTGCACAGGTGCTAGGGGGCTCCATCAAGCCGATTCCCACCTATGACAGCCACAGCATGGATGGGATTGAGCTGGGTTGTCGGCGCGCCGAGGGTGCGGCACAAGCAGGATTCAAGGCCATAAAGACCAAGATTGGCTATGCAACTCTGGAAGAAGACCTTGCAGTTTTGCGTGCTCTCCGAAAGACGGTTGGCCCCGAGGTGCGCATCTTGGCGGACTACAACCAGGGTCTCACCGTCTCGGAGGCTGTTCGGCGAATCCATGTCTTGGAGGCCGAAGACCTAGGCTGGATTGAAGAGCCGACCGTCCAAGAGAACTTGAAGGGATACGCCGAGATTCGCAAACGGACCCGCGTGCCCGTTCAGATGGGCGAGAACTGGCTTTCGCCCGATGACATGCAGCGCGCTCTTGAGGCTGGTGCGTGCGAGCTGGCAATGCCTGATGTCATGAAGATTGGCGGTGTCACCGGGTGGCTGAAGGCTTCTGCCCTGGCGCAGACCTACGGGATTCCGATGTCGGCGCACATCTTCCCGGAGTTCAGTGCCCACTTGCTGCTTGTGACACCCACTGCGCATTACCTGGAGCGCATGGACTTGGCCGGCCCGGTGCTCGCCCGCTCCGTCAAGTACGAGAAGGGGAATGCTGTCCTCGACGACACCCCTGGCGTCGGAATCAGCTGGGACGAATCAGCGGTGTCTCGCTTCGCTGCCTGAGAACTCGAGTCGCGAACGCAGAAGGGGTTATTGCGTTTTCTGCGGAAACGGCTGGCACCAGGATGGCCGTCTGAGAACCCCCGTTCTCTTGGTGTGCCAGTAGCGCGCGCACCCGCCCTACGAGCGTAGCTCTGTTGGTGACGCGGAGCTTCTTGAAGGCGTTGCCAAGATGGAAGCGTACGGTCGGATATTCCAGGCCGAGCCTGCTCTGAATCTCCTTGTCCGGGCAACCACAACTGACAAGCCACGCCACCTCGGCTTCACGCTTGCTCAAGCGTCCTTCCCGCTGCAATGTTGACTCTGCGGACTCATTCGCCTCGGTAGCGGGCGCTGTCTCGCTCCACTTCAGTCGCGCAAGCGCTGCGGTGATGGCCGGCTCAATAAGGTTCAGGATATCGACTTCACTCACGTCGAAGTTACCGCGCTCTCGATTGCGCCAAATTCGAATGTCGCCAACGCACTGCTCGTGGTCATAGAAGTAGACGTTCACACCCCAGTACATGCGGTCCCGAAGGAGGAAGTCGTTGAAAAATTCCGTGCGGGAGAGGTTGGACTGGCACACGACCTGGGTTGCCACAGTCGGCTTGCGGCGTTGCATCATGGGGTACGTCAACGGGTCGACGAATCGGAAATAGTTGTCCCATGACCGAAGGTTCTCTTCGGACATGTTCAGCGCGGTCATGCGACCGAAGCGCTGTCGCTCCCCATCCCACACCATCGATACGTAGGTGTCCGCACGAAGAAGGTCAAGCATTGGAAGTGCCATGCGTTCTCGCAGTTCGTCACCCTCAGTCGATGTTGCGATTAGCCGCATGAGGTCGGACAGTGCTCTGGTTTGTACGGTGGAGAGGTGCATGGTCATTCCAAGCCAGCTTCATGCGCGGGACATCAATGCTAGGCAGTACGGCCGCTTTCACAAGTCCGGTCCGACCCTACGTTTGACCAACCCGGAGTGAGAACCCTAACGATTTCTATAGGTCCCGCGCCAAGCCGCGCTGCGTACATTGAATCGTCACGAATCGTCGAACGAGCCATGCACGCAATTGACCTCCCCCTCTCTGCCATTCGGAAGCTCCTTGATGGGGCGACCGTTTCAAGCCTTGACCTGGCCGAAGCCTGCATTGCGCGGTCGGAAGCCAACTCCGATCTCAATGTGTGGGTTTGCTTCGACGCTGAAGTCCTTCGCGACGAAGCGCGCAAGGCTGATAGGCGACTTGCGGCCGGTGAGCGTTTGCCGTTGCTTGGTATCCCTATCGCCCTGAAGGACAACATCGAAGCGGCCGGCATGACCTGTGGGGCCGGTACGGCGTCATTGAGTGGCAAGCAGCCCCAAGGCGATGCTGAGCTGGTGGCGAGCCTGCGGGCGGCGGGGGCCGTCATTGCGGGCAAGGTGGGCATGCACGAGCTGGCGTTCGGCATCACGAACAACAATGCGGTGACTGGTGCTGTCAGGAACCCTTGGGACACCTCCAGGATTCCCGGGGGCAGCAGCGGTGGGTCGGGCGCGGTAGTTGGTGCACGGATTGTCCCCGCCGCAATCGGCACGGATACCGGAGGGTCGGTTCGCGTTCCGGCAGCCCTATGTGGGGTCAGTGGCTTTCGGCCGACGGTCGGGCGCGTGCCGGGGCAGGGCATCGCACCAATTTCGTTCACTCGCGACACCGCAGGGCCGCTGGCCTACACCGTCGCGGACTGCGCACTCCTCGATGAGGTGATGACGGGTGCGCAAGGCGGCCAAGCGAAGGTTGCACTCAAAGGGCTCCGCGTTGGTGTCCCAAGGGTTCCGTTCTGGATCGACTTGGAACCGGGACTCAAACAGGTCGCTGAATCCGCCTTGGAGACGTTGCGGCAAGCTGGTGTTGAGCTCATCGATGTCGAAATGCCCACGTTGAGCAAGCTTAACGCCAGTGTCGGCTTCCCGGTGGCACTCTTTGAGTTTGTGCGCGACATGCGCGAGTACCTCGAGGTGCGCGGCCGCGGCGTCACGCTTGAGCAAATGATTGCAGCCGTTGGTAGTCCAGACGTGCGCGGTGCTGTCGGTACGCTGCTGACCGGCGGAGGCATTCCTGAGGATGCCTACAAGAGCGCACTCCAGGCAAGAGTGCAGATGCAAGCCCTCTACAAACAGACATTCGACTCGCATCGAGTCGAGGCACTGGTCTTCCCGACGACCCCACGCACTGCCGCGCCAATAGGTGAGGACGAAACGGTCGACCTCAATGGGGTGCAGCTGCCGACGTTCGAAACGTTCATCCGCAACACCGACCCAGGGAGCAACGCGTCGTTGCCTGGCGTAACCATCCCAATCGGGCTCGCTCACAAGTTGCCCGTCGGCTTGGCGTTGGATGGCCCCATCAACTCTGACCGCCGCCTTTTGTCAATTGCTGAAGCTGTCCAGTCAGCTCTTCCGTCCGCCCCTCAACTCAAAACTTCTAACTGAAACACCGAAGGAGCATCTCATGGACCGTCGTCATTTCCTGCAAGCAACGCTGGCCGCCGGCGCAGCTTCTGCAATGCCTAGTGCCTTTGCGGCCGACCCGCTCAAGGTGGCTGTGATGATTCCTCAAAGCGGGCCCGCCGGCTTGTTTGGCCCGTCATCCAAAGCTTGCGCCGAAATGGCCGCAGTCGCTTTGAACAGCCGTGGTGGCGTCCTTGGCCGAAAGGTGGAGCTCCTGTTTGGAGATGCGGGCCTTGCGCCTGCAGAAGCCGGCCAAGCGGCGCTGAAGCTTTGGAAGGGCCAGAAGGCAGGCGCCGTAGTCGGAATGCACGACAGTGCAGTGCGTGGCGCGCTCGTCGGCTTGTTCAAAGGTCAAGTGCCATACTTCTATACGCCCGTCTATGAGGGTGGAGAGTGTGCAAAGGGTACGTACGTTAAGGGCGAAACGCCGCAACAGCAGCTCGAGCCTGCCATTCCTTGGCTGGCAGCTGAGCGCAAGCCGACCAAGTGGTACATGATTGGCAACGACTACATCTGGGGCCGCAATACGAACGCTGCCGCCAAAGGCTACATCGAGAAAACCGGGGCAAAGGTTGTCGGAGACGAGTACCTCCCGTTCACTGTCGACAACTTCGATGCGAGCCTAGCGCGCATTCGCGATAGTGGCGCCGACGCCGTGCTTGTGTCACTGGTTGGTGGTGCCTCGGTGACCTTCAACAAGTCCTTTGCCAGCTTTGGTCTTTCGGACAAGGCGATTCGCTTGGGCACGTTGATTGAAGAGAACACCCTCGCCGGCATCGGCTTCGCAAACGCGCGCAATCTGTACTCGAGCTCCGGCTACTTCTCCAACATCGATACGCCGGCGGCGAGGGCGTTCGCTGCGGACTATGCCGGGGCCAACGGCGCGAATGCTCCGGCACTGAACGGTCTCGCCGAATCGACCTACGAAGGTTTCCTCATCCTTGAAGCGCTGGCGAAGAAGGCTGGCAGTCTGGATCCGGCGAAGATGGATGCCGCCTCCGAAGGAACGACTTACAACGGTCCACGAGGCGATGCGACCATCAAGGCGCGCCACGTGGAGCAGGACATCTACCTAGCTGATGTCACGGACAAGGGCTTTCACGTGGTGAAGACATTTCCGAAAGTCGGTTCCGGCCAATCTTGCAAGGTCTAACTATGCTTGATGGCAGCCTCCTGCTGCACGGCCTGAATCTCGCTTACGAGTTGGCCACGCTCGCGCTCACGACGCTGGGCTTGGCCATCGTCTTCGGTCTCCTCGGCGTCATGAACATGGCGCACGGGGAGTTCGTGATGCTCGGAGCCTATTCGGCGGTGGCAGTGCAGAAACTGGGTCTGCCGCTTCTGGCTGCGGTTCCTCTGGCGGTAGTGGTGTGCGGCGTGCTCGGATACGTGGTGGAGCGCTGGCTCATTCGGCCGCTCTACTCGCGACCTTTCGACACGCTACTTGCGACCTGGGCCCTGGCGATGTTGCTCCGAAAACTCGTCGAAGCAGTTTTTGGGAGAGAGTACCGAAACGTAGAGTCGTCGCTAACCGAACCGATGAGGGTTTTCGGCTCGCAGTATCCGGTGTATCGCTTAGCGCTGATTGTCCTGGCGGTCGTCGTGATGGCTGGGCTCTACCTTTGGTATCGACGAAGTGCTGCCGGTCTTCGAGTGCGCGCCATGACCGCGAATCCCGTTCTTGCGCAGGCGTTGGGCATCAATACCCGGCGACTCGCTTCGCAGGCCTTCATTATTGGCGTGGTACTTGCCGGACTCTCCGGAGTCCTCCTGGCGCCGTTGATTCGAATTGAGCCCGGCATTGGTGTCGACTACCTCTTGGATGCCTTTTTCGTGCTGGTTGTGGGTGGCCTGGGCACGTTAGGCGGCCTCTTTGGCGGTGTCGGGATTATTGGCGGCTCGCAGGCAATCGCCAGCAGCGTAGCAGGTCAGACCAGCGGCTACGCAGTCGTGTTAATGCTCTCAATCCTCTTCCTGTGGCTCAAACCCAATGGTCTTTTTACGCGACGCTAAATCGGCGGCCTTTCTGGCCGTGGTCCTGGTTGCGCTGCCGTTCGTGTCCAGCGAGTTTGCGGCGTACCAGATTGCGCTTTTCCTAATTTACGGGATTGCTGCGCAGGGCGTGGCCCTGTGTTGGGGACGCCTTGGGTTTCTGCCATTGGGGCACGCGCTCTTCTTTGGACTAGGTGCCTACCTGTTCGGGGGGATGCTCAAGGGAGCTGAGTCGAACCCCGCGATGTACCTGGCGCTGCCCCTTGCGGTGTTGGCGCCAGCACTGCTCGCCTATGTCATTGCTCGATTGGTCTTCGCTAGAAGTTCGCGTAGCGGACCCTATTTCTCACTCATCACCCTTGCGCTGACCATGCTTGGCTTCCTCGCAGCGCAGCAGTGGGGCCACCTCACCGGTGGCTTCAATGGCATGGCGAACATTCCCGATATTCCTGGCACGTCTCGCTACGAGACGTTGTACTGGCTCGTGGCCGTAGTCGGCGTCATCTCGACTCTTGTTCTTGCGATGCTGGCGGCGCGACCCATCGGAGTAATTTGGGAGGCGGTGGCACAGAATGAGGAGCGGCTCCAACTTCTCGGCTATGCGACCGACCGGGTGAAAGCAAACGCCTTCGCGTTCTCAGCGTTGCTCGCCGCGGTGGCAGGTGCTCTGTTTTCTGCACACCAAGGAATCGTTACCCCCCAGGCGATGAGCTTCGTTCTCTCGACCGAGTTTGTCATCTGGGCGGCTGTCGGAGGAAAGGGGAGCGCGTTGGGGCCGCTACTTGGTGCCACCGTGGTCGGCTACGCCTCCGCCGAACTTCGTGAGCAGTTTCTCTATTGGGAAGTCGTGGTGGCTGCCCTCTTCATCGTTGTGGTGCTGTTCTTCCCCAACGGGGTTGCGGGTCTGCTGAAGCGAAGAGCTGACCCGAGGCACGGCGAGGATTTGCCGGCTCCCGTCGCGCATGATGCGGACAAGTCCACAGTTCCCGTTTCTCTGACTCTGGATGGAGTGAGAACAGTCCAGTCGGGTGTGACTATTCTTGATGGGCTTTCCCTTGCGCTTAGCGGGCCAGGCATCCGTTGCGTTATCGGACCTAACGGTGCGGGGAAAACCTCTTCGTTCAACGTCATCACGGGGCGGCTTCCGCTTCTCGGCGGTGGAGTCATGTTCAACGGCCACGACATCGGTGGGCTGGCTGCCTGGCGCGTGGCGCGCAAGGGCATCGGACGCAAGATGCAAGTACCATCCGTTTTTTCTGACCTCACGGTTCGGGAGAACCTCAGTTTGGCCGTTTGGGCTGGGCGGGCGTCCGGCGTCGACACGCTGAAGCTGGTTACTCTGGGATGGCATACCAAGCTGCTCGACGACATCCTGAAGAAGTTTCCGGCCCTCGCGTCGCAGCTCGATTCGCCAGCTGGTACCTTGGCTCAAGGGCATCGGCAGGCGTTGGAACTGGCGATGACGCTTCTTCCCGAGCCGAAGCTGGTGCTTTTGGACGAGCCCTGCGCAGGACTCTCTCCAGGTGAAACCCATCAAATGATTGACGCCATCAAGACTCTAGTGAGGCAGATTGGTGCGGCCGCGCTGCTGATTGAGCATGACATCACGGCCGTGGATGCGATGGGCGGCGACGTGTATGTGCTGCACCAGGGGCGTCTTCTCGACAAGGGCTCGCTCGCGGAGATTCAGGCCAGCGCGGCGGTGCGGGCAGTCTACGCAGGAGGACGGAGATGACACTCGCGTTTAAAGAACTGGTTTGTGGCTACGGTGACACCGTCGTGATCCGGGGAGTCTCTGGCGAAATTCAGCCTGGTCATGCACTAGCGGTCGTGGGAAGAAACGGCGTTGGAAAGAGCACGCTGCTGAAGGCGCTAGCTGGCCAGTTGCCGCTCACGAGTGGTGACATCGTTTGGAATGGTGAAGCGCTCGGTGGAAGGCCACTTCACACCCGCCTCGGCTTGGGAATCGCGTTCGCGCCTCAGGAGAACGTCGTATTTGGCGAGCTGACGGTTTCAGACAACCTATGGCTCCACCTCAACGACTGGAACGCCGAGCGGTACGAAGAAATTTTCGAACACTTTCCTCTTCTGCAGCACAGACTGAATCAACGGTCGGGGTCTCTGAGCGGCGGCGAGCGCAAGCTTCTTTCCTTCGCTCGAACCATCGGTTTGCAGTCAAAGTTGGCGATGCTAGATGAACCGACGGAGGGCGTTCAGCCCGAGAACATCGACCGAATGGCGTCGATGGTGAATCGACGGAAGGCCGGTGGTGCTTCTTTCATCATCGTCGAGCAGAACTTGGAGTTCGTCGCTGCGTTTGCCGACTCTGTCATCGTTCTCGAACACGGGGAAGTGGTACTGCAGGGGCGCTTTACCGACCTCGGACGTGAGCGGATTGAGCAGCACATGGTCGTCTGACGGCGCTAGCCCTTACCGCTTTCCTCAAGCACCCAAGCACCTGCGGTTCTGCGCCGATTAAGTCTTGCGCGTACCGATGGCGCTTGCCATCTTGCCATCTTGCCTAGCAGGATGCGGAAATACTCCCCTCCAAAGCGAGTCATCGTCTAGGTGTGATGTTTCGATAGGTTGTTCACCCGGAAGAGTCTGGGAGACTGGAGTTACGACGCTTCAGAACTCTCAAAGGAAATCAACCAAGTGAACAGCCATAAGAATGCCGGATTGACCATCGAAGGACGCAAGTTGCTCATTGAACGTATTGCGGGCATCAGCCACCAGACGGCGCGCAAGTGGCAGCGGCGCTTCGAGCACGGAGGCCAGCAGGCCCCGCAAGATCGCAGCTCGCGCCCCGGATCGGACGCGCAGCACCGTGGACGGCGAGCTTGCCCAGCGCATTGAGCAACTGCACCGAGCACGCATGCCCATGCGCCGCATTGCTGCCGTGGCGGGGCGCAGCGTGGCCACGGTCAGCCGCTTGCTCGCCGTGCTGGGCCTGTCCAGCCTGAAGGCGCTCGAGCCGGCGCAGCTGGTGGTTCGCTATGAACGCGAAGCGCCGGGCGAACTCCTGCACATGGATACCAAAAAGCTTGGGCGCATCGAGCGCGAAGGCCATCGCATCAACGGCGGCAGGACCACGCGCAGCCGCGGCGCCGGATGGGAGTTTGCCCACGTAGCCATCGACGATCATTCAAGGGCCGGCTTCGCCTGGATGAGGGTGCCATCGACGCTGAAGTGTTCTCCCGGCAGCCAGCTTCTGCGACCAGCTGTTTCGACGATGCGGTTGAACAGTTCGATGATGGCGTCGTTCTCGATCAGGCGCTCGCGGTTCTTGGTGAAGACGCTGGGAATCCAGACCGCATCGGTTATGGCCAAGCCGACGAACCAGCGATACAGAGGTGTATTGGGTCTGTTCCATGAGCTGGCGCTCCGAGCGAACGCTGAAGAAAATCTGCAGCAGCATCGCGCGCAGCGGCTTCTCTGGAGCGCCCGCCCTGCCGGCCTCATACATGCCGGCGAACAAGTCATCCATCTTGAGCAGCGCTCATTGACCATCGCACGGTTGGGACGCAGCGGATGATTCGCGGGTACGAAGTCCTCCAGGCCGCGCATCGTGAACAAGCTCTCGGTGAAGGTGTCGGCTCCGCGCATCGTCTGGGTCTTGGTTTGCAACTGTCGGAATCAACTTCCACCGTTTGAGGCCTCACGCGTCGACCGATGGCAGAGGTATTTCAGCACACTGCTAGGCGTTTGATTGCGGCATTCACCCGCGGGTCTGGAGGCGCAGGTAGTGAACGAATCGCCCCTGGCGCCGCCGGACTGGACGACGGCCGTTCAGCTCGAGGGAAAGAAGTTGGCGGTGATGCACTCGGGAGTTGTCGTGTGCAGGCTGTCGATCTCCCGTGCTGGGGGTGACGAGATTGCCGTTAGGGCCGAGCTTGCCGAAGGCGCGGTACTGGATTCAAGACTACCTGGCCAGGAGCCGCGGTGGTCGGCGAAACTGACCAAGAATAGTTTTGAAGCATCTGCCTACACCTCCGGACATGAACGATGCCACCACGGCGGGGCGAGTTGTGGGCATGGCGAGAAACTCTCGAGGCAGAGGCGGTTTCGCAGCTGGGTCACATGTTTTTGGCTTCTAGCATGTCAACAAAAGCAAGGTTGTGAACATCATTGGAGTGCCGACTGGCGACAAACAACTCTCGACTGAATACAGCCTCGAAGAACTGGCTGCGGTCAATGAAGAGTTGCAGGCGCTCTTGAAGGAACTTGGCCGCCTGGGGTTTTAGTGGCCTGTTTGAGGGTCCGGTAGCGTACCTAAGGTCCTGACGCCGATGTCGGGATGGATATCCGCGCTGCGGCGCCGCCCGGCTCTGAGGGCTCGCCGTCCTCGTGGTGCACTCAATCGGTCTTCTTCGGCAAGCCTTCCTCGTCAAGTTCGACCGCGGGTTTGCTGCTCTGTGGCGCAGACCTTGCCGTGCTGTCATACCCCGTGCCGGTCCCTCCGCCGCACCCCAAAAGCGCAAAAGCCGCTGCCGTGGTCGTGGCAAGCCCTGTCAGCCTGTATAGCCAGTGTCTTGACGTCATGAATGTCTCCGTTCCTTTTTGACCGCACAGCTGTCGCGCGGTTTGCTGGACTCTAGAAGACGTGACCTGCCTGCACTCATCGAAACAGTCACTGTTACTCATTGACGTTTTCGCGCATAGATGAAGTCGATGCGTAACAGCCAAAGGATGGATAGGTCATCGATGTTGACCTAGATAGGCTGCGAACGGACCTAGGCCAGTTTTCACGCGCGGCCAGGTCGATAACCTTAAGGAGACACCTCGATGAGAAAAGTTCAACGCAGCAGTCGCGAACGCGCGCTGCCATGCACTCTCGCAATGAGAAGGAGCGCCTTTGGAGGTGCTTTGCTTCTGGCAAGCGTGGCAGCAAATGCAGGCCCTGGAGCGGGCTCATGTTCGGCACTAACGCAGCTCAAGATCGATAACACCACCATCACGAGCGCCCAGTATCTTTCGACGCCGGAAGGCATGCAGTACTGCGAGATTGCTGCGACAGTCGCGCCACAGCATGACATCAAAATGCGCCTGCCAGAGAACTGGAAGGGTAGGTACGTTCAGTACGGCGGCGGCGGGTTCGATGGAAGCATTCCGAACCTAAGTGTCCCTAGCAGCCCAATTGTGTCGACGAGCAAAGACCCAGTGAACTTTGGTTTTGCGGTCATTGCTTCCAACGGCGGTCATCGGAACACGGAGTACCCGGCGGCAAACTTCGCGGTAGACCGCGGGCTGACGTTGAGCTATGCCACAGCGAAGATGTACGACACGGACTTGGTCGGACGAAATATCGTACGTGCCTACTACGGCCACGACGCAAATTTTCACTACTTCGCGGGGTGTTCCAACGGAGGCAAGAACGCTTCTGTGGTGGCGTCTAGATTCGGCGATTATTACGACGGCGTCATCGGTGGCGACGGCGTCTGGGGTCACGCTGACGACGACGTCAAAGGGGCCGACATGCCTGGCCTCACGGCGAAATGGAGCAGGACGGTTCAGCTAGGTATTGGCCTGTCGAGGGCGAAAGGCGATGCCCTCTACGAGAAGTCCATCGAGGCGTGCGACGCATTGGATGGCGTCAAGGACGGCTTGATTAGCAATGTGGAAGCATGCCCCTTTAAAGAGGTTGCACGGTCTATGCAGTGTCGTGGACAGGATGGTGACAACTGTCTCACGGGGGCCGAAATCGCCAACATCGATGCACATGCCAGCGAATTGGTACTGAATGGCAAGGTCATCGGCGCGCCTTGGTCAAGGGCCGGTAACTACGGCCGCTGGGGCAATGTTGTAGCGCTCCCTTCCGGCTTCCTTCAAATGGCTTTCCGCCGCCCCGCTGCAGTCGACCCGCTCACCTTTGACATCCCGAACCAATTTGCTCAGGTCAAGACCGTGTTGGATGACGTCTACAACATGACGGGCGACCAGCCCGGCGTCATGAAGTACCTTCGGAAGGGGAAGAAGCTGATGCTGTTCCATGGCTGGGAAGACATGGAAGTGCCGCCGTACACGAGCCTGAACTTCTACAAAGCTCTTCGCAAGGCAGACCCTGGAGCTACCCAACGAAACGCCAAGTTGTACATGGTTCCGGGCATGCCGCATTGCCGAGGAGGCCGTGGCGCGGACGCGTCCGACCTTCTTCACGTGATGGCCAAGTGGGTCGAGGAAGGAGTTGAGCCAGGCTCATATCGGAACCAGGTCGTTGCATGGGAGCGCCCCAGTAATGACAACACCGGTCCTCAAGGTATTCAGACGGCGCTCTTTTCCAGGCCCCTTTGCGCGTACCCCGAGTACGCGGCATACACAGGGCGAGGAGACCCGAAGGATGCACATAGCTATGTGTGTCGCCAAGGGCCCGGGCGCGCTCACGACCGAGACCGAGACGACGACTAAGGAGTCAACGTGAGTGGTCCGCACTGGCATGAAGCGAGTTCTGCAGGCGGACCCTCTGTGATTTGTGTGCCTCGGTTTAGGCTGACGAGTCAAGTACCGTTGCCAACCATGCTTGCTAGGCGCTTGTATGCACAAATAATACGCAAATCTGTGGGGCCTGCTCGCAGTTGCCGGGATCGGCGCTGCGACCGCACCGGCCCCCGCGGTACGGCCCGGCCACAGCAGAATCCTTCGATCTCCGTTGGCTGCGTGCGATCGGCCGTCTCCAGGGCATCGAGGTAGCGTTGGATGCTTTGCTCGATCTGCCGCTGACGCGCGTCGATCTTGCCGGTGGTGAAGTTGCGGTCGCGGCTGTTGACCGCCTTGAACTTGCTGCCATCGATGGCCACGATGGCGTGCGTGAACAGCTTGAGCTCTCGGCACATGCCAACGAATCGCTTGCAGACCTTGCGGATGCCAGGACCGTTGTCGTGGCGGAAATCGGCGATGGTCTTGAAGTCCGGGGCCAGCCGGCCGGTGAGCCACATCAGTTCGACGTTGCGCTGGGCCTCGCGTTCCAGCCGGCGACTCGAGTGGATGCGATTGAGGTAGCCGTAGATATAGAGCTTCAGCAGGACCGACGGGTGGTATGAAGGGCGACCGGTCGCTGCAGGTTCAACGCCTTTGAAGCCCAGTGCCTGCAGATCCAGTTCCTCGACGAAGACGTCGACGACTCGCACCGGATTGTCCTCGCCGATATAGTCCTCCAGGCACTCTGGCAGCAAAGTGACCTGCTGACGGTCCTCGCCTTCGATGAATCGCTTCATGTGGCCGCCCATTCAGTAGCGTTGCCACAATCTAGGCGAGCACCGCCATCTATTCAACCCGTTTTCACACAACCTTATATGGACACCGCCCGGTTTGCCAAGCTGATTCTCACGTGACCTTCTCAACAGGTATCGGCTGCAGTCTTATATCCGGCCTTGTCATGCAAGCCGAAGCCTGCGGGCCCTGATGGAATTCGCCAAGAACGTCCTCATCTCGGCCACGCGCTTTGTGGCGCAAGGCTGTGTTCAGGTTTGCGTTCTCGCGGTCCGACCTGTCTTGCCATCACATTGAATCGACCTCAGCAACCAACCAGTGCTCCCTTGCATCCTCTTTCCTTCTACGCTGGCTTCACGCTCACGAAGTGCCTTTGATAGGTCTGACCTCGCGCCAGAATCGCCCAAGCCGTGCGAGCCATCTTGCTTGCGAGTGCAACCGCAACGACGTTGGCTGGTCGCCTCGCCTGTATTTCCTTTTGCCAAGGCGTCGGCGCCTTCGTGTGATACATGACCGACCGCGCCCCGTGAATCAACAGCGTTCGCAAGTACGGATCGCCTCGCTTCGAGATCGAGCCCAATCGAACCTTGCCTCCCGTGCCGCTTTGGCGGGGCACCAGGCCAAGAAATGCGGCGAACTCACGTCCGGACTTGAACATCGTGGCGTCACCCATTGTCGCGACCAGCGCAGTCGCGGTCAGCCTACCTATGCCTGGTACATCGGCGATCGCGCGGCAAGCCTGATCCTGCTTCTGCCAAACGGCTATTCGCGCCTCCAGTCGATCAATGTCTTGCTGGATTCCATCGATACGCCCGACCTGCTCTTGCAGACAGGACATGATCGTGCTTGGTAGTTGGCTCTTGAGCTCGAACATGCGAGACCTGATCTCGGCGAGACCGGCGACACGACCCGCTCTGAACGTGGCTCCGAACTCGTAAAGCAATCCTCGCAACTGGTTCACTTGCATCGTGCGGAATTTGAGCAAGAGCGTGCGCATCCGATGAAGACTCAGCATCGCTTGCTGTTCCTCCGACTTCACCGCCACTGAGCGCATACCTGGCTGATGCACGGCAGTCCAGATCGCCCGCGCATCCGCAGCGTCGGTCTTGTTTGTTTGCACGAAGGGCCGGATGAACTTCGCATGCGGAAGGACAACCTCGTGACCCAGCGCTCTGATCTTTCGCGCCCACCAATGCCCACTTCCGCAGGCCTCCAACGCCACGCGACCGGGCAGTCGACATGACAAGAACTCGATAAGCTCCCCCCGGGCAAATCGGCGATTCACGATCTCGCCGGTCTCCGCGTCGACCCAGTACAGCTGAAACACGCGCTTTGCAACATCCAATCCATAGGTCGTAGCATTCATGTCGGGCCTCCAGTCGGAAGTGAGGGGTGGAATCCCCACTCTGACACACCAGCTTTTCGGTGGCCTACGCGGTCAAAAATTGGCGGTGTCCATGCCATCTCGGCCATCTCCAGACGTTCGTGTCGCCGTAGTCGATGGCCGCTTTTTCCGCAAACCGACCTCGGGCGCCGTTGATCAATTTAGGCGATCGCAGCGGTGCTCCGAATCTAGGAGGAAAGGCCCGGATCGTCGCAGCCGCTTAGGCCTCAAGACTCTGTTGGGGCAATCTTCGAGAGGAGATGCAACAGTTGCTTGCGCTCATCGGCGGTGAGAGCAACGGCGATTTCGGCTTCGAACGTCCTGACCAGCTGTTGATAGCGATTTAGCTCAGTGACGCCCTGATCGGTCAGGACAAGCGCGTAGTTGCGGCGGTCGTCCATGCGCTCACGACGAAGGACGCCCATCCCCTCGAGATCGTCGATGACCTTCACCACGCTGGGGCCCGCGATGTTCAGCATCGCGCCGAGCGCAGACTGGTTGATGCCTGGATTCACCCCGACCGTTGCCAAGGCGCTTAGCCGAGCAGGTGACATCGGAGGGACCAGGTACTTCGCAAATGCTCCGTCGCTCCGCACCAGGGCGCGGCGTAGCGCGTAACCAACTGAATCCTCCAAGAGGTATTTACCCATAACGAGAGCCGACTGCTTTCGGTTCGCCGTAGGGGAGTTGGAAAGCACTTTCGAAGGTTTGCTTTTCGTATTGGGAACAGATGCTTCGCTCATGGGGAACTGTAGTCCTTCGGCCGGAACGCCTTCAAGCAGTGTAGCGCAAAAACCGAACGATTAGTGTGGCAAATGATTAGCTAAGCGAAACGGTTTTCGGTCCGGTTTCCCGCCCGATTTTGCGCGCCTGACGCGGGCACGCCCCGATGCTGGGCTGCCGCGCCGTAGGGAAAGTACCAATCGAATCGCCTTGAAAGCGCATTGACCTGCTGGCCTTAGCCTCCTACATTGTTAGCTAGGCTAACGATTAGCCATCTGAGGCAAAATGAACGACTTCTCGCCATCTTCGTCGCAGCTTTCTGACCGCGAGTCCTACTACACCGAACTCGGCAACCATAGCTTGGCTCCGCTCTGGGCATCGCTTGCACGGCTTGTGCCTCCCTCGCCGCAACCCGTTGCGCAGGCTTTCGCCTGGAAGTACGCTGAGATTCGACAACATCTCTTGACGGCCGGCCGGCTAATCACCGCCGAAGAGGCCGAACGACGGGTCCTGGTCCTGGAGAACCCGAGCCTGACTGGCGAATCTCGCATCACGGACACGTTGTATGCGGGTCTGCAGCTGATCCTTCCGGGCGAGGTCGCACCTGCCCACCGCCATGTCCAGTCCGCGCTTCGCTTCGCGATTGAGGGCGAGGGTGCCTACACCGCTGTCAACGGCGAGAGGGTGTCCATGTCGCCGGGAGACTTCATCATCACTCCGGCGTGGACGTGGCATGACCACGGCAGCGAATCGCCCGGCCCCGTTGTCTGGCTTGATGGTCTGGACGTTCCGTTCATCCACTTCTTAAAGGCTGGCTTTCGCGAGCAGTACGAGCATGCGTCCCAGATCGCACACCGAAGCGAGGGCGAAGCCCGCCTGCGTTTCGGCAGCGGAATGCTTCGCCCTTCCGACAAGCCCACCAATAGCTCGCCGCTGTTCAAGTATTCGTACGACCAGACCAAGGCGGTCCTGACTCTGATCTCCAGGACGGAAGAGATCGATGCCCACCGAGGCTTTGAGATCCGCTATATCAACCCGACCACTGGGGGCGATGCGCTGCCCACCATCTCCGCAGGCATGCGACTCCTGCCGGACGGCTTCAAGACGGCTCCCTACCGTTCCACAGATGGCAGCGTCATCGTCCTGGTCGAAGGCAGCGTTCGGGCGACCGTAGCAGGCAAGGAAATCACCTTGTCGCCGAAGGACGTCCTGGCCATCCCCGCCTGGGCCTCTGTGACCCTGGAAGCCTCGGGCGAGACCGTCCTCTTCAACTTCTCAGATGCCCCGGTTCATCAGAAGCTGGGCCTCTGGCGCGAAGAACGAAGCTGATTTCCATCGCATACCCCAACCAAGAGACTCCAAATGAAAATCTGCCGCTTCAACAACGACTGCATTGGCATCGTCGACGGGGATGGCGTCATCGATGTCACCGACTTGTTCGATCGCCAGCAGACTTGGCCGGTGCCTCCGGGCGACACGATCATTCGCCAGATCGACGGCCTGAAGGACAAGCTTAGGGCTGCCCTCGGGAGCGATCAGACACGCATCCCCTTGTCTTCGGTTCGATTGGACAGCCCGGTCGCGAACCCGTCCAAGATTGTCGGCGCACCAATCAACTACAAGGCGCACATAGAGGAAGCCAACGCGGATTCGGAGATCAGCCACGGACATGTCTACACCTCCCTGGACCAGTACGGCCTCTTCCTCAAGGCGAACACTTCGCTGATTGGCGTTGCCGACGAAGTCGAGGTTCGATTCGCGGACCGTCGCACCGACCACGAGGTTGAACTCGCCGTTGTCATAGGCCGCGAGGCGCGGATGGTGACGAAGGAAGAAGCGCTCGACTACGTCTTGGGTTACGCCGTCGGCCTGGACATGACGGTGCGAGGAAAGGAGTTTCCGACCTTCCGCAAATCGGTCGATACGTACTGCGTGCTCGGGCCCTGGATCATCACGACCGACGAAGTGGCCGATCCGAACGCGCTCGAACTGACCCTTACGGTGAACGGGCAGGCGCGCCAAAGTTCGAACACCAGCAAGCTGATCTTCAACGTACAGCGTTTGATCGAGTACGCCTCGTCGTTCTACACGCTCTACCCCGGCGACGTGATCATGACCGGCACGCCGGATGGCGTTGGGCCGGTGGACCCTGGAGATGTCATGGATGCGGAAGTGGCAGGCGTCGCCAAGATCCAGGTGCGCGTCGCGGCTGGGTACGCAACGCCGGCTCGGAGCTGAGCCATGCGGACCTATCGCTACGACCGATTGATGCAGTGGAGCGAGTGCGATGCGGGCGGGATCATCTTCTTCCCGAACTACGCGCGCTGGATGGTCGACGGCCTGAACCAGATGTTCCTGTCGCTCGGCATCGACCCCAACGCCATCCTCGATACGGAGACCCGTGGCGGGCTGCCCGTGCTGCAGCTCTCGATGCAGTTTCATCAGGCGCCAAAGCTCCACGAAACAGTGACGCACGAGATCCTGGTCGAAAAGATTGGCGGCAAGTCGTTGAACTTCAAGCATCGCTTCCTCGTGGGTGAAGTTCTCTGCATGGAGTCGACCGAGACCCGGGTCTGGGCCACGCACTCGCTCACGCAACCACCAGTCCTCACCACGCTGCCCGTGCCAGATCAGGTGCGAACGGCCCTTTCAGTCGAAAGCTGACAACCCGGGCATCTGCCCAACGGAGACTCTCATGGCAAGCAACAAAGTAATCGTGACCGTCGCCCCCACGGGGGGCATGGCGAAGAAATCTCAAAACCCGAATCTTCCTACGCAGCCTCAGGAGATCGCGGAATCGGTGCATCGCTGCTACAACGCTGGCGCCTCGGTGGTTGCCATCCACGCGCGCCGCTCTGACGACCAAGCAACCTGCAATGCGGACATCTATCGCAGGATCAACCAGCTGGTGCGCGAGCGCTGCAACATCGTGATCAACAACTCCACCGGCGGGGGCGTCGACGGGGACATGCTGATTGAACGACCGGACGGTATGTACGACGTGAACTTCGAGGAGCGTCTGAAGGGTCTGGACGCCGGCGCCGAGATGGCCACATTCGACGGCTTCACCGTCGCTGCGATACACGGCAAGCGGGAGATGATTGTCAGCACGACACCGAGCCAGTGCGATCGACTGGCCTCGCGCTTTATCGAGCGCGGCATCAAGCCCGAATGGGAAGTGTTCAGCCCTGCGCACATTCTCCAGGACGCCACCCGCCTCATCAAGGTCTGCGACAAGCCGCCGTACTTTTTCAACTTCGTGCTGAATGTAGACCGCGGCTTTCAGGGTGCCATGCCCTACACGCCCGACATCCTGCAGATGATGGTCAAGCTGTTGCCGCCGAACTCGATCTTCAATGTCTCGGCTGCCGGAACGGCGCAGCTTCCGGCCACCACGCACGCACTCCTGCTCGGCGGACATGTCCGGGTCGGCCTGGAGGACAACCTTTACTACAGCAAGGGCGTGCACGCCACCAACGAGATGCTGATCGAGCGGCAGGTTCGTATCATCCGTGAGCTCGGATTTGAGCCGGCCACTCCGGACGAAGCCCGCCAAATGATGGGCTTGGCGTAGGGCATATCGTGGCACTCCTCGCGCTTGAAAACATCCGTGTGGCCGGCCTTGCAGGGGCCGGTTCTGTGGGCACCGCCTGGGCGGCCCTGATGATGGCAAAGGACATGAAGGTTGTCGTGTACGACCCTTCGGAGGGCGCCGCAGAGCGACTTCGTGCGGGAGTAGAGGCGGCATGGCCCGCCCTGCGTGCACTCGATAGCGCGAGCCAGGCAAACCCTCCGTTCGAGGCCCTGAGCTTCGCCGCTTCTCTGGAAGACATGGCTCGCCAGAGCGACATTGTTCAGGAGAACGTGGCCGAAGCCTTGGAGATCAAGCGCGATGTGATCGCCAAGATTGACAGCGTCGTCCCATCCGACCGCCTCATTCTGTCGAGCAGCGGTGGGGTTCCTCCTTCGCAGCTGCAGGCCTTCTGCATCCATCCGGAGAGATTGCTGCTCGGGCACCCCTTCCACCCCGCGTACATCGTTCCGCTGGTCGAAGTGGTGGCGGGGGAGAAGACGTTGCCAGAGGCGGTGACGCTGGCGCGGCGCTTCTACGAGAAGCTCGGCAAGCATCCGATCACGCTGCAGAAGGAAATGACGGGCCATCTGTCGAACCGTCTGCAGTTTGCGCTCCTGCGTGAGGCGATCTTCTGCTTGAGCGAGGGCGTAGCCAGCGCGGACGACATCGATGCCGCCATGCTCTTCGGCCTTGGCCCCCGTTGGGCGGTCATGGGTCCGTTGATGACCTTCAATCTTGCTGGTGGTGACGGTGGAATGGAACAGATCCTCGCCCGTTTCCGCACGGATGTCGAAGGCTGGTGGTCGTCTTTGGGGCAGCCAACGCTGACGCCCGAGGTTTGCGACTCACTCAAGGCGGGTGCCCAGATGTTGCGTAAGGGACACTCGAATGCCGAATGGTCGGCCTGGCGCGACCGGGAACTCGTCGACTTCCTCTCGTACCGGATTGCGCATCCGTATGCCGGCGACGATCTTGCGATTTTGGGCGCACGCGCGCGAAGCAAGGTGGCGCGATGAACGACACCAACTACGGATTTCACGCGGACGTGATCCGAAAGCACATCGAACTCGTGCCGGGCTATAGGCCGTTGGCAGAGCGCCTTCTTCGAGGCATCGATGTTTCGCCGGATTCGATTCAACAAATCCTCGATGCAGCTGCGAAGTTCGCCGAGGAAGTCCTCGTTCCGATCAACCGGATCGGCGACGAAGAGGGTTGTCTGACCTTGAACGGCCGGGTGAGGACGGCCCCGGGCTATCGAGAAGCTTGGAAGAGCCTGGCCGCGGCGGGTTGGAACAGCGTCGACCAGCCGGAGGAATATGGCGGTCAAGGCTTGCCAACCTTCGTGAACGCCGCGTGCCGCGAGCTCTTCGACCGGGCATGCATGGCAATCGGAATGGTCAGTGGCCCAACTCGCGCGGCAACCCAAGTTCTGATGCAGTTTGCTTCGGATGCGATCAAGGAAGAGTGGATCCCGAAGTTCGTGACCGGCGAATGGGCCGCAACGATCTGCATCTCAGAAGCGGACGCGGGCTCCGATGTCGGACGCATACGTTCTCGCGCCTCGCCGTCCGATGACGGCACATGGCGCCTGACCGGGGAGAAGATGTGGACCACCTTCGGCGACAACGATCTTGTCGAGAGAATCGGGCACTTGGTGTTGGCGCGGACGCCTGACGCGCCTCCTGGCAGCGCCGGCCTCAGCCTTTTCCTGGTGCCCAACTTCGTTCACGACGCGGCGGGCGAGCTGGCTTCAAACGGCGTGCAGGCGCGCCGGATCGAACACAAGCTAGGCCTGCATGGCTCCCCGACGTGCGCCATGGGATTCGAAGGAGCGCAGTGCTACCTGCTCGGGAAGCAGCATCGTGGCCTGACTCAGATGTTCGTGATGATCCAGACGATGCGCCAGATGGTGGCAATCGAAGGAGTAGGGATGGCGTTCGGCGCCGAACAGATCGCCCTTGGCCATGCCGCCGAGCGCCGCCAGGGCGGTGATCCGTCGAAGCCGCCGATCGCCATCTCGAATCACGCCGATGTTCAGCGCCAGCTCTTGACGATGGCGAGCCGTGTGGAAGTACTTCACGGGCTGGTCTACGAGCTGGTCATCCGCATCGACGCTCAACAGCTGGATTCCGCGAGGGCCGAGGGCAATCGGCCGGCCACGGACAACGTTGCGCAATGGCTCCTTCCCGTCGTCAAGGCCTCGTGTGCAGACGCAGGGCACGAGGTTCCTGACGAAGCCATCCAAGTGCTGGGTGGCGCCGGCTACACGACCGAATGGCCCGTCGAACAGTGGATGCGCGACGCCCGGATGATGTCGATCGCCGAGGGAACGACCGGGGTTCAGGCGCTCGACCTGGTGCACCGCCGGCTCTGGCGCGACAACGGAAAGGGGCTGGGGGAGTTTCTGCAGGTCGCCTCCGCCGAAGTCGCGGCCGCCGACTCATCCCTGGCCGCGCCGGCGGTTGCCACCCTCGCCATCCTCAAAGCTACGGGGGACGCCGTTCTTAAGCTTCAATCCTCCCCGCGTGACGCGGAGGCAGGAGCCGTTTCCTTCCTTCGGCTGGCGATGCTAGGCGCTACAGGCTGGATCGCCGTGCGGCTCGCAAGCGCGCCAGGCGAAGACCGAATCACCAGAAGACTCGCAGCAGCGGGCAAGTATTGGTTGAGCGATCTTGAAACGCGTGCTGCCCATGCAGCCAAACAAGCCACCGCCGGCGCCTCGTCGCTGGATCTCTTCGAACACATCTGACCGCCATTGCGGAACTTCTCATGACCGAATCTGAAGCAATCTCCTACGAGCTTCGAGGCAACATCGCCCTCATTGCGATCGATCGTCCTTCCAAGCGCAACGCGATGAACCAGGCCATGTTTGAAGCCTTGGGGAAGGCCGCGCAGCGCGCCCAGGAAGAGGCGCGTGTGGGGATCATCTACAGCCGCAACGAGAACTTCTCGGCGGGCCTCGATCTTGCCGAGCACATGGGCCGAACGCCGATCGATGGCCTCCATGATTCGCGCGCCCAGCATGCGCTGCTCAACATAGTCGAGCAGGGAAAGATCCCCTTCATCGCAGCACTTCAGGGTGCGACGATTGGTGCAGGGCTCGAGATCGCCGCTTCGGCCCACATCCGTGTCGCTGATGCCACCACGTACTTTGCGCTGCCGGAAGGCAAGCGCGGCATCTTCGTTGGCGGTGGTGGCTCGGTTCGCGTGGCGCGCTTGCTCAGTGTCACGCGAATGGTCGAGATGATGCTCACGTCTCGCGTCATGAAGGCGGATGAGGCGCTCGCGGCCAACCTGGTGAACTTTGTCACCGCGGAAGGCGGCGCTCTCGACAAGGCACTGGAGCTCGCGTCCGGAATCGCGACGAATTCTCCGATTTCCAACTACGCAATCATCAACGCCCTGCCTCGCATTCACGACATGTCGCACGACGACGGCCTGTTCGTCGAATCGCTGATGGCTGCAATGACCCAGACCAGCCCGGAGGCCCGGGCTGGGCTCAAGCAGTTCATCGACAAGAAGGCCGACAGGCTCAAGCCAGTCGCTGCCCAAGCTTCCAAGTCCTGACAGGAGATAACCATGCGAGTCAAGATCCTCGGCGGTGGGCCAGCAGGCCTATACGCAGGCTTTCGAATCAAGCGCCAGTTCCCGGCTTCTGAAGTGGTCGTCTACGAACAGAACGCTGTCGGCGAGACGTTTGGGTTCGGCGTGGTGTTCTCGGACAAGGCCCTCGAGTTTCTGAGCGCCGAAGATCCTGAAACGCTCGCAGCCATCACGGCAGGTCTGGAATCCTGGAGCGACATCGAGCTGCGCATCCATGGGGAGTCCATCCGGATTGACGGCGTGGTCTTCACCGCGATTGCGCGGCTTCGGCTGCTGCAGGTGTTGCGCGAACGTGCTGAGTCCGCCGGCGTCGTGCTCGTGAACAGCAAACTCATCACCGATCTGGCCGAACTGGGAGAGGCCGATCTCGTCATTGGTGCCGATGGTGTGAACTCGCTCGTGCGGAGGACCTACGAGAAGGAGTTCGGGACCAAGCTCGACCTGCTGAACAACCGGTTCGCGTGGTTCGGTGCGACCAAGCCGTTCAACTTCCTCACGCAAACGTTCAAGGCGACGCCTGACGGCAACTTCAACGGGCACCACTATCGGTACTCGCCCGACATGAGCACGTTCCTTGTCGAGGTGAATGAGCAAACCTTCGAACGGATTGGCTTCGCGTCGATGTCCGAAGACCAGTCGCGCGTGAAGTGCGAACAAGTCTTTGCCGAGGAGCTGGAGGGCGCAAGCCTGGTGACGAACAAGTCGCTCTGGAGGCGCTTTCCCAATATCAGCAACGCACACTGGTCGTCCGGCAAATACGTCCTGGTCGGCGATGCGCTGCGGACCGCGCATTTCTCCATCGGGTCCGGCACACGTCTCGCCTTGGAAGATGTGCAGGCCCTCACCAAGGCGCTTGCCGAGAACCCCAACAGCATTCCTGACGCGCTTGCCGCTTTCGAGGCCGGTCGCCGACCCATCGTCGACAAGCTGATTGCGGCGTCGGCCAGGAGCGCCGGTTGGTACGAGAAGTTCGAAGACTACATGAAGCTTCCTGCGTGGGAGTTCGCCATGAGCTACATCGGCCGCTCGGGTCGCATCGATCCCGAGCGCCTGAAGGCCATGTCTCCTCGATTCGTCGCCGGCTTCGAGGCGTGGCGCGCCGCGCACCCGGAATTCGCGTGAGCGAAGCAACCTCACCGACGGGAGCAACCATGTCATTCCCAGACGCAAAGGTCTTCGGCGACATTGTGCGGGCTCAAAGCTCGCTGGGCGCCAAGATTGCCTTTCGCGACGACGTCGCGGAGGTCAGCTTCGAGGATTTCGGCCGACGGGTAGAGCGCCTTGTCCAAGGTCTTCTGGCCGCCGGGATTCGACCAGGTCAACGGGTTGCACTGCTCGGCCGCAACAGCGTCGCCTTTGCCGAATGGGTCGCAACGTGCTCGGCTGGCTTCATCCCAGTGCCTCTGAACTGGCGGCTGTCCCGTCCAGAGCTCGAGCAACTGCTGGCGGATTGCACGCCCGCGGTGATCGTCGCGGACTCAGTATGGATTGACGTCGCTGACGAGATGGCCAAGGCCGTCTCGTCTGTGAAGATGCGGGTCGCGGCAGCCGATGGACGCGACGGATGGATCGGTCACGAGGACTGGATCCGACGCAGCGAGGGATGCGCGACCTATCCGGCAGTGCAGCCCGATGACGTCGCATGTCTTATCTACACCAGCGGAACGACGAGCGCGCCCAAAGGCGCGTCGATCAGTCATCGCGGGCTGGTGGAGAACTGCAAGGCGTCAGCTACCCAAGCCATCGGCGTAACGGCGGCAGACGTTGTCCTCTGTGTGATGCCGATGTTTCACGTAGGGGGACTCTGCTACTACCTCCTGCCGAGCTACAGCACCGGCGCCACCATCGTCTTGCGGCCGATGTTCGATCTCGCCGACCTCGTGTCGAGCTTGAAGAGCCATGCGGTGACGAATGTTCACCTTGTGCCGACGATGCTCGGCGACCTGATCGGTCATCCGGAGGCGCCCGCAGCAGCTGCCGCGCTTCGCAGGATCGTCTACGCCGGTTCTGCCATGCCCGTTGCACACCTGAAGCGCGCGCTTGCCGTGCTCAGCGGCTGCTCGTTCTCTCAGTCCTATGGATCAACCGAAGGCGGAATCATCTCCACGCTGACTCCCCAGGACCACGAGCAGGCGATCGCCGATTCCGGCAGCGCACATCTGCTCGCATCCTGCGGTCGACCGTTGGGGGCAGACGAGATCCGCATCGAGACCGTCAACGGCGATCCTGCAGAGATTGGTGAACCGGGAGAAGTGCTGGTTAGAAGCGCTCGCACGATGGTTGGATATTGGAATCTTCCCGAGAAGAGTGCAGCGGCCTTTGCCGGCGGATTCTTGCGGACTGGCGACATCGGCTATCAGGATGCGCAGGGTTATCTGTACCTGGTCGACCGCAAGAACGACATGGTCGTGAGCGGCGGGGAGAACGTCTTTCCGTCCGAAGTCGAGCAAGTGCTCCACCAATCGCCCGACGTGAGCGAAGCCGCTGTGTTTGGCGTCCCAGACCCGCGCTGGATCGAGAGGGTGGTCGCCGCTGTCGTGCTGCGTGCGGGCTCCCAGGCCTCCACCCAGGACCTCATTGCATTCGCCAAGCTTCGTCTCGCGGCCTACAAGTGCCCCAAGGAAATCTTCTTCGTGACGGAACTGCCGAAGAGCGGCGCGGGGAAGGTGCTGCGAAAAGCGCTTCGAACCAAGTTCGGTGTGGCGTCACCACCGCCGAAGTAGTCGTCATCAGGATTGGTCGCGGGGCAAACGCTGCTGCGGCTCGAGTTCATCGTGCTTTCGTCTTTTTCAACGTTACTGGAGACAAAATGAAATTCAAGCTTGCAACTTCCGCCGTCGCCTTTGTAGCGCTCGCCTGTTTGCTCGGCACCGCATCTGCACAGATCAAGGTGGGCATCATCACCGGCGCGTCGGGGCCGGGCGCCTCGCTGGGCATTCCCTACAAGAACACTTTCGCTGCCACTCCGAACACGCTCGGGGGTGAACCGGTGACCTACATCGTCGTCGACGATGCGACCGACCCAGCCAATGCAGCGCGCCTCGCCCGCAAGCTCATCACGGAGGACAAGGTTGATCTGATCATCGGTTCGGGCAATGTGCCGACGGCGTCCTCGATCAGCTTCGTCGCCTCCGAGACAAAGACGCCGCAGATCGCGCTGTCACCACTGAGCGGCGAGCCGGCTAAGAACCCGTGGGTGTTCTCTATGTCGCTTCCCACATCCCTGCAAATGGGTGCAGTGGCCGACCACATCAAGGCGAAAGGGGCGAAGACTGTCGGCTACATCGGCTTCAGTGACTCCTGGGGCGATCAGGTCTACACCGCCCTGACGGCGCAAGCACCGGCCGCTGGCTTCAGCGTCACCACAAACGAGCGCTACGCACGGCTCGATACGTCGGTGACCAGCCAGGCGCTGAAGGTCGTTGCCTCCCGCCCGGATGTCGTCGTGCTGGGCGGCTCCGGAACGCCCGGGGCCCTGCCGCACACCGCGTTGGTGGAGCGCGGCTACAAGGGGCAGATCTATCACAGTGCTGCGGTGGTCAATCCGGAGTTCCTGAAGATCGGCGGGAAAGCGCTTGAAGGTGCCTTGGTCTCGGCGGGACCAGTGGTCGTCGCGGAGCAACTGCCTGACACGAATCCGGTGAAAAAGCAGGGGCTCGAGTTCACCAAGGCCTACGAGGCGAAGTATGGACCGGGGACCCGGAACTCATTCTCTGCGTACTCATGGGACGCGTATCTGCTTGCCGACAGGGCCGTCGCGGTCGCAAAGACCAAGGCCAAGCCGGGGACCACTGAGTTCCGCCAAGCACTGCGCGATGCACTGGAGGCCACCAAGGATCTCGCAGGTGCTCAGGGCGTCTACACGATGTCTCCGACCGATCACGCCGGCGCCGACAAACGTGCTGTTGTTCTCCTGCGCGTCGAGAACGGCGGCTGGAAGCTAGCGAACTGAACTGACCCTTAACTCAACGATTGAATTGGAGCGAGACAAATATGAGCAACAAGACCATGCGCGCCGCACGCCTTCACGATGTTGGCGGCAAATTCCAAGTTGACGAGGTCCCGGTCCCGGAGGTTCGGCCAACCGACGTCCTGGTCGAGGTGAAGGCGGCGGGCGTCGTCCCGAACCTTCGGAACGTCATCACGAACTATCCGACTTGGTTCCCCTACCTGCCCCTGCCGAAGCTGCCGGCCATATATGGACTCGACACGGCCGGTATCGTGACGGCGGTTGGCAGCCAGGTGCGCTCTGGCGTCAAACCCGGTGACCGGGTGTACGTCAATCCCGGACTCTCATGCGGTGGATGCGTGGCATGCCGAAGGGGCGATTCCTTGAACTGCACGGCATACACCTTCATGGGCTACTTCGGCTTCGGCCCCGGCTCCCAGCAGCTGTTCGAAGACTATCCGTACGGTGGGTTTGGCCAATATCTCGTTGCCCCGGTCGCGAACCTCGTGAAACTCCCGGAAAGCATCACCTTCGAGCAGGGGGCGCGGTTCGGCTACCTTGGGACCGGCTACTCGGCTCTTCGCAAGGCGCAGTTTGCTCCGGGACAGACTGTCTTGGTTGACGGGGGCACCGGAACCCTGGGGGTTGGAACCGTCTTGCTTGCGCTCGCGATGGGCGCCTCGAAAGTCTTTTCGACCGGTCGCAATAAGACGCTTCTCGAAAAGCTGCAGGCGCTGGATCCGAAGCGAATCCATCCGGTCGCGGTGGGCGAAAAATCGGTCGCGGAGATCGTGATGGCGGCGACCGACGGCCTCGGTGTCGACGTTGTGATCCAGGCGCTTGGCGCGAACGCTCCGGCCGCCGCCGTTTTGGACTCTTTCAACGCGCTGCGCCGCGGTGGCAAAGCGATCAACGTGGGCGGCGTTGCGGAAACCCTCGCCCTCGAACCCATCCCCCTGATGGTCCAGCAGAAGTCCCTCATTGGATCGCTCTGGTTCACCACTGCGGAAGGAGAGGACATGGCAGCCATGGCTGCTTCTGGGCAGCTCGACCTGAGCGTCTTCGAGCACGAATCTTTTCCTCTCGAGAAGGTGAACGAGGCGTTGGATGCCGTCGATCAACGCACCGGCGGGTTCACGAACATCGTGATCGCTCACTGACGCATCCCCAATCCCATATTGGAGAACTCCATGCAAGTTCGACGCATCGTCACCGGCCATAGCCCGTCGGGCAAATCGGTCTTTATCTCTGACGGCACGCTTCCGCGCTACTCAGCGTTCAAACACGTGCCTGGCATGAGCGCAGGTCTGGGTTGGGAAACGCCCCCAAATCCGCAGGTGCCAGCGCTTTCAGCGGACCCCACCGCAACCGCGACCTCTTGGCTGCCGCAGGCCGGAGGAACCAATGTCATGGTCGTCACGCTACCGCCCGACTCGGTCATGGCAAGCGCCGACTTCGACCCCGCCGCAGCCGGCGGCGAATACATGCAGGTACTGCCGGGTTTGGCTGAGCGCTTTGAGATGGACAGCCCAGGCATGCACACCACCGACAGCGTCGACTACGCGATGCTTCTCGAGGGGGAACTGCATCTCGAACTTGACGATGGCGCTTCCAAGGCTCTGAAGGTTCACGACCTGATCGTGCAGAACGGCACGCGCCACGCCTGGCGCAACAGGAGCGATCGTCCAGCCACGATCCTCTTCGTGCTGATCGGCGCCAAGCGCAACGGCTGAAAAAAAGAAAGCCCCCATGGACCTCTCCATTGCATCCCTACTTTTCGTTGACGGCGCAGTCAACGGGGCGGTCTATGCCCTGATGGCGATCGCCATCATCCTGGTGTTCACCGTCACACGCGTACTGTTCATCGCCCAGGGCGAATTCGTCGTCTTCGGCGTGGTGACCTTGGCGCAACTCCAACTGGGGAAGGTCCCATCTGCAGTCTGGCTCGTAGCGATCATGGCCGTGGCCTGCGTCGTCCAGGAGATATGGAACGGCATCCGCTGGGGCAGCGTTCTTCAGGATGTTGCCATGGCGTGCGGCAGGGTGCTTGCCGTGCCAGCGATCGTAGTGGCGCTGGCTGCGTGGCTCGGACCGGTGAAGGCGCCTTTGGCCGTGCAGGTTCTTCTGACGCTGGCCATCATCACGCCCATGGGGTCGATGCTCTATCGGCTGGTGTACCGATCGCTCGCGACCTCCACGGTGCTTACGCTTCTGATCGTCTCGGTCGGCGTTCATTTCGCGCTCACGAGCCTCGCTCTGGCTTTCTTTGGGCCCGAGGGGTTCAGGACTCCATCGTTCTTCGACGCCACGTGGTCTCTGGGTGACATCTCGATCAACAGCCAGAGCGCGATCGTCATCGGTGTGGCTACGGTTCTCATTGCGCTGCTGTTCTGGCTCTTCACCCGGACGTTTCGAGGGATGAGCCTGCGGGCAACCGCCGTGAACCAGCTCGGAGCCCGGATCGTAGGCATCTCGGCGGAGAAGGCAGGCATGCTGAGTTTCGCCCTCGCTGCGGGCGTCGGCGCTCTCTCGGGCGTACTCATCGGCCCCACAACGACGGTGTTCTACGACACGGGGTTCCTGATCGGTCTGAAGGGCTTCGTTGCTGCTGTCTTCGCTGGCCTGGCCAGCTTCCCTGGTGCGCTCGCTGGCGCCATCGTCGTCGGCTTGATCGAATCGTTCGGATCATTCTGGGCAAGCGCTTTCAAGGAGTCGATCGTGTTCGCCGCAATCATCCCGATACTGCTGTGGCGATCGTTGCTGAGCCGTGGTTCGGAGGAGCATTGAGATGGCTATCGCTGAAATACTCCCTATGACAGCGACGCCAGCGCGAATGAAAAGCGCCAACGTTCGACGCGTCGGCATCATCGCGTTCGTTGTCCTGGTGCTTGCGCTCCCGCTGCTTCCCATCCCAGCGTTTCTCATCACCCAGATGAACTACATCGGCATCGATGCCTTGGTTGTTCTCGGCATCGTGCTGCTGACGGGCGTGGTTGGTCTGACGTCTTTTGGCCAGGCAGCTTTTGCCGGTATTGGCGCCTACACGACGGCCTATCTTTGTGCGACGATGGGCTTGCCGCCCTGGCTTGGCCTCGTGGCCGGCCTGGCGCTCACCGGTGTGGTCGCTATTTGCCTGGGATGGGTCACGCTTCGGATGTCCGGCCACAACCTTCCGTTGGCAACGATCGCCTGGTGTATCGCGCTCTACTACGTGATCGGCAATCTGGATGCGCTCGGGAAGTACGACGGGATCAACAACGTTCCGCCGATCAGCATCGGCGCCTACAGCCTCCAAGGCGGACGGGACTTCTACTATCTGATCTGGGGCATCGCGCTAGCCGCGGCTCTGGGCATGCATCACCTGCTGGACTCGCGAACAGGCCGCGTGCTGCGCGCCATGAATGTGGATCACGGAGGCGGCGAGACGATGCCGGCGTCCATCGGTGCCTCGACCTTCCGATACAAGCTGACCGCCTTCGTGATCGCCGCGCTGCTTGCGTCGGTTTCGGGATGGCTTTTCGCTCACATGCAGCGTGCCGTGACCCCGTCTCCTTTCGGGATCGGCAAGAGCCTGGACTACCTCTTCATGGGAGTTCTTGGCGGTGTGGGCCACATCTGGGGAGCATTTCTCGGCGCCGGGTTCTCCACAGTCCTGAAGGACGCGCTGCAGGATTGGATGCCGGCACTCTTCGGCGCCGGAGCGAACTATGAGGGTGTGATCTTCGGCTTGCTCTTGATCATCGTCCTCAAGGTGGCACCGCACGGTCTGTGGTCGTTGGTTGGACGGGTGCTGCCGAGGTCGCAGCGGAAGAACGACTGGAGCGAAGCGGGCCCCTTGCCGGCGCGCGAGAAGGTTGCCAAGGGCGAACGTCTGCTGGACGTGGACGCCATTCGCAAGCAGTTTGGCGGCTTGACCGCGGTGCACGACATCACCTTCGCGGTGAAGGGGGGCGAAATCGTGGGTTTGATCGGCCCGAATGGCGCCGGAAAGTCCACGACCTTCAATTTGATCTCGGGCGTGCTTCCCCTCACCAGTGGGCAGGTCATGGTCGCGGGCGACCGCGTCGACGGTCGGCCCTCTCGTGAGATCGCTGGGCGCGGCTTGTCGAGGACCTTCCAGCACGTCAAGCTGGTTCCCAATATGACGGTGCTCGAGAACGTCGCTATCGGGTGCTATCTCCGGACCTCCTCCGGCATTGCATCGTCCGTCCTTCGAATGGATCGGGGCGACGAGAAGCGGGTATTGCGGGAGGCACAGAAGCAGATCGAACGCATTGGCCTCGGGGCATCGATGTACGAGCTCGCTGGGAACCTCTCGCTTGGCGCTCAGCGGCTCGTCGAGATAGCTCGCGCCCTCGCGTCGGATCCGACCCTTCTGCTTCTCGATGAGCCAGCCGCTGGTTTGCGCCACGGGGAAAAGCAGGCACTCGCGAACGTTCTGAGCCAGTTGCGCGGCGAAGGTCTGAGCTTGCTCCTGGTGGAGCACGACATGGAGTTCGTCATGAACCTGACGGACCGAATCGTAGTGATGGAATTTGGCAAGAAGTTGATCGAGGGCACCCCGGCGGAGGTCCAGGAAAGCCCGCTTGTGCGCGCCGCCTACCTCGGAACGGAGCACTGACATGACGACCACTCTTCTGGAGATTTCGCAACTGCGCGCGGGCTATGGCAAGGCCGAGGTTCTGTCCGGCCTTGCCCTGACTGCCGCGAAAGGCACTATCGTCTCCGTCCTCGGCCCCAACGGAGCTGGGAAATCCACGCTCCTGAACTCGCTGAGCGGCGTGATCGGAAGTCACGGCGTCCAGCGCTTCGAAGGCGAGGACATCTCCAGGTTGTCGCTCGAACAACGCGTGATGCTAGGCATCTCGTTGGTGCCGGAGAAGCGCGAGCTCTTCACGACCATGACCGTCGAAGAGAACCTCTTGCTCGGCGGCCATCGGCCTCGAGAACTGCGGGTCGCAGCGTGGCGGGACACGACAGATCTTGTCTACGGACTCTTCCCTCGTCTGAAGGAAAGACGCAAGCAACTTGCCGGCACGTTATCAGGCGGCGAGAGGCAGATGCTTGCCGTGGGCCGGGCCCTGATGGGGCAGCCCAAACTGCTCATGCTTGACGAGCCGAGTTTGGGCTTGGCGCCGCTGATCGTCGCCGAGATGATGAAGGCGATCAATAAGCTCAAGGAGGCAGGACTGACTGTGCTGCTCGTAGAGCAGAACGCGCGAGCCGCTCTGGAGATTTCGGACTGGGCCTACGTACTCGAAGGAGGTGCGTTCCTCATGCAAGGAAGCGCCCAAGAGATGCGCTCCGACCCACGGCTCATTGAAATTTACCTTGGCACCCGAAAGGCCGCCTGAGCGCGATGCGCAAGACGGGCCACACGTTGCATCCGTGCTGCTCCATTCCAGAAGACGAGAAGTGACCGTCTGCGAAATCGCTTGCTCCATCGAGCGAAACTGAAGTGGTTCGAAACTCGCCGGCGTGTTCGGGTCCGACGCCACCTGGAGCGCCGCGGCGCCGCTGCCCCAGTCGAGAGGCGGTGGCATTGCCTGCGCCCGGTCGGTACAGACGTTCCCGGCGGGCGCTTGCGCACGCAACGGACTCGCAGCCCTCTCGGACGTCCAAGCTCACTTCGACCATTCCCATCTAGCATTCGTTGCCTCCAGGTCGCCCTTTCCTCTCGCAGTATCGCGCTTGACGGAAGGCCGCCGGGCGAAACGCCGGGCGAAATATGGTCGCGAGCGACTTTGCATCCCTCAATCACCGAATGGACACATGAATCGATTGCTCGAGATCGGTTTCGAGCCTGCGGGTCACTGGCTCCTGCAAGGCGAGGAACTCACCTATGCGTTGACCCGGCATGCCACTCAACGCAACATCCTCTATGCGTTCGTCTGCGATGGTCAGGTGATGTACGTCGGGAAGACCACGCGGCCCTTGCAGCGGCGCATGCGCGGCTACAAGCGGCCTGGCGCCACCCAGGCAACAAACGTGCGCAACCATGCGAGCCTGCGCGAGCAGCTCGTTCAGGGCGCGGCAGTGGAGATCCTTGCGTTGCCGGACAATGGCCTGCTGCACTACGGGCAGTTTCATCTGAACCTGGCAGGGCTGGAGGACGATTTGATACGCGTGATCGACCCGGCATGGAATGGTGGGCGCGTCGATGACGGCGTTCATGCGCCGGCGCTGCCGCTGCAACCAGATAAGGGCGACGCCGTGGAGGATACGCCGCCGGAGCGCCCCGTCGGCAGCTTCACATTCGTGCTTCGCCCGGCCTATTTCAACCAAGGCTTTTTCAACGTCGGCGTTGCAGCCCAGGCGCTGCTGGGCGCCGGCGCTGAGGCGATCGACATCTACGTTGGGGAGCAACAACAGGCGATCGCAGGAATGATCAACCGCCGCGCGAACGGCAATCGCACGCCTCGGATCATGGGCGGAGTTGGGTTGCGCAGGTGGTTTCAAGAAGTCGGCTTCGTCGGCGCGAAGATGCCAGTCGAAGTCCTGTCACCCACATCCATACGACTGCTGACGCCGGTAAGATCGAACTAGTTTGAGAATCGACAAACGCTGCCTCCGGGCCTGAGCCGACATTTGATGTCGGGGTTCATCTGCCCGATAGCCGCCTTGCCGACGTGCCTGATTGGGGGTATATCGGCAGGCGTGAGGCATTCACCCAGTTTTCGTGCGATCGAGTTGCAGACCAGGAAGGAGCGTCCGTGAGGAAAGCTGCCGTGTTTTCGCTTTTGGCCGCGGGCACCCTCTTCGCCGGTTGCGCCTCGAATCCACTGGGTTCCACATCCGCACGAACTGAAACCTGTAGGGCAACTAGCGAGCAGGAGGTTGCCGCGCTGTTTGACCGTTGGAACCAGTCATTGCAAACCGGCGACCCGCGCAAGGTGGTTGAGAACTACGCGGATAAATCCGTTTTACTTCCCACCGTTTCCAACACACCGCGTCTCAATGCGGCGCAAAAGCAAGACTACTTCGAGCACTTCCTTCAAGACAAGCCGTTCGGGCGCATCGACTCCAGAACCATAGAGATCGGTTGCACCACGGCCGTGGACGTTGGCTTGTATACCTTCACCTTCGCCAAGACGGGCGCTGTCGTCAAGGCGCGGTACACGTACACCTACAAGTGGGACGGTAGTCGGTGGCTGATCACCAGCCACCATTCTTCAGCCATGCCGGAGAAGTAGAGGCTGGCAATTGTGCAGCGGGAACCGACCAACGAGACTCGACCTCGAACTGTTACTGACGGGCCAATACCGGTCACTTGCCACCGAAGTCCAGTTCGCAAATTGGAGCGTTCGCCGCGCTGAGGGGGGCCTTCAGTCGCGGT
Source organism: Variovorax sp. 01N429 (assembly GCF_056399425.1). Classification (NCBI taxonomy): domain Bacteria; kingdom Pseudomonadati; phylum Pseudomonadota; class Betaproteobacteria; order Burkholderiales; family Comamonadaceae; genus Variovorax; species Variovorax sp. 01N429. The sequence goes on along the minus strand of NZ_JBFTRG010000004.1, from coordinate 13,098 downwards.
CGATGAAGACCCCTACGCAAAGGGCCACGCCCACGACGTAGAGCAGCCAAGTTTGCGGAATCGCATAGGGATAGAACATCAGGGCGACACCTAGCCATTTGCTCCGTGGACGACCGGTCCGCCTTCCGTAGCGGTAGGCGACGATTCCGATGAGCCCGAACAGAACGCTACCAGCGACGTAGGCAGGGCTTGGAAGCGAGATTCCGAGCGACTGCAGTGTCTGCAAGCTGTCCATGGAAGTTTGGCCAAGATTTGAGAGCGTTCCTCTGAACGCCCGCAGCTTACCCGTGGCCATGAGGAGGCGTTTCGACTGAACATTCCTGTTGAGCAAAGAAAAACCCGCCGGAGCGGGTTAACAGCAGCCCTTGAGGGAGGGTGGAGGAGGAGAAGAGCGGGCTGCCGAAAATCAGTGTGTGTCGTGGAACTTAAAGGAAACTTAAATCGTTGAGCATTTGGTACCGGCGACGAAGGAGGTCCGCCGTCGGTGACCGCCGAGTTCATGCGGCGGGGGCGGCCACGCGTCGGGGAACGGCGCCTACCGGCTACAGTCGGCTACAACCAGACCTTCAAGGCGACCAGATGAGTGGCATGGCAGTATCAGCAATCGAGGGCGATCAGCGTCATGTCTCGCCGTACAAGGGATTCTGCTGCGCTCACCGCGTGCATACTGGCGGCGCTTCCTGTTCGCAGTTTGCTAGACGAGCAATCGCTCGCTCATGTGAAAGCTACTCGTCGCCGGTTTCGACACCGTTCACCAAGGACATCCAACTGGAGTTCCCGAGCTGCTGATGAACGGCGACTTCGATGGTGTCCAAGATTCGGTAGAAGGTCTTGAGCTCTGATTCGGTCAGAGCCGAGGTGATTCTCTTTTCGACGAGGTTGGACAGCTTCTCGATGTCAGCATTGACCTTCGCCCCCTTCGTGGTGACACGTACCAGGGCGCGGCGTCCGTCCATCTGATCGGGTATGCGCTCGATCAGTCCTTGCTCGGTCAGATAGCCGATGTTGCGTGCAACCTTTGGCGAGTCCGAGGAAGTGCGCTCGATCAATTCCCCCGGAGAAATAGGCTGGTAGCAAGCGATGACGGATAGCACCTTCATCGCCGCAGGGTTCAGCCGATATTTCGCCCGCGCCATGGAAACGACCAGTGCGCTCCAACGATCAGAGATTCGGTTCAGCCTGTAGTTGATGCGCCTGTCAAGAGGGGTTGTCGCCATGCCGGTCATTGTAGGCCGCGGAGCTTGACTTGCCGAGACAATAGCTGCAAAGTGCAGATAAATGGCAGACAAGGAGACGACTTTTGGAACACGACGTGGTGATCATCGGAGGCGGTGCCTCAGGGCTGACCGCAGCACGGATGCTGGCGGCCGAGGACCTGCGGATAGCCTTGGTGTCTGATGGGTCGCTTGGCGGCGATCTTCCAAACCTCGAATGGCTGAATGACTTCCCATGCGATGGACAGAGGGTGAAGGGTTCTGAGTTTGCTGCACGCTTGATCGATGATGCCCAGGCTGCAGGCGTTCGATTCATCGAGGGACGGGTTCAGGAACTCGAAAGCTATTCGAGCTCTCATGCTGCGGTGCTCGCCGACGGTCGCGCGCTCACCGCCACCTCCATGGTGCTCGCACCGGGGCGAAAGAGGCGGCAAATCGAAGCCACGTCGCTGGATCAGTTCAAGGGAAGAGGCCTGATCGATTGCGCCGCCTGCGAGGCGGTTTTCTACCGAGGCCAATCCGTGATTGTTTGCGGCGGCGGGCAAGGTGCCGCTCTGGACGCATTGCACCTGGCGCGCTTCGCCGCAGACGTCACTTTGGTCGAGATGGGGTCGCAGTTGAACTGTGGCCCTGATCTGGAAGCGCGATTGGCGCTTTCGACCAACATTCGCGTGGTCAGGGACACCGTGCTTAGCGGCGCGTCGGGGTCAAGCGGGCTCGAACTCATACAGCTTCGCCATTCGTCCGGCTCGGCGACGTCATTGGCAGCCCATGGACTGGTGGTTCAGGTCGGCCGCACTCCAGCGACGGATTTCCTGAACCATACGGTTCGCCTCGATGCGCGCGGGTACATCGAGGTGGACGAACGCATGCAGACAGATGTGCCGAATGTATTTGCGATAGGCGACGCTCGACGTGGGGCCCGATTCACTGTATCGAACGCCGTTGCCGATGCGGGGACAGTCATCGATGCGATTCGCAAGTCGCATCTGGCCGATGCGTAGATTGCCAAGCGCCGACAACGTCGACAACGCCGTAGGAGACAAACTTGAACGTTACCCGTCGAACACTGCTTGGTGCCGGTGCAGCGCTTGTCGCTGCGCACGGTTGGGCATCGGAATTTCCAGTTCCCGGCCGTCCGCTGCGGATCATCGTGCCTGCGGCGCCCGGTGGGCCGGCGGACCTTATGGCGCGGGCTCTAAGTCCGACGCTGACCTCACATTTCGGCGGAGCGCCAATTGTGGTCGAGAGCAAGCCCGGGGGCGCGACCGTCCTGGGAGCCGGCCTAGTCGCCAAGGCCCCACCAGACGGCCACACGCTGCTGTTGACCATCAGCAGCACGCACACCCAGGTTCCGCACCTACTGGCCAAGTTGCCCTACGACCCGCTCAAGGATTTCACCCCGATCACGCAGCTCTTTCGCAGTGGGGTAGTCGTATGCGCTCAGCCGTCGCTCAAGGCAAAGGATCTGAGGGAACTCGTTGAACTTTCCAAGTCGGAAGGGCCGATTTCCGCGGCATCCGCTGGCATTGGAACGAGTGGGCATCTCTACATCGAGATGCTGAACCGGCTGTACGGTGCTCGGCTGAATCACATTCCGTACAAGGGCGCCTCAGAAGGTCAGCGCGATCTTCAAGGCGGCATCGTTCAGGTCTACTTCGACTCGGTGTCTTCGGCGATTCCACATGTCAAGTCAGGGCGCGTGAAGGCGCTGGCCATCACGGGATCGACGCGAATTGAAGCGCTGCCGGACGTTCCTCATTGCGTCGAACTCGGTCTCGGCGCTCTCAATATCTCAGGTTGGTTCGGCGTCTTTGGGCCTGCGGGCATGGATCGATCGACCGTCGCTGCGCTCAACAAGGCGCTGGTGGCGGCTGTCAGGTCGCCGGAAGTTCAAAGGCAGTTTGTGCCGCTCGGGGTCGAAATCACGGGCACCAGCCCCCAGGAGTTCGAGGCAATCATTCAACAGGACTACGCCGTCTGGGGCAAGGTCATCAAGGATGCGGGAATCCGCATCGAATGAGGCCCAACATCACCAAAGGAACCGTATGGACCAAGTCGTCGTCGATCGTTCAATAAGCTACGAAGTTCTCAGTCCCGCGGGAGAGCCCAATCACCGAGCCGTCGCCGTGCCGCAAGCAAGGCTGAGCGACCTGAGCGGCAAAGTCGTCTTCTGTATCAGCCAGGTGATCGGAGGAGCCGATTCATTCATGAATTGGATGGCCGAGTACCTCCCTGAGGCGGCTCCTGGTGTGACCTCCGTGTTCATCCGCCGCCAAAGTACCTATATGTCCGACGAGCCCGAGCTGTGGGCGCGTGTTGAGTCCGAAGCCGATGCGGTGATCTATGGTTGCGGCGCATGCGGATCTTGCTCGATGTGGGGAACGCACTGGTCCGTGGAGCTGGAGAGACGCGGCATCCCTTGCGTGTATGTAGTTGACGAGCCGTTCCGGTCGGACGTCGAGCATACGTGTGAGAAGGAGGGCATGCCGGCGTTGAGGCGGGTGCATGTGCCGCATCCTTGCGACATGATTGCTGAGCCTGCCATGAGGCAGATCGCTTCGGAATTGGTCGCTGGCCTCACCAGACCGCTTTCGCCATCGGAAATCGCAACCGGCTCGCGGACCGAGCAACGGGCAGGACGCATCGCGTTTCGCGGCACCTTGGAAGATGTGAACCGATTCTTCACGCGTCGTGACTGGACAGACGGCCTGCCGATCTTTCCGCCAACCGAAGCCGCGGTCAGTCGCATGCTCAACGGCACGTCGAAGTCGCCGGAACAGATTGTGGTCGAACGGTTCCACCCCGAGGGCTATCGGGTCACAGTCGAGAAAGTGGCGGTTGTGGGCGCAATGGCGAACTGCAGCCCACAGCAGATGCCGGTTCTTCTTTCGATCGTTGAAGCGGTCAGCGCTCCCGCCTTCGCATCGTGCGTGCGATCGACGACCTCGTTCTCGTTGGCAACTCTCGTCGGCGGTCCGATTGCGGCAAAGCTCGGAATGAACGTCGGTGCCAACGCCTTGGGTGCCGGAACAGGCAACGCCGTCAATGCATGCATGGGGCGCTTCTTGCGCTTGGCCTTGATCTGTTTAGGGGGCTCCAAAACGGGCGTGAGCGACCTGAGCAGCATCGGAAACCCCACGAAGTACAGCTTGGCTTTCAGCGAAAACGTGAAGGAAAGTCCTTGGCCGTCGTGGCACGAAAGCCATGGGTATTCGGGCGATGAAGATGTGGTGACCGTCATGTACGGAGGTTGGAACTTCCTGTCGCCCTTCGCGCGCTTCATGTCGGACGTGAAGCTGGGACTGGACTCGATGGCGCGGGGACTGGCCCAATTCGAGATGCCGCGTGGAGCGTTGCTGCTGCTCGATCCCATCGTGGCCGACAAGCTCGCCAACGCTGGCTATACGAAGGATGACGTAGCCGAGTATCTGTGGACGCGCGCAACCCGAACAGCGCGAGATTTCAGAAGCGACTACTTCTACACCGCGTTCATGGAGCAAGGCATCAAAGGGCAGGGCGCTTCATACCAGACGAAGCGTTGGCCAGAGTCCTATCTGACTGCGCCGGACGACCAGGAGATTCAGGTCTATCCGAAAAAATCGATCGAGATCGTTGTAGTCGGCGGCCGCACCAATCCGATGTCTCAAGCATGGCAGTTTTACAACCCTTCGTCCGTATGCATAGACAAGTGGAAGTAGCGAGATGCGGGTGCGCTGCTCTGAGGTGTCGGGCGGCCCTATCCGGCTTCTCGCTGTCGAATCTCTTCCAGATAGTTGTAGATCGTAAAGCGTGACATATGCAACGCCGCTGCCGCCCGGCCCACTGCGCCCTTGACGATGAAAAGGCCCCGCCTGAGCATCTCTTCGACGGCGTGGACCTTCTCGTCCTTTGACATGAACTGCACGGGCTTGCCAAAGTTCTGAACGGCGGACTGAATGATCTCGCCCATCAACGCGTCCATTTCGAGCGGTTCGCTTTGCACCTCGTTCGCCGCGGCCGAGGGCGGCCGGCCATGAATGGATTGCTCAAGCCAGGCGTGGGCAAGCTTCAGCACCGTGAGGTCGGCATTCACGCACAGCGCAGCAAAGGGGATGCCCTTCGCGTCCCTGTAGACGACGGTCGCAGATCGCAAGGGTGTGCCCCGTGGACTGAGGGTTGGATAAGCATCGACGACCGAATGACCACTTTGCGCTGCGTGAGTGGCGGCCGTCAACGCAGCAGAGAACGCACGGTCATCCTTCGGTCCGGTCAGGATGGGGCTGCCAACATCGCGACCCGAAACATGGCCATTCGCAATCGCGATGACCGATGCGCCGGGATTGGTGAGGTCGTGGAGGACCAGCTCGGTGTTTGGGCCCAGCATTGAACTCATCATGTGCACCACGGGCTTGAGAACTTCCATGATTCGCCGACGCTCTTCCTTGAGCGCTGCGGGAACAGACGCAGCTTCGGCACTGCTGGATGTTTGTCGCGTGATACGGCGGGGCTTTGCGATAGCCGTCCGCGGGGTCGGGGTCTTTGTGTTGCTTGGGGAACGGGGCATAGCGAGTGGAATCCCTAATCGACGATTCAACAAACTGTAGAACAATAAAACGTGGTGTTGAATTTGACATACGTCTTGCTCAACCCCCAGGTCGGCCTTGGACGGGTCGCCCACCACTGTAGGGCACTTCCGCACCAAGATTCAACAATCTGTTGACTTTCTCAACATGGAGTTTCAACTATGAGCGATTCTGAAAACGAGACCGCACCCGCTACTTCAAGGCGTCGCTGGCTGAAGACCGTGGGCGGCGCGTCTGTTGCAGGCGTACTGGGCGGACAACTTACCGCTTGCGGAGGCGGGGGCGGGGGATCAGGTGGAATTCTGCCGATCGGCACAGCAACAGCGGCCGAGCCCCCCGCGTCCACGCCGACGCTGCCGGCGAAGGCGCTTTTTCCTGGCGTGGCTGACCGCATCTTCCTCAACGGAGCCGCTGATCACCCATGGAACACCTATGCCAAGGATGCTCTGGTGTCGTATGCGCAATCGAAAACAACGCTTGCGGGTGGAAGCGCTACGGCCACGGCAAAGTTCGCGTCCCTGATCAATGCCGACGCAGATGAGGTCACGTACGTTCCTAGTACGTCGATGGGTGAGTACCTCGTCACCAAGGCCCTCGGGTTGCCGGAGTCTGGTGGGCGTGTAGCGACCGACGCGCTTCACTTCGTCGGGTCCTTCTACATGTACGAGCAGTATCGGCTACGAGGAGTGAACGTCATCACCGTTCCAATGGACGCAGACTACCGCATCTCCCTTTCCGCCCTGGATGCGGCAATTTCGCCCGGGACCAAGCTTGTTGCGATTTCGCATGTGTCGCTGTACAACGGATTCACCCATGACCTCAAGGCCGTCTGCGACCTGGCGCACTCGCGTGGGGCCCTCGTGTACGTCGACCTGATTCAGTCCGCCGGCAACATGCCGATCGACGTCAAGGCGGCAGGGGTCGACTTCGCCGCATGCGGAACGTACAAGTGGCTCATGGGCGATTTCGGCTTCGCATTTCTATACGTGCGCAAGAGCCTTCTGCCCCAACTTCAGCGCCCATGGTATGGCTACCGCCAGACGCGCAACTTCGCGGCTCCTATTCTTCATGTGTATCCGCTTGACCCGCCGGGCAGCGTCCCCTACGAGAGCGTTCAGATCGACTCGGTCGCCGGGTATTTCATGGGGTCCTTCCCGGCTAGTGCGATCGAGGCTGCCTGCGCGGCATCGATCGACTGGATTCAGAGCGTAGGCCCCGACAAGATCCAAGCCTATCGAAAGCCCATGACCGAAGCCTTGCAGAACGGCTTGAGGGCCAGGGGCTTTCAGGTGGTGACGCCGACCGATTCCAACTCGGCCATCGTGACATTCGCCTATCTCAATGCATCCCAGTTGGCGCCTCGCCTTGCACCGGCGAAGATCGAAATTACCTTGCGCGCAAATCACGCACGCATCTCGCCCTCCGTCTTCAACGATATGAGCGACATCGATAAATTTCTCGCCGCGATCGGTACCCCATGAGTTCCAAGCACTTTCAAGCCCTTCCAATGTCTCGCGGTTTTGGCGCTGCCGGTCGTCTTCCCGTAGCGCTTGCTGGCCTGGCGATCGTTCTACTCAGCGGCTGTGCGGCTCCGAAACACTTGAACTCCGGAAAGGTTCTTCCCACAACACTGCCGTTCTCCGAGGCCGTGCAAGTTGGCTCGACGCTCTACCTATCAGGCCAGATTGGGAACATCCCCGGCAGTCTCAAGCTGCCACCTGGTGGCATTCAGCCGGAGGCCAAACAGGTCATGGAGAACATCAAGACATCGCTGGAGGCGCATGGATATACGCTTGCCAATGTTGTGAAGTGCACCGCGATGTTGGCCGACATGAATGAATGGAACGCTTTCAACGACGTTTACAAGAACTATTTCGCAGCCGGGAAATTTCCAGCACGTAGCGCGTTCGGTTCAAGCGGCTTGGCCTTTAATGCTCGTGTCGAAGTGGAGTGCATCGCTGCGCGATGAGTCTGCGAGTTTCAATGTGCTTCAGCGCCTCTTTGGCTGGCGAGTCGCCGCCTTGAATCTGACCGTCGCAGCGCTTCGCAGCAACGCCGTTCATCTGGTTTTTCAAACGTTCGCGCCTGAGCACAACGAGGACTGCGTAGGGCGGCACTTTCTCCAGGTCCTTCTCGGTCCGTTCGGGCTTCAGTCCTGCGTGAGAGATGAGAAGCGTGAATGTCTGTTGTGGGCTGCCGGCTTACAGCAGACGTCAAGTCTGCGAATCTTGCCTAGAAGCAGCCGTTTTATGTCAGATTCCCGGGCCAACAACTTTGAAAAGCCGACCGGCGCAACTTTGAAAACGGCGCTCGCAAGCTGTTGATTTCCTTGGGTAACCAGGTGAGACAACCTTGAGGAACTCAGGTCCCCAGCAGCTGTGTCTTGCCTCCGCGGGAGTTTTGATGCGGCACCGAGCCGATCCATGCTGCGGACTGGCGCGCGTTCTTGAAGTTGCTGGAGTCGCCGGCGCTGGCCACCGGCGCGCTTGCGGTGCTGGGGCCGATGCTTGGAATCGTCCAGGCGAAGGCTGACCTCGTTGCCGCGATGCCATACCTCGATCTCCCTCTCGAGTTCACGCACCTGCCGGTCCAATTCCTTGAGGTGCTGCAGCAGCCGATCAATCAGCAGCCTGAAGCGTCCGGGCAGTTCGTTTTGCCGGCATCCTCGATCAACTCTGGAATCCTCTCGCAGACATGACGGATGCCTTGGGGAACGATCAGTCCAAACTCAAGCAGCAGGGGATCTGGTTGGCCTGGGCGCTGCGTGCACGGACAAAGCTCTCGCGCGCCGTGTGCAGCGCCAGACTGCTGCTCGGTTGACTTCGCCGGAACGAATCGCATGTTCGGTCGCAAGACGGCCTCGCAGATTGCCTCCGCATCGAGCGCGTCATTCTTGTTGGTCTTGACATGCGCGGGTTGACGAACTGAGGCGCCATCATCGCTCACGCGATGTCCGAATGCTGTGAGACTCCTCATGAGATGGGCCGGAATGAGTGCTTCCTAGGCGTCAACATGGCGATGCGCAACACGGTCAATGCCATCCCACCGACTGCAGGAATCGTCTGGAGTGCGCCGCGTTCTGAAAGATGTACCTCAAAGAGTTCCCCGATGTGGGGCGCGTTTCCTCGATACCGACCGACGTCGTCGGGTTCCTTGTCAGCATCCGGGAGTCGTGGTTCACGGCCGTCGACCATCTCCTTTCAAAAGCGCCCGACGTCCACCACTGCTGCTACGAATGCTTCGGGTGCTTCCTGGGGCAAGTTGTGTCCGATGCCGCCCTTGATGAGCCGATGTGCGTAGGGGCCCGAGAACTTCATGGCATAGCTGCTCGATTCAGGGTGAGGCGCGCCATTCGCATCGCCTTCTAGCGTGATGGTCGGAACTGCAATGACCGGTCCTTTTGACAACTGCGCTTCAAGTTCGGAGTACTTCGCCTCGCCTTCCGCCAAGCCCAGTCTCCACCTGTAGTTGTGGACCACGATGCTCACGTGATCGGCATTGACGAGGGCCTGCGCGCTGCGCTCGAACGTGGCGTCGTCGAAAGCCCATTTGGGCGAAGCACTCTGCCAGATCAACTTGGCGAAGTCGTGACGATTCTGGTCGTAGCCTGCACGCCCGCGCTCTGTGGCGAAGTAGTACTGGTACCACCATTGCAGTTCGGCCTGTGGCGGCAAAGGCATCCTGCCTGCTTCCTGGCTGCCGATCAGGTAGCCGCTGACGGACACCAGTGCGTTCACGCGAGCGGGCCACAGTGCAGCCATGATGCAGGCCGTCCGCGCCCCCCAGTCGCATCCGGCGACGGTGGCCTTTTCGATCTTGAGGGCATCCATGAATGCGATGATGTCGACCGCGATGACAGCCTGTTGACCATTGCGAACCGTGTCGCTCGAAAGAAATCGGGTGGTACCGTATCCGCGCAGGTAGGGAACGATCACGCGGTAGCCCGCCGCGGCGAGGGATGGCGCAACGTCGGCATAGGTATGAATATCGTAGGGCCAGCCGTGCAGAAGAATGACGGTCATGCCGTTGGCCGGACCTGCCTCGAAGTACCCAATATTCAGATCGCCGGCATCGATATTCCTAAGTGTTTCGAGTCGCGTTTGTGATGCCGGTCGACGTAGCGCTGTTGCACGCGGGTTCGCCGCGGGGGAGGGCTGCGCGTAAACAGGCCTGCCCGGGGCCCATTGAGAAGCAGCCACTCCGATGGCCGCGGTGCCCAGGAACGAGCGCCGGAGAAGATTGCGTGTGTCAGACATTGATGTTCCTCTTGCTCTCTTGCCGGGCGACATCGGATCACAACAGATTCGACGAAATTGATCCATTGGACTAAGGTGTCAGTCGTGATTGGGACCTTGGTGCAATGGGCAAGGCCGGCATCCTCTGGTTTCATCGGCCGGACCCAAGGGCAATCTCAAGATGCATTCATTCAGAGTCCGGAGGTATGTCAATGGCCCAGTTGCTCTCAGTCTGCGTGGGTCTTCCGCGTGACATCGAATGGCGTGGAAGGGTCGTGCACACGGGCATATGGAAAGAGCCTGTAGATGGCCGCCGGCGCGTCCTGACGCTCAATGTCGAGGGCGACGGACAAGGTGATCTCGCCGGCCACGGCGGCGAGCAGCGCGCCGTCTTCGTTTATCAGCTCGAGTCGTATCGCTACTGGGAACAACGGCTGAACCGCGACGATTTCACGCACGGCCAGTTTGGCGAGAACTTCACGGTCGACGGACTTCCAGACGACGAGGTGTGCATCGGCGACCGCTATCGGATCGGGACAGCACTTTTCGAGGTCACCCAGCCCCGGGTGACCTGCTACCGCGTCGGGATTCGCACGAACGAACCGCAAATGGCGGCGCTGCTGACTTCCAGCGGGCGGCCCGGCTTCTACATGCGCGTGGTGGAGGAGGGTGAAGTCGGTGCCGGCGACCCGATCCGTATGCTCCATCGCGAACCGGAGCGTATGACCGTTGCGGAGGTGAATGCATTGCTCTATTCGGGTCACCATCCCGAGGATCGGCTCCAGAGTGTGCTGCGTATTCCAGCCTTGTCCCCAGGCTGGCGATGGTCCTTCGAGAAGCTGCTGCGAAGCGAGCAGGCGTACCCCGGCGCGACAGGAAACGCCGGCCTGATTCCGGCCGCCGCCGCACAAACTGCCGCGCCTGGCTTTCGGCCACTGCGCGTAACGCACGTCGTTCATGAAAGCGCAGACGTGCTCTCCTTGACCCTCGTGCCGGCGGATGGCAGCCGACTTGCCAAGCCGCTGGCCGGTCAGTTCGTCGTCATCCGGTTGCGCGCAGGGCGCGACGAGGCCTTGCTCTTTCGCAGCTATTCGCTTTCAGGGCCACCTTCTGTCGAGAGCTATCGCATTAGCGTGAAGGTCGAGCCCGACGGCGCTGCAGGAAGGTACCTGAACGGCAGCGTTGCAGCAGGCGACATCCTCGACGTGAGCGAGCCCAGAGGCGCCTTCACCTTGCAGCCTGGAGATGGGCCGGTGGTTCTTCTCAGCGCCGGAATTGGGGCGACGCCAGTCCTGGCCATGCTGCACGGATTGGGCGACGACGCTTCACCGCGTGAAGTTTGGTGGCTGCACAGCGCCCGCAACGGCAGGTCGCATCCCTTTGCTCAGGAAGTGCGACGACTTCTGGGCTTGCTGGCGCGTGGGAGAAGTCGCATCTGGTACAGCTGTCCCGACGCCGACGATCGTGAAGGGCGGAACCACGACGCGACCGGCCGTATTGCGGTCAAGGAGTTCGACGGACTAGGCGTCCCTCGCAACGGTGACTTCTATCTCTGCGGGCCCGCAAGCTTACTCAGCGACCTGCAGGCGGCGTTGATCAGTTGGGGCATCGCCGCAAAGCGAATCCATTCCGAAACGTTTTCGGGTGGACCTTCCATGACGCCCGGCATCGCCGTCAGGTCGGTACCCGTGCCGCATCAGCCAACTGGGGATGTTGGCGCGGGCCCTTTGGTGTCCTTTGCACGCAGCGGATTGACGGTCCGCTGGCGTCCAGCGAAGGATCAGAACCTCCTTGAACTGGCGGAAGCCTGCGACGTGCCCGTCCGCTGGTCGTGCCGCACCGGTGTCTGCCATAACTGCGAAAGCGGACTGATCAGCGGGTCGGTTGCGTACGCGCCTGATCCTCTCGACCCGCCAGCCCAAGGCAATGTGCTCATCTGTTGTTCGCATCCTCAGAGTGACATCGTGATTGACCTTTGACCGACAGGTTGATCGGAACGTCCGCCGCTGCCTCCATTCATCTGTCATCTCTCCCTTCGGATAGGGCCGCCGTTCCTCCGGGCCTATCCGATATCCCGATGGGTGGCGTACGCAGCGGTTTGCCGTATCCGAATCCGAAACCTATCTCAAAAAGAACGGGCGTCCTTGCTATCGCCGGCGTCCGCTGCGGCGCGTCGGAGATCGCTTCGACGCTCAAACTTGCGCGATGCCGCCTTCGGCAAACAACTCGATGCCGGTAATGAACGACGAGTCATCCGAGGCAAGGAACACCGCAGCCCTGGCGACATCTTCGGGTCGCCCGATGCGCCCGATGGGAATGCGAAGTCAGGTGTTCGAGCAGACCGTGCTGCTGCAGAGGGTCGGGCCCGGCGAGTTCGACCAGACCGGGCGTGTGGATCGGTCCTGGCGAGAGCGTGTTGACGCGAATCGCGCGACCCTTGAGGTCCATCACCCAACTGCGTGCGAGGTTGCGGACCGCGGCCTTGGTTGCGCTGTATATGCTGAAGTTCGCAGTTCCTGTGCTGCTCGTGCTCCAGTCGGCCAGGATGACGGATGCGCCGTTGACCGCCCTGTCGAGCAGCGGGAGCGCCTTCTGTACTGTGAATATGACGCCCTTGACGTCGCTCGTGGGCCGAAGAATTGCCGACCTCGCTTGGGTCACGTGTGCGAGCCCGCTTTACCTCGGCGCGCGCGGTGTCCCCAAGCATCCTTCCGAACTGGTGCCACTCGAGCAGGGCTCGAACGACGAGACTCGCGTGCCGGGTCACGCCGTTCTCGGCTATTTCTCGTCGCTCACTGAAAGAGCCTATCCGCTCGAGTTTCGCAGGGGGCCGAGCATGTGCTGGTGCAAGGGGAAGCCGTCGCTTTGGAATGACCGGAACCGGCGTCAAACCGTGACTTCACGGAGCGGTAGAGAAGGTGAAGGGCGGCAATTGGTTGCGGATTCAACCGGTCGATGCAACCCACTGATGACTGCCGTAGGCAGAAGGAGTGTTGCAGATGGCTTACCGGACGCGAACCTACTACACGGACAGCCAGAAGGCATTGATGTGGGAGCGATGGAGGCAGGGATGGACCCTGCATC